>JBDGZZ010000086.1:0-13916 GCA_039588335.1 Gemmatimonadota bacterium | reverse complement strand
GGTGTCCCCCTCGTGCCTGTTTCACCCCTCGTCAAATCGATGATGCCTGTCGTGTGGCCGGCTCTCGCTGCTTTTGTGAGAGTACCGCCACACGTGAGCTCTACGTCGTCTGGGTGGGCTGCGATGGCCAACAGGTCTACTTGATCACTCATTCGGTGCTGTCTCCGGTCCTCTCTGGTTCAAGATGTGGTGCGTAGTCGTCACAAGGTGGGCGACACTCCCGCCCACGAGCACGGATCACTCGTATCTCAATGCCTCCACAGGATCCAACTTGGCAGCTCGGTTCGCGGGCAGCAAGCCAAAGACCAGGCCGATACCGGCAGAGACTGCACACGCCAGGCCTGCGCTCCAAACTGGGACTCCAGCGTCGAATCCCAGGACGCTCTTGAGGAGTTCTCCTGCCCCGATCCCTAGTACTACGCCGAAGATGCCTCCTAGCAGTGTGAGCGTCGCCGCTTCGACCAGGAACTGCCATAGGATCTCACGGCGGGTTGCGCCAACCGCCTTGCGTACTCCGATCTCTCGGGTGCGATCGGTGACTGAGACCATCATGATGGCCATCACACCGATGCCGCCGACCATCAGTGCTACGCTCGACAATGTCACCATGACCAGAAAGAACACTCCAGTCAGTTGGTTGAAGATATCGAGTATCTGATCTTGAGTAATGAGGTCGAAGGTATCTGGATCGCCGGGCCGAAGCCCGCGATGACGCCTCAGCGCTACCGTTACCGCTGCCTGGGCGTCCTCCACGGTAACGTCATGCTCGGGTTTGACCACAATCCACAGGGCATTTGTCTCATCGTAGCGGAAGTACCGGTGCGCAGTCTCGTAAGGGACGATTGCAGCGATCTCCTGAGTCGGCGGCTGGAAGATATTATCCGGATTCTTATACACGCCGATCACACGCAGCGGTCGCCCGCCGATTCTAACTTGTTGTTGTACCGGGTCCAGTTGACCGAATAGTCTCAACGCGAATTTCTCTTCCAATACGACAACTGCATGTCCACTGCGTTGTTCACTCTCCAGGAAGAACCGTCCTGTGAGCAAAGTACCACCGGCAATTTCCATGTATCGGTCATCTGCTGCATAGATCGTCACCAGCTGTGTCCGGGTGCCCTGGTACTCCATACGTTGGAACATCTGTATCCATATCCCGCTGTACTTGATTCCTGGCAGCCGTCTGATTGCGTCAGCCTCTTCTGATTCCAGCACCGGGCGAATCCGGACCTCTTTAGGGAGTGCATCGGGGTTGAGTGGGCTTTGGGAAAAGAAGCGAACCACATAGAATGTCGTTGGTCCTGCCACCTCAATGGTGCGGATGATCTGCGAGCGGAGTCCCTCAACGATAGAGGCCATCGCCATCACGGTCGAAACTCCGATCACTACACCCAGGATCGTCAACGCCGAACGAAGCTTGTTGCTGCCGATCGCTACAACCGCAATCACTACTCCCTCACGCAGGGTCTCCAGTCGCATGCTTACTCCTGCCGTAGCGCGACAACAGGATCGAGTCGCGCGGCTCGCGCAGCGGGATAGACGCCAAACACGATACCAATCGTTGCCCCCAGTACGAGCGCGACCGATATCGACCAAGGTGTGACTTTAGCGGGCAACGGAGAAACGACCGACACCAGAGTCGCCAATGCCCAGCCAGCGACGACACCGAGCGCACCTCCCAGGCATGCCAGTGTGATTGCCTCCGATAGGAACTGACGCCGGATGTCTCTGCGTCGCGCTCCAAGCGACTTCCGGATTCCGATCTCTCGGGTCCTTTCTCTGACGGACATCAGCATGATGTTCATTATCACGATCCCGCCGACGATCAGTCCGATTGCCACGACGGCCGGGATTACCGTGAACAGTACCTGAGTCAAGTTGGTCCAGAACTCGACCAGAGCGTCGGCCTTGTCAACAGCGAAGTTGTTGGGTTCTCCAGGGCGTAGTCGGCGGGCGACGCGCATCGCTTCCTCTCCACGACGCATTGCTTCCTCCACACCGGTGCCGGGTGGCATTTTCACCGATATGGTCATCGTTTGCCGTCTTCCATAGACACTCTCGAACGTCGAAAAAGGCATGAGGGCAAAGCTGTCGAACGATTGCCCGAGAACAGTTCCCTTCTTCTCCGTGACACCTCTTACCGTTACCGGTAGCCGACCCACTCGGATCGACTTACCCACGGCATACTGTGGATCACCGAAGAGTTTGTCTGCAACGTCCCATCCCAAGACTACGGCGTAACGCCGTTCTCTCACGTCTATGTCGCTCAACGCTTCGCCGGCAGCGAACCTGTAGTCCTGTACGGCCTGATACGGGGCGGTCACTCCGAAGATGAAGACGTCTCCAACCGTGCGATTTCCCCAGTGAACGTCGATGAGGGGCGTAGGAAAGCCGGATTGCATGGCGATGGCAACGGCGTCGGGCAGTGCCCGCTGCACGAACTCCGCGTCGCGTTCGTCTATGATCGGCCGCTGCTGAATGTCACGCCACTCCTCATCGTCGAGCTGGCCGATTGCGATCGGCTGTCTCCGTATCTGGAATGCATTGGTCCCCACAATGGCCCCTGCCAGTTTGTCGCTCACATACGCATTCATTCCCTGAATGATGGCGACTACCGCCACTAGAAAACCGACCGAAACGATGATGCCAAGCAGCGTGAAGAAGGAGCGCAGCTTGTGAGCGGCAATGGAGTTGAGCGCGATGCGGAGGGCCTCAGTGATCGGCATCGATGGTTACCGGAGGGTCGAGGGATGCCTCATTGTTGCCGAATCTCGCCCATGCTCACTGTGTGGCATGGGCCACACGCTCACTCGTATCTCAGAGCTTCCACCGGATCCAATCTTGCGGCTTTGGCTGCCGGGTAGATCCCGAACAGGACGCCGGTAAACACGGATGCTGCAAGCGCTGCGATTACGGACCAGAGCGGGACACTGGCGGGAAGAGGCGACAGAGCCTCTACCAGAACGCTGATCGATGTCCCTACGGCGAGTCCTATTGCTCCACCGATCAAGGTCAGTGTCGCCGCCTCGACCAGGAACTGCCACAGGATCTCACGGCGCCTGGCGCCGATTGCCTTTCGTACTCCGATCTCTCGGGTACGCTCGGTTACCGAAATCATCATTATGGCGACAACTCCTACGCCGCCCACCATGAGCCCAACACTGGACAGGACCAGCATCACTAGAAAGATCACACCTGTGATCTGATCCCAGTTCTCAAGAGCCTTGTCCTGCGTTACGATTCCGAAGTTATTGTCGTCACGCGGCCCCAATCCCCTGAACGACCTGAGCGCAACTGTAACGTCTTCCGTAGCTTGGTGGACCGATACTTCTTCGGCAGGTGAAACGTAGAAGAAGAGGTCCGCGCGCCACGTGCGCACGTACTTGTTGAACGCACCTTGTGGTATGATGACCAGTGGCCGGTTTCCCTGTCCAAAGATGTCGGGCGGTGGTTGGTAGACACCGATCACACGGAACGGTACGCCGCCAACTTTGATCTTGTGTCTGATCGGGTCCCTGAGGCCGAACAGGTCGTCCGCCAGTTTCTGATTGATAACGACTACGCGGGTGCTGGCGGCCGATTCCAGTGAGGTGTAAGATCGCCCCGGATGGATGTCTCCACCTGAAACTGCAGGCCAACCGGCGCTCCGGCCTCTCACCTCAACCGAACTCAGGGATTCGTTTTCGAATTGCACGTCCCGACTGGCGTACTCTTCTACGACAACCAGCGAGATCGATTCGAGTTCTGTGATTCGATCTGCTTCCTGCAGTGTGAGAGGGGGTGAGCGGTACCAATCGCTGTCGTCAAAAACGACACCTGTCTGGGGTGATCGCTGAACGAAGAACGTGCGTGGTCCTAGCTGGTTGAAGATGTCCTCGACGCCGCTGTTAATTCCCGTGATCACCGATCCGATGAGTACGACCACCATGACGCCGATGGCAATGCCGAGGATCGTGAGTGCAGCACGAGCCTTGTTGGCCTTCAACGCTCCGATCGCGACTCCCACGCCTTCAAATAGTTGCGTCATGGTTCACTCTTGTCGCATGGCTTCGATAGGGTCGAGTCTGGCTGCCCTGGCCGCGGGATAGAGACCGGCGATAATCCCGACACCTGCACCGAGTGCTACTGCAACGGCGATCCACATTGGAGCAACGGTAGCCGGCATGAATGTTGTTGCCCGTACTATGAAGGCGAGGCCGAGTCCAGCAGCGACCCCGATTGCTGCTCCGAGTGTGGCTAACGTTGCTGCCTCTACGAGGAACTGCCGCAGGATGTCGCGGCGCCGCGCGCCTAGTGATTTCCGGATCCCAATTTCACGAGTCCGTTCAGACACCGACATTAGCATGATGTTCATGATGACGATTGCGCCGACTACCAAGGAAATGCCGACCAACATCGGGAGCACGGTCATCAGGATCGCGTTGATCTGTCCCCAGAAGTCCAAGACACCTGCTGCCGACTCAACCGCAAAAGTGTTGGTCTGGGCCGGCCTCAAGCCCCGGCGGCTGCGCATCACAGCCTCTACATCTGCCATCGCAGTTTCCATGTCCTCCACGGATTGGGTCTTGACCAAGAAGATGTCCACAACACGCGGAGGGTTCACGAAGCGTTTCACTGGTGACAATGCCGGCGCGACCGCGAACTCGTCCAGTGACATGCCGAATATGCTTCCCTGGCTTTCCACTACGCCGATCACTCGATAGGGTAGTCCTCGGATCGTGATCTCACGGCCGAGTGGATCGAGCTCCTCGAACAGACCCTCGGCCACTACGCTCCCGATGACTACCACAGGTAATCCGTTCCGTGCTTCCTGTGGGCTGAATGCCCGGCCCTGCTCGATCTTCCAATCTCTCAACTCGAAGTATTCTTCGGTTGCACCGATGACACGAATCCGTGCCGACCTGTCCCGGTACGCGACCTCCGCACCGGCGACAGACTCCCATGCGGTGACGGCAGGTACGGTGAGCGCTGCCGCAGCGGCGCGCGCGTCATCGTATTCAATCCGTGGGCGCCGCCTCCACTCGCGCCAGGTCTCGCGCGGAATGTTGCCGACATTGAAGTCGGGGTAGCGCCGAAGCTGGAACGTGTTGGCCCCGAGGAAGTTGCCGGCTACCTGATCGGTCATATACCGATTCATGCCCTCGACTACTGTGACGACTGCAATCAGGAACATCACGCCGATGAAGACTCCGATGACAGCAAAGAAACTCTTCATCTTCTGCGTCCAAATGACCTGAAGGGCGAGACGGATAGCTTCCCGGAAGGGCATAACTTACTTATGCAGCTTCCATTAGCGTGTCGGAGTGAATAGCCCCATCTGGCAAAGCCGGGCATCGGACACAGGTCAGATCCCTCACGATCCACCTTCAGTTACAGAGGACGACGCCCCGGTTTCGCGTACTCGGCTGCTGTCTCGGAGATCGCGGATGGTCTGATATGGGCCGGCGACGATCGTGTCTCCCAAGGACAAACCCTCGATGACTTCGAAGTGCTCTTCACCGGCAATTCCGACAGTCACCGGGTGAAACTGTGCGATCCCCTCGAGCACGATGAATACACCCTCTGTTTCGACTTCCGTTGTGTCCGCCGGCGCGGTTTCCGTCGATATGGGTTTGTGTTCGCGAACGGTTAGCGCAATGATGGGAATGCTCAAGGCGCTATCACGCGTGGCAGTGACGATCTTTGCCGTGGCTGAGAGATCCGGTCGAATGTCCGCTGGCGGGTCGTCCAGTGTGATCTCCACGTCGTAGTCAACCGCTTGATCTCCGGTTCCGCCGGCGGCAGCCACTCGAACGGCACTCCGAGCGATCCTCGTCACGCGCCCTGTGAACGGTCTGTCCGCATAGGCGTCGATTTCGATCTCAGTCGAATCTCCAAGATGCAGCCGAACGACGTCCGTCTCGTCTACACGAACGTTCACTTGGATCACGGAGAGATCACTCACAGTCATGAGGAGACCCGTCTCCCGGGAGAAGGTCCCGGGAACTGCAACTTCGCCCTGCTCAACCACGAGCCGCGTGATCTGTCCCGACATGGGAGCTCGAAGGACCGTCTTTGCCAATTGCTCCTCCGCTTCTTGCAGTGCCGCCCTTGCCTGTTCTACCTGATGTTGAGCGGACGTCAAGATCGCCTCAGCCACATCGTAGCTAGTCTGTGCCTGCTCCAATTGCTCGTCCGAGACGAGAGTCGAGTCTCTTCCCTTCAACTCCATCGAGCGGTCGAGCGCGCGCACTGCCTGATTCCGGTTTGCCTCCGCCTGAAGCGCCGACGCCTCGGCCGATGACAGACCAGCACGCGATCTTGCGACGCCTGCCTCATACTGCGAAGGATCAATCCGAACCAGCAGTTCTCCTTGTTCGACCCAGTCCCCTTCGTCCACAGGGAGGTTGATTATGCGACCCGTTATGTCGGCACTGATGTCGACTGTGCGCGTCGGTTCTACCTGACCGCTCGCCGTGACAGTGGCCACCAGTGAGCGGTGCTCGACTGCCTCCAGGCGGACCGATGTAGCACTCTCGGACCTCGATGCATTCAGCCCGATGAGTGCGACGACGACCACAACACCGGCGCCACCTATGAGCAGTTTCTTCTTTCCTGACATTGTCGTCTTCCTATTCCCTATCGGAGCGGTCGTCCGACAGCGGCCTCTAGCGTCGCTATGGACCGGTGATAAGCGTAGACCGCGTTGATGTAGTCACGCTCTGCTGTCTGGAGGCTGAGTTGTGCGTCGAGAAGCTCGAAGAATGTTCCCGAGCCGACCCGGTAGCGCTCAGTTGCCAGGAGAAGGCCTTCGCGGGCGGCAACCCTGCTTTGTTCTTGAATGCCGATCCCCTCGTATGCAGCGAGCATCCCATAAAATGCCTGCGTGACCGCGGTCCTAACCAACAGTTCCCACTCCCTCACGGCCTCCTTGGCATCATCGGCTTGGGCCGATGCCTGAGAGTTGCGAAGCGGTCGGCTGAACTGCGTGAAGATGGGCAGCGAAACCGACATGCTCGCACCAAACGGCTGGCTGGTGAAACTAAACGGAAACGCATCATTTTGCTGCCTGAGGTCCTGACGAAGCGCAGCTTCGTCTTCCGGCGTAAACAAGAATCCTGAGCAGTCGCGTGGGTCCACCGTTGGAGTCGCCAACCCCGCGACAATGTCATTGTGAAGGTCGCAATCTTGCAGGCTGCGCGCAGTTGCTATCTGAGCACTGTTGACGGTGTTGTTGATGAACGGGTCCGGATCGGTGAATTGTTGGGTGAATCCGGACCAGCCTGCCGAGAATGACAGCGACGGCAACCAATCGGATTTGACCGCCCTCGCGTTGGCCTTGGCTGCCGATTCCTGTGCCCTGAGCGACAAGAGATCGGGGTTCGCCGCCTGTGCGTCCCCCATCAAGGCGTCCAGTTGCCAACTCGGCTCCGCGATCGGAAACGTATCGGTCAGCACGACCACGGATGGATCTTCCGGAGCCGGAACACCCATTTGCTGAAACAGTCGCAGCTTCTCGACGATTACGGCCTGCCGGAACATCAAGCGATCGACTTCCGCCCGGCCGAGGGACACCTCGGCCTGCCGTACGTCCAGAATTGTGTTCTGACCCACTTCATAACGGGCTTGGGCCAAGCGCAGAAACTCTTCGTTGCGCGTCACCTCGAGGTCGGCCAGGTTCACCTGGGCCTGCGCCTCGAGGACAGCTAGGTATTGTCCCCGAACGGTCGACTCGAGGTTGATCTCGGCGCCCTCGATCGTGGCATCAGCAGCCCTGAGTTGAGCCTGTGACAGACTGGGTTGCAGGAATGTCCGGCCGTTGAGCGTGAGGTTAAAGCCCATCGAATAACCGGATCCGATCGTTGCGGATGGCTGTTGGAACGAGGTGGTCAGGAAGTTCTGGGTACCCGCTCCGGAGTAGGACGCCCTTCCGCTTACGCTAAACGTCGGAAGAAAAGAGGCGTAGGCGTTACGTACACCCCACACGGCCGGCCCATGGTTGTTCTGGGTCTGCCGGTAACCTGGGTTGTACTGGGTCGCGAGGTCCACAGCATCACGGAGAGACAGGCTCTGCGGGACGGTCGGAAGCAGGTCCTGGGCCAGCGAGGTGCAAGGAACACCCAACGCCACCGAAACGAGCAGGACCATTGCGGAGCGTTTCATGACTATGCCTTCTGTTGTGAAAAGATGGTTGCAGTCCACTCAGACATACGGCCGCTTCGAGTGAGAGGTTTCAACCCGAGACATCAAGTGCGAAGAGGCATTATAGGCGGGCGGCGCCAGGTGTCTAGGGGCTGCAAATCGCCACAGTGTCCCTGCTGATATGGCTCGCTAGGGGTTGAAGGACCTGGTGGCGGTCAAGTCCGACCCGATCGATACTTTGATGAGCCGGCCAAGGTCGTCATACCACAGGTGTCTGGCTGAGTTTCCGGTGCCCAGGATCAGGTGTTGCAGTGAAACAGAGGCGTCTTGGACGGTCGTGACTTCCATACCTAGGTTGACCAGATCGAGGACTTCTCGGTCACCCGATCGAGCATCCACCGTTGTGAGTGATCCCTCACCGCCGGAAGGAAGCAGGGCGTAGGGGGATATGAGGAACTCGTCCAGCAGCAACGCGCGGTCCACGGCGGGGAACTGCCGCGCCGACTCCCCGCTGGGCGTGACCGTGCGAACTGTGATACGCCTGAGCTCGAGTGACACGAACACACTTGGCCGGTCTTCTATATCCAGATCGAGTCGAGCGGCGGTGGGCAGGGAGTCGGGCCCGAACTGTATGGTCGATACCATGATGGGCGTTGACCTGTCTGCCGGATAGTAAGCTCTGGCAGAAATGGTGAAGCCGTCTCCTTGGCCTGACGCACGTCCCGTCCGGAGCACAAACTCCTCACGTCCCACCACTTCCGAGCCGCGTTTGATGAAGAAGATGGCCCGGTCCAGAATGCGTCCCTGACCGAACACCGGGTCGGCAAGTAACGGCAGGCCCAGCGCTATCGCGAGGAGTGGAGGTGACACGTGCCGGCAACGAAAGCGCGTCGCGTTTCGATTCCTCACGAGCTAGCCGTCCGATCCGTCCCGGCCGAATACTCGGGTGGCGATCCGCTCATAGATGAAATGATACAACTTTTCACCTTTCTCGGGCGAAGCCAAACTTGGGTGACCGAAAGATCCTGGTGAGTCGTGGGGTATCGCTTTCGGCAAACCCTTGATGTAGCGTCGAATCGACCCACGGGAGGGCGTATAGTCTGTGGCGCGTTTGATGTCGACCAGTCCGGCATCGACATACATGAGCAGCGAGGTGTCCATCTCTCCCCCGTGTACCGGCAGGCGAGCGTCGCCGAATTCGCTCTGGAGCGGAACCGCGAAGATGTCTACGGTGCGAACCTTGGCGTCTCGCGCATGTAGCGTGCTCAAGGCCTCTTGATGAGGGTCTTGCCCATGGGCGGTGATGACTATGAACTCCTCGACTCCGCCAGCCTCCCAGGCTCCGACGAGATCGTTCATCATCCGGTGCAGGGTCTTGCGACTCAGTGAGGCGGCACCGGGGTAAGACACCTTTGTCGCGGCGTTTACCCCATATTCTATTGTTGGGGCCCGCAGAACTTGAAACTCGGCCGACAGTTCATCGGCTAAACGCTCGACAATGGCCGTGTCACAACCCAGCGGGAGATGCTGGCCGTGCTGTTCAGTTGTGCCGACCGGGACTATTAATCTGGGGTCGCGCATCAAGATCTCGCGCACTCGAGTAGGAGTCAAGCGCTTGAGATATAGAGGGTTACGTTGAGAATCGCTGGTATCGTTCATCGGCTTGACCGAGTGTCTGTCTGGGAAGTGGCGGTCGGGCTGCAGTGTGTGGCGGTTGGCCTGTGGCTTCTGGTACCGGGTCTCCAGTGGGCCGCGGCAGCGGTAGTGCTGGGATTCGTCTCCCTGGCAATCGCGTTCCTGCGAAGGCGAGTCATGCATGTGGTTGTTGCCCTATCTGCCATGGCTGCGTCGGCCACCGTGATGGACACCTCTATACGAGTCCGGGCTATTGAAACGCGCTGGCCGGAGATGAGAGACGGGCTCATCGACGAGGCCGAGCTGACAGCGTCGTTGAACGCGGCGACAGACATGGCCCGATCCCTGGCCGACTCTGCCATCAGCGTAATCGGCGCCAATCCTGAGGTGGCATTCCTCGCGCTCGAGCGGGCGCTGGGATTGGGCGGGCCCGAGCGAGGTGTCGTGCTACTCGACACCTCCGGAAATGCCCTGGCGTGGGCGGGCCGGCACCGCCTCGATCCGGTCCTATCGGGTGAGGAACTCTCCGCTCGCATCACACCATTCTACGTGGTTCTCGAAGCCCAGCGCCAGGAGGGATCGTATATCGGGATCGGTCAGGTAGTGCTGGCCGCCGACAGCGCCGTACCAGATCGTGAAGGCACCCTCGCGGAACAGTTCCGGCGAAACTCCGGCGCCTCGCTAGAGTTTCACGCCCCGCTGGGAGAATCGGTCGAGGAATACGTCTTCGATTACAAACTCGAGACTGATCTGGGTATCGACACCCTTTTTAGTGTGATCACGGCTCCACCCGATCAAGGCACGGCGAAACTCCAGGTCCAGGCCCGGGGTGCCACACGGGCCACATGGGTGGTGATCGCCACGCTAGCCCTGCTGGTGATCTGCGGACCTTCCTTTGCGCGATGGCTCGGTCTCGTAGTGGTCACAGCTCTGTTTCTGTTCACTCCGGCTGGCGGCAGGTTGATGATCTCACAGCTATTCTCATCGGCCACCTATTACTTGGACTTGCTCGGGCCCATTACGGCTTCAGCGGGCAGCTTGCTGGCGACCTCGGCTTTGATTGTGCTAGCACTGGTTGGCGTCGCTCGCCGTGGCGTGCCACGACATACCGTCGGTGTCTTGATCGCTGCGATTCTGGTTCTTATCTACCCAGGCGCCATGGAGTACCTGGCCGGCGGAATAACCCCGCCTACGACTGAAATTGGCTTGGGGCTGTGGCTGGGCTGGGAGACAACCCTGACCGTAGCTGGGGCAGCACTTCTGCTGGCGGCCGCGATCCTCGTTCGTGGCCGTGCGGAGTTGGCTGCACCACAGGTAACCGCGTGGATAGCGGTGGTTTGGACTGGAGGCTGCGCGGTTCTGGGGCTGGTAGCTTGGACTCCCACGATCGGGTGGCCGGTATGGTACTCAGTTCTATGGCTACCGGCGATCCTATTGGCGGTTCTTCCCGCGCCGAAAGTGCGGATGGTAGCAGTGGTAGCGACAGTGTCCGGCGCCGCAGCCGCTTCACTGACCTGGGGGGAGGTGGTCGCCGGCCGGCAGCTCCTGGCCGAGCGAGACGCCGTGAGGGCGAGTGGGGGAGACCCGTACGTGATCACACGCCTGGATCGCTTTGGAAAGACGATGGAGCTGACGGAAGCGCCCAGTACTGCGACGGCTCTGTTCAAGGCTTGGAGGCGCTCCGGTCTCAGCGCGGAGGATTACCCTGCCGCGTTGTCGAGTTGGGGGGCCGACCCGGAAGCCGAACTCGGCGTCAGAGAATTCGCTCGACTCGACCTGGCAGAACTCAACTTGAGTCGCGCACTACTGCGCGCGATCGCAGCGAACGCCAGGAATCGCTCCATGCAGCAGCTGGATCACGTTGTTCAGCCACCATCACTATATGTGCTGGCGGTGCCGCTGGCCGACAGCTCGGTGGTCACGATCGGTGTTGGCCCTCAATCCCGCCTGATTCAGCCGGTTCGGCTGGCGCGGTTTCTTCGAGGGGAACGCCGTTTCAGCGCGCCGTACTCCATGGTTCTGAGCGAGGCGTCGCGGGAATCTGAATACGCAGAGAGTGATCGGATTTCGTGGCGCCGGCAGGGATGGACCATACGCGGCGAGGTCATCCCGATATTCAGAGATTACGAAGGAGACCCAATCTATCTACCTGGTGGGCCGCGCCACCTCCACATTCAGATTCCGTTGTCGGGTATCGTACCCTCATTGGTCAGAGGAGTGCTCCTGATATTCTGGAACATCCTCCTGGTGGGGCTGCTCTGGTTCGCCGGTGAAGCGTTGAGCGGCAGGCTCTCGGTACCGCCCTTGCTGAGGGAGCTGGCCCAACTCAGATCCTACCGAACTCGGCTCACCATAGCGCTTGCCGGATTCTTCGTTCTCCCAACCCTGGGTTACGCGGTGTGGTCATTTGCGCGGATCAGGGCCGATGCGGTTCGCCGCGGGGACCTCCTGATAGAGGAGACGCTGAGTGACGCCGTGACAATGGCTCGTGGCTTCGACCGACTGACCCAAGCGGAATTGGAGGACTCACTCACCGGGCTGGCCGCGGGGCTGAACGCGGATCTCTTGTGGTACGCGGGTGGCAGGCTGCGGGGGGCGAGTCCGGAGGTTCTCTCCGAGCTTGGTCTGGTGGATCGGTATATGCCAACGGCAGTGTACCGCCAGTTGGCACTGCGCGATGAGCTGGAGGTGACAGCCGACGTGCTCGTCGGGGGCCAGCCCACCCGCGCCGGTTATCGAGATCTGAGCGGATTTGGCACGCGTAGCACAGCCCTGGCGGCCCTTAGGCTGGTCGACGTGTTGGACATACTGAGCGACCAAGAGGATCTGCTGTACCTGCTCTTGCTGGCTACCCTGTTAGGGCTGTCAGCCGCCGTCGTGTTGGCTGGCGTTGCGGCGCGGTCGCTGGCTTACCCCGTGCGGGCGTTGCGTGGTGCTGCGGTGGCCGTGGGCCGTGGCGATCCCGTGCCGCCATTCGAGCCAGGAGTGCCCACTGAGTTCGTGCCTGTGGTGGAGGCCTTCGAGCGGATGGCGCATGATGTAGATGCCAGTCAATCGGCACTGAACACGGCTCGGCGGAGGACCGCAGCGGTGTTGCGCAATGTGGCGACCGGTGTTGTCGCGGTCGACCGCGAGCTCCGTGTGACGATAGCCAACCCGAGGGCAGAGTTGCTGCTTGGTGCGCCACTGCCAGCCGGCGCTCATGTGTACGCACCCGGAGGAGGGGAATGGGGCCCGGTGTGGCGTTGGCTGCGAGAGTTCATGAGCAAGTCCCGTGAGGCGGAAACCAAGGAATTCGTAGTCGGGACAAAGCAGATCAGGGCCCATGTAACAGCTATCCGAGGCCAGCCTGGTGGATGTGTGCTCGCACTGGACGACGCCACCGAATTGACCAGGGCGGTGCGCATCCTGGCCTGGGGCGAATTGGCGCGCCAAGTGGCACACGAGATCAAGAACCCGCTGACTCCAATCCGTCTGGGTGTCCAACACCTACAGCGGACCTTCAGAGACGGGCGGGGCGATTTCGAGGACACTTTGGACAAGACGGCGAGGCAGATCCTGGCAGAGATCGAACGGTTGGATGCGATAGCGCGAGCATTCAGCCGGTTTGGTGCGCCTCCAGCCGAGGCTGAGCCGCTCGCCAGGGCTGACCTAGGGGCCATCTCGAAAGACACTGCCGAACTCTATTCCTTGGCGGATGGCACTTCGGTGGATGTGGATGACGACGGTGCGGTCTTCGCGCGAGTGAGGAAGGACGAAGTGAAGGAAGTCCTGGTCAACCTGATAGAAAACGCACGGGACGCGGGGGCGACAGAGGTCAACATAACGGTTGGGCGTGACGCCGCCGGAGCAGCGGTAATCGTGGTGCGCGACAACGGCGCCGGGATCGCGCGGGAGGTGATCCCTCTGGTGTTTGAGCCTCAGTTCTCTACTACTACGAGCGGGACGGGTCTAGGCCTGGCGATTTGCAAGAGGCTCGTGGAGTCCTGGGGCGGCTCGATCAAGGTTGAGAGCGAACTGGGACGCGGCACCTCGGTCCGGATGGTGGTTTCAGATAACGGCTGAGCTAGTCGCCTGGCAGGCACTCACGGGGCCTGGCCCCGATGGCCCCTGTTGTCCAGATCAACACAACGCCGGCGTAGTTCTCGCCCATCACGCTC
>JBDGZZ010000085.1:0-14132 GCA_039588335.1 Gemmatimonadota bacterium | reverse complement strand
TCAAGTTCGCCACATTGTCATCCGGGTGAATCACTAGTGCTCTCTTCTGCATCCTGTTGTCCTCTCTACTGCAATGCACTACGCCTCGGACATTGTTACATGCGCAAGGCGTACAACGATTGGTCGTACCAGTCACGGTGACTGTTGGATAAGGGCCTCAGAGCATCGTGCCCCCATGCGTATTGCCTGTACCCACTCCACGCGTGCTCGAATTCCCCACGCACTCGCTGTGCCATCCGCTCCATGTCGTCTGCAGAATCATCTGTATACCCACATCCAGCTGCTGCAATTAGACCGACCGGGACCAGCAACAAGTAGACTGGCCTCATTGTCCACTTCCGTTCTTTGGCTGCGCCACACCAACTTCTTCCCAGTCGGGATTTGGTCTTGGCATGCCAGCATCTACCGATTGACGCCATTCCTGCAGCAGTTCCAACAGGCCTGCAGCTTTCTCTGGCATCTGAGTGACCAGATCCGTCGACTCACTCATATCGAGATCCAAGTCGTAGAGTTCGATTCGACCGTCTTCGAGCCACTCGATCAATTTGTAGCTGCCAACTCGGACGGCACCTGAGGGAACATTCCCTGACCCGTGGTAGTGCGGGAAATGCCAGAATATCGGCCCGCGATCGAAATCACCGACTCCGCGCAGTAGAGGCACTAGGCTGACGCCATCACGGTGCTGCTGGGGGTTGGTGTTGAGACCGGCCATCTCCAGCAATGTCGGATACAAATCGGTGGTCACGGCCGGTTGGTCGATGGTACGCCCGTGCATCCCACCACCGGGCCACCTGACTATGAGCGGCACCCGGATCCCACCCTCATAGAGCCAGCCCTTACCGGCTCGCAGTGGAACGTTGGCGGTTGGCATGCTCGTTCGACGTCCTGCAAGCGTACTCAGGCCACCGTTGTCCGACACGAACACGACGATCGTGTTGTCCGAGATCTGCAAATCGTACAACTTGTCCATCAGCCGTCCTACACTCTCGTCGGTACTCTCGATCATGCCTGCGTACACTGAGTGGCCTTGAGTTGTTCTCGTAGTCGCGGTCGTGCCCTCCATGACGAAATTAGGGCGCTCGGTCTCCGACATCGAGGCCGCCTTGTTCTCATATTTCATCTCGAGGTCGGCCTTCGACTGCAGGGGAGTGTGCACTGAGTAGTGCGACAGCACCAAGAAGAAGGGGCCGTTTCGATTGGCTTCAATGAAGCTCAGGGCTTCGTCCGTGAGCCGGTCGGTCAAGTATTCACCTTCCTCACCGTCCTCAAGGTCCGGAACATTCGACCACGGCAGCCGTTCATTCTCATACGGAAAGAAATACGATCCCGGTTGACCCGCAGCGTGCCCACCTATGTTCACATCAAATCCTTGATGCTCGGGATAGTACGGTTCCGACCCCAAATGCCACTTGCCGATGAATCCCGTAGCGTACCCAGCTTCGTGGAACGCTTCGCCTATTGTGAACTCCTCGAGCCTCAGTTCGCGGACGTACGCGGCCTGGAGCAACCGGCCGCGCTGCTCTCCCCCGATCCAGTTGGTGAGATTCAGGCGTGCCGGATCCTTCCCAGTCATCAGACTGGCGCGTGTCGGCGAACAGACGGGACTTGCCGCATAGAACTGTGTAAACCGAGCCCCCTGCGAGGCCAACCTGTCGATCCTCGGGGTCTCGTAGAAGGGGCTCCCATAGACACCCATATCCACCCAACCGAGATCGTCGACGACAAAGAGGATCACGTTGGGTCTGGTGTGTTCCACGCCGCTGCAGCCAAGCGAGGAGAGCAACGCTGTGGCGGCGGCTACGAGAGGACGGAATGAACTCGTTTTCATAGATGATTCTCTCCCCGGCGAATATACCGACCGACCTGGGTGCCAGGTACCCTAATTGTGAGAGATCCAGCCGTTCTCTCACTACTGGTGGCTCTTGAACACCCCAGCGCGTATTTTGTCGGCACGGGCGAGGAGCGCGGACGACTGAACCTGCAGAACGGGAGCTGCCATGAATGTGCGGTACCAGGTGACGATAGTCTCCGTGGGCGCGGAACTTGGAGCCGAGCGAGCGCAGCTGGAGAAGGCGGTAGTGGAAATGGGTCACTTTCCCGTGGACCTCACTGCCACCCGCCTGCTCGACAGGGAGCTTGGCACCCTCAGGCGGCACATCGACCGGAGCGACTACTTGGTAGTTCTCATGGCGCTCGAGTCGGAATCATCAGACACCTCTCTGGAGCGGGTCAAGTTGGCGTGCGATCTTGCGGTCGAGCACAGCGTGCCACTGCTATGCCTGGTCGTTGTGGGCGGCGAGAGCCAGTCATCGGCACCCAAGGATGTCCTCGGCTTCCTCGAGAAGCTTCAAGCCAGCCCGGTTTGTACGGTGGAGAAACTAGACAGCAGTACCGAATCATCCGCAGAAGCTCTCATCAGGTTGATCGATGCATTTAGGCGTCCGGGCTGGGTTTCGGCGAAAGTCCTGCCTGGCGATGAGGTTGCGACCGAGCTGGCCCGACTGGCTAAGGAGAATGCTGAGCTACGCAAGGAGCTTCCGTCGGTGGCAGAACGTGAAGGACGGCAAGTGGCTCGCCTGGAATCGATGTCGAGCTCTTTAGAGGCCAACAGGATCCTGATTCCACTGTGGGAACGTGCCGCTTCCACGTGGGGCAAACCTGTAGAGATGTCGCTGTACGATTTCTTCCAACGTCTCGCCCCCGAATTAGCAGTCGAAACATCGACTTCCGCAGCGTCCGAGTACATACCCATTGGAGTGTGTGAGCTAGATCCGGGAGGTATCCAGGCGCGTTGGGTGGTTCCCTTGCATGACATCAACCTCTGGCTGACTGACCTCATGGCTCTAGGGCTGGTCAGGCCGTCGCGGCGGAGACGCCACGCCAAAGATGCGAATCAATACTGGAGACTCACACGCACCGGGCGGCTGTACCTGGCTCACGTCAGACGAACCGCACTGGAAACAGGTGGACACCGACATGTAGGTTTTACTTCGGAATACCCGATCATGCTCGAGGGGACTGGGGATGGTCCTCCTCCACCCGAGGGATAGTACTTAGAAGGCCTCTCCCACACTCAAGTAGAAACCGGTGGTTCCAGTATCGAATCCCCACCCGTAGTCGGCCCGGATGTTCAGGCCTTCGGTGCGATTCAGCTGGAACCGAATCCCGACGCCGGCGCTGGGATGGAAGGCCTCCAACTCGATGTCGCCCCACCTATCAGCCACCTGACCCATCCCGGCGAACCCTACCAACCCAAGCCTCCACCAAACAGGCACCCGGTACTCACCTTGTAACGCCAACAACTGTCGGTCGCGATAGCGGCCTCCGAAATAGCCGCGGAGGAAAACGTCGCCACCGAGCTGCGGCATCAAGTCAAACGGCGGCTCAGACACTGAAGCCACACCCACACCACGAAACGTAACCACGTGAGTACCGAATACCGAGAAGTATCTGCGCAAGTCCACGGAAAAGCTGCCATAGTCGTATGAACTGCCGAAGTACCCGCTGAACCATGATCCCCCTAACTGGTGAAAACTCCCGGATCGCGGATATACGGTGTTGTCTCGCGTATCTCGTGTGACCAGCAAGCCGAGTCCCACCACCCAACCAGCGTTAGCTCCCGGTACTTTTTCGCTGCCCAGCAACCCGCCGTCCTCAACCTCGACTAATGCCCGGTACCCGGTTCGCAAAGTACCCCCCAAGTACCATCCGCGAGCGACTTGCCGTTGGAATATCACCGCCAGATTGACAGTGCGTGGTGTATAATCTTCCCCTGCAGCGTCCGGCGTGTTGTTGCCTATGCCCCAGAACTTGGTGGGGAAGAGGGTGTAGCCAGCATCGAACTTGAGTCTATAACGTTCCTGGCTCAGGTAGACTTCTCCCTGAAACAGTGCTACGACCTGTTTCTTCGCAGTAAAGACCAGAATCGGCGTAATGGAGGACGGACGTGCCTCCAGGCCACCGCCGGATGTACGGAAGTAGTAGGTTGCCAGTGCTCCGAATCCGATTCCAGTTTCGGGCGTGTAGAACAGAACTGGGAGTGGAACAAGAGTGTTGCCTGGGCCTGCAGCGCTGTCCCGGCTCTGCTCCGCCGGCGTGCCCTCTTGTTGGGCACCAGCCGGCACCGGCAAGTACAGCAATCCGATTAGAGCCGCTACGGCAGCCAACGGCGGCCGAGCCCACCTGCTTATGCAGTCCCTGAAGGTCATCTGATTGCCCCTCAGTGGAACATAACTTGTCTGATTCGCTTGCGAGCGCTAACTGCCGTATGGAGGACGTATGTGTTCCAGTACGTCAGTATATATTCGTGTGTTGCTGAGAGTGGCACCGATTCTACTCGGGAGAGGACCTCGATCGTGAGTCAAGAGTTCCTTCAAAAGCACACATCCACCCCACGCCCCACAAGTGGAGTGCCGCCGGTCTCCTCCAGTCTCCCTCGAGACCTTTTGGAGAAATCCTCCCGCCGGCTCGGACTGGCAGCGTTGATCTATGCCATTGTCTACGTACTCGCATACGGATCGGCGCGCCTAACCCAGGATTTTGCGGAAACGTGGGGATACAGCGGCGTCTACCCAGCGGACTTCGCAGCTGTCTTCTTCGTTGTCCTCTCGCTGGGACTGTTCTTTGCCATACGGCGCGGCAGCTTCGAGTGCACCCGGATACTGGAAATAGGACTCATCTATGAGGTCATAGGTGCCCTCGGGATCGACATCGGTCTCCTGTTCATGACGGAATGGCCCTCTGGTATAGAGATGGCGCCGATGAGCTGGAGCGTGGTTTGGATCGTCATATTCCCGCTACTCGTGCCCAGCACCCACGCCAAAACCCTCATCGCGGCTCTGGCGGCGGCTTCTATGCGACCGCTGTTGTATGTAATTGCCGTAGCCGGACCCTTGGAGCCACTACCCGCGGGGATCCTCATACCATTGATGCTTCCGAACTACATCTGCGTTGGCATCGCGCTCGCCGGATCCAGGGTCATTTACGGCCTGGGGAAGGATATCGACAAGGCTCGCAGGATGGGCAGTTACCGGCTGATAGATCTGCTCGGCGAAGGAGGTATGGGTGAGGTTTGGAGCGCCGAACACCAGATGCTGGCTCGTCCCGCTGCTATAAAGCTGATCCGGAGTGAGAATGGACCCAGCGGTTCCGGGAGCGCGCAGGAGAGTCATCTCCGCCGTTTTGAACGGGAAGTTCAGGCAACGGCATTGCTGCGGTCACCTCATACGGTTGAAGTGTACGACTACGGTCTCACCGAGAACAGAACATTCTACTATGTGATGGAGCTACTGAGTGGTCTGAGTCTCGATACGTTGGTCAAGAAACATGGTGCTGTTCCGCCTGAACGAGTGATACACGTCATGCGCCAGGCATGCCACTCTCTTGCTGAAGCCCATGAACGTGAGCTCGTGCATCGAGACCTCAAGCCGGCCAACATCTTCCTCTGTCGCTACGGACGAGAGTACGACTTCGTAAAGGTACTCGACTTCGGCTTGGTAAAACGCGCAGGAGAGACCACAGGAGGTGATGTTGAGATCACTCAAATCGGAACCTTCGTCGGAACGCCGGCATACGGATCACCCGAAATGGCATCTGGCAGCGACTCTGTCGATCCAGCGAGCGACATCTACTCCCTAGGCTGTGTGGCGTTTTGGCTACTCACCGGACGGACCGTATTCACGGCTCCGTCAGTCGCCATGATGCTGGTCCAGCATATCAACACTGAGCCAGATCCTCCATCAAGGCATGCCCAGCAAGACATCCCCGCGGAGTTGGATGCTGTGATTCTCGATTGTCTACGGAAGGACACCGAAGAGCGACCGCCATCGGCTGAGGCCTTGGATACCCGTCTGGCAGGAATTCAGGCATCACACGATTGGACACGAGAGCGAGCACAGGAGTGGTGGCAACAGCACTACCGCTCGAAGTAGATCCGAGCTCGCAGAACGCGTCGAGTGACACCAGACGACCCAAGCCTACGCTAGTCGCTCGTGGCAATCTCACATTACCAGGAAGCCAGTCCCATTCCGTGGAGGATATTTCTAAATCGCGGATGGGAACGAACGCGGTCGAACATGGGATCCACTCGTAACCAGACTAGCCACGGCGCTCGTTCTTCCATGGAGCAGTCCAGCCAACGGAAACCCTCCTCGTGTTCATCCAGCGCAAAGTGAACTAAGGCAAAGTCGAAGGAAGATACGTATGCTGCGTCGGATCGATCGTGCAGATCAGCCAACTGCTTGCGTGCCTCCGAACGCTCTCCCGCCATTGCATGAGCCGCCGCGAGGTACGCCAAAGTTGTAGACCGCTCCGGCGATAACTCTACTTCGCGGCGAAAGACCTGAATGGCCTCCGGGTAGCAACCTAGTTGCAGATAGGCCTGCCCCAGCCAAATGAAAGTAGGCGTGAACTCCGGATCCATCTCGAGGGTCTTGAGACACTCGGCGACCGAATCTTCGTGACGTCGGGCAAGATAGTACGCCATCCCGAGCAGGACGTGGATGATGAGACCTAGCGGGTCGAGTTCCAGTGCCTTTTTGGAATGATCAATCGCTTCGTCCAGCCGGCCCATGGCCATGAGGAACTCGGCATACCAATGGTGAGTCGTGGCATGACCCGGATTCAGGTCCATGGCACGTCTAAATTCGCGTTCCGCACCGGGCCAATCCCAGTCGTGCATCATGAGTACAAATGCAAGGGACGTATGCGCCTCGGCCAGACGATCGTCCAGCTCGATCGCCCGCATGGCCTGTTTTTTGGCCACCGGGAATGCCTTCCGAGGCGCCATGGCTCGGTACCACCCGAGGAGCGAAAACGTGTCCGCGAGAGCACTGTGCGCCGGCGCATAAGCCGGGTCTTCATCCACAGCTTCCGTAAAGTAGTGCTTCGCTTTGGCTAACCCCTCTCCTCTTCGGTTCCAAAAGTAGCGTCCTTTGAGGTAGAGGCTGTAAGCCTCCATGTTGTCTGTGTGCGGCTTCACTAGCCGCTCCTGCTGCGACAGCTTCAGTGTTCCTTCCAGGGTCTCGACGATGGCACATGAGATGTCATCCTGAATGACAAAGACATCTGCCATCTCCCTGTCGTACTGCTCCGACCAAAGATGAAAACCCGTTGAGACATCAATCAGCTGTGCTGTCACTCGCAGTCGGTTGCCGTGCTTACGGACGCTTCCCTCCAGCACAGTAGCTACGTTCAGGCGCTTCCCCACCTCGCGTATGTCCTTGCCCGTTCCCTTGAACACGAAGGCTGATGTCCGCGACGCTACACGCAGATCACCCACCTTACTCAGCGCGTTGATCACATCCTCGGTGATACCGTCACTGAAGAACTCGTTCTCTGGGTCGTTGCTCATGTTTACGAACGGGAGCACCGCAATCGATTGCTCGGCGTGGATGCCCGGTGCAGAGATTCTCAGTGGGCCTGCCGGGCGCTGCAATGCCTGTGCAAACGATGCCGCAAACTCCTCCACTGTCCCTTGCCGGTCGACTGACTCCAGGGCCATCGCTATGGAGATTACATCATCTACTGCGGGAGGTACGTCATCCCGCTCAATGGGGGCTACGTGGCCGCTCAGCCGCTTCGAAAGTACAGCGAGCGGAGTTCGTCCATCGAACGGTGGGGCTCCGGTTAGCATCTCGTGAGCTACGCATGCGAGGCTATAGATGTCACTTCGGGCGTCGACGTCACTCTCTGACTCAATTTGTTCCGGGCTCATGTATGCCGCGGTTCCCACGATCACTCCCTTCCCGGTCAGCTTCTCTGTGCCCCTCTCGTCTAGAGCGACAGCGATGCCAAAGTCGGTGACCACCGCATGTCCCTCCTCCAGGAGGATATTCGCCGGTTTTACATCACGGTGTACCACACCTCGGCGATGCGCGTGGCTCAGGGCTCCTGCCACTTCACGAACGATCTCTACTGCGTCATCAACTGGCAGCGGCCCCTCACGATCCAAACGCTCCCGCAACGACTCACCATCAACGTAGGGCATCACGTAATACAACAATCCCTCTGCCTCCCCAGAGTCGTGAACGGGGAGGATGTGGGGATGTCGCAGACTGGCGGCCAGCTTTATTTCACGGGTAAAACGGTCGGGTCCGATCGGCAACTCAGGGCGTAGCACCTTGAGAGCGACGGATCGCTCGTGCTTGAGGTCACGGGCCAGGTACACCAACGCCATGCCTCCGGCACCGACCGCACGCTCTATGGCGTAGCGATCGACGAGGGCGGTCTTGAGGCGCTCGAGTGTATCCGCCACAGCAGTCTACTCCCACCGACCAAGGGTTCAAGTAAAAAGATCCACGAACAATAACCGCAGGTACCTCCTCAGTAATACCCGCCAAGTGCTTATTCCTGCCAACCAGCGATAATCTCGTCCTCCGACAAAGACATGCTTGCCCTCCGGCTTTGTCGTTGCCTCCTCAGTCCCTTACGGCCGGAAAGGCGGGGTGGGTTTCAGGAAGATATGGGGAAGGCCTTCATCACGGCGTTCTTCGCAGCATCACACTGCGATGACACACCGAACAGCGCACCTCCTGTACGGCCCCTCCACCTGCAAGAAGGACCGGCGGCCCGAAGCAAAAACAGCCTTCACACCGCGGACAGGTGGTCCCGCGACCACTCAGAACCCTGGCCCGGATCACGCGCGCTTCGTCCGGCGAGAAAGTCGCCGGTGTGTCACGCATCTCTCGTCGCGGGGTTCTGCGGTCGAATCCGCTACGGCGGTCGCCTCCATCGCGTCGCTTCTCGCCGTGGCGCTCCTCCGGACGGGGGGATTCCGCTTCCTTGGGACCGCCACCTGACCTAACCGTCTTCAACATATCGCTCGTCCGTAGGAGGGGTGGAAGTGACCAGGACCGCATCCGCATCCCTCGAGGGGACAGGGACCTGGAATCCTAGCTATGCCATGAGTAACGATGCGCGGTCAAGTAGCGGTCAAGTCGTGGCTGGTGTCGGTCAATTACGACGCCTGGTACCTCCTTTCGTTGTTACCCTCGAGCTATAGTATTATGCTGTCGGCAGCCCCACCGGGCCGCCAGCAGGATTGCCACCTCCAACCCTACGATCTGCCATGTTACGCCGACTGATCTATCTAGCCATTATTACTGCACTTACCGCCTGTTCCCCGGACATCTCCGACTTCAACGTCGTCCCGTTCCCCACTCATATATCGCCCAAGGCCGGTGCGTTCGATCTGAATGAAAGCACCGCGATCGTGGTCGCCGACCAGAGCGACCAGGAGCTGGCGCAGCTCGCAGCATACGCCGCCGAGTTGCTTGAACTCGAGCTCGGCTTGCCTCTCCCAGCCCAAACCACGACTACCCATCCGGGTACGCCCAACACGATCGGCCTCGTGTTATCCGAAGATGCAACGGACAACGAGAGCTACACGATCGAGGCAACCGCCGAAGCCGTGCTCGTTCGAGCTGCAACTCACGCTGGGCTGTTCTACGGACTGCAGACCCTGCGTCAGCTCCCCCGGAGTCGAGCCGACCAGCCACCAGGGAACAGCAACGGATCGGATTGGTACATCCCCGCTGTCGTCATCGAAGATGCCCCCCGGTTCAGTTACCGCGGGATGCACTTGGATGTGGGCCGTCACTTCTTTCCAGTGGAATTTGTAAAGCGGTATATCGACCTGATCGCAATGTACAAGATGAACAGGTTCCACTGGCATCTTACCGAGGATCAGGGTTGGCGGATCGAGATCGAGAAATACCCACGACTGACTGAAGTGGGCGCCTATCGAAAGGAGACGATTCTCGAGCAAAACTTCGATCCGTACGTTGGAGACGGAATCCCGTACGGTGGTTTCTACAATAAGGATGAGATCCGTGAAGTCGTTGCGCACGCCAAGTCGCGTTACGTGACCGTAGTCCCCGAGATCGAAATGCCCGGACACTCCCTTGGTGCCCTAGCAGCCTATCCGGAACTGGCCTGTACGAACGGCCCCTTCGAGGTCGCTACGGTGTGGGGCATCCACGAAGACATCTATTGCCCCAAGGAGGAGACATTTGCTTTTCTGGAGGACGTGCTCACTGAAGTCATGGAAGTGTTTCCCGGTACCTACATACATGTTGGTGGTGATGAGGCTCCCAAGGTCCGCTGGGAGGAAAGCACGCTGGCTCAAGAGGTCATGGAACGGGAAGGGCTGGAAGACGAGCATGCGTTGCAAAGCTACTTCATCAGACGGATCGAGTCCTTCCTACGGGCACGTGGCCGTCAGCTGATTGGCTGGGATGAGATCCTCGAGGGGGGGCTAGCTCCAGAAGCAACGGTAATGTCATGGCGCGGCACTGCCGGCGGGATAGAGGCCGCCAAACAAGGTCACGACGTCATCATGACTCCCACCAGTCACGTCTACTTCGATTACTACCAGGGCAACCCGGACAACGAGCCACTTGCCATTGGCGGGTACACGCCACTACAGGAGGTATACGAATTCGAGCCGGTTCCATCTGAACTGTCACCTGATGAGGCACAACACATCTTAGGTGCCCAGGGGAACGTGTGGACCGAGTACATGAAGACCACCGACTACGTCGAGTACATGGTCTTTCCTCGGGCGATAGCCTTGTCAGAAGTAGTATGGTCACCAAAAGAGGCGCGTGATTGGGATGCGTTTGTGAGGCGCCTGCAGCCCCAGCTGGAGTGGCTGGATCATTTCGCGGTCAACTACCGCGTGCCCCAGGTGGATGGCCTCGAGTCCGACCGGCTCACTCTTGACGACAGAGCGACGATCGCGCTGACCACGCTACTCCCCAACGCCACAATTCGGTACACGACCGACGGGTCCGACCCTACAGTAGAATCCACGAGTTATTCACAGCCGCTGGTCCTTCCCGTCGACCAGAACGGGGTGACAATAACGGCACGGGCCTTCCTGGCCAGCGGCATGTCGAGTCCACCCAGCCGCGCACGAATCAGACGGACATCGCTCCGTGTTGCCGAAGGCATTGGCGATGGCCAGCTCGAAAGCGGCCTGGAGTACGCCTACTACGAAACCCAAGTGGAATCGATCCATGACCTGTCTGGCCTAACACCGATCCGAACTGGCGTGACGAGCGATGTTCAGTCGGAAGAGGTTGTTCGTGACGAACAGTTCGGTACGAGGTTCGAGGGTTTCCTCAAGGTGCCGGAGAGCGGCGTTTACTCGTTCTACTTGACCTCGGACGACGGTAGCAGCCTCATAATCGGTGATGAAACAGTCGTGGACAACGATGGCTTCCATGGACTCACCGAGGTATCCGGCCAGATAGCCCTGGAGGCAGGATACCACCCTTTGACTCTGCTCTATTTCCAAGCAGGTGGTGGCAAGGGTCTACAACTCACGGTACAGGCACCCGGTCAAGAGCAGCAGTTCGATCCCCAGAGCTGGCTCTATCACATGCCCGGTCGGTGATGGGGGACGCTTGCCGATCGCCACTATCTTCGTGTTCTGCGTTCGAGGTAGGTGCGACCACTCTCCATCAGATCGATGAACGACGCCTCGTCACCACGTTTCACGGTGTTTTGAATCCGCTCGACCGCACTGACTAGAGCGTCCAAAGCATCTGTGCCGTAATCATTGAGCGACTGGATCTCGAAGTATAGACTCGGACTTTCCCCAGCAACGTTCTGCGCCACATCCAGTTGGGCATCGAATGTTGTGCTCGAGAACTGCATCAAGTCAGGCACTGCCTCACCACTCTCGGCCAGAGCGGTGAAGAAGGCGATGTTGAGTGCGTGAGACAAACCCAGAACGTGGGCGATCACTCTGTCATGTGAGTCGAGGTCCATCTCCACTTGGATTGCCATCGTGGAATCGAATAGCCCCCGGGCCACCCGTGTTGCCTCAGGTACGCCGACATCCACGAGAATCACGTGTCTGCCCGACAATAGTTCCGTATCCGGGCCGAACATGGGGTGCACAGACGTTACCCTGACTCCCGACGATGCCAGCTTGAGGAGGGCTGACCTTAGCGGAGTCTTCAAGGAGCCTATATCGAACACAACACCCGTCGGGGCAGCGTCAGCCATCTCTTCCAGAATCATTCTCGAAGCACGAAGCGGCGCCGCCACAATGACGATGTCCTGATCCAGGCCGCTGTCCTTCCAGTCTCGCACGTGGTGATATCCCTCAACAGCGCCCCTCGGGTCGGCGATCTCCACCGCGTACCCCTGTGATGCCAGAAACCGTGCCATCCAACCACCCATCTTCCCCGCCCCACCAATGACCAGAACTCGCCGGCCCTCACCGCTCGCTTGCCCCGTCACGCGGCTCTGTTCCTGGGCCGTCAGTGACGCTTCGATCAGCAACAGCGTCACCTTTTCAGCGAGGTCGGCACTGAGCCCGTTCTGCTGCGCGCTCTGAACGGCTCGCTCCAACACTATCTTCTCCTGACTGAAATCGCGCGGTGGTAGCCCTGCCTCTAGCTTCCTCCGCCCGATCTCGAGGCCAAGTGCCTGGCGCCGGGCAATCAGGCCGAACAAGTCCCTATCGAGATCGCCCAGCTGACTGCGGAGTGCATCGAGTTCGCTCATCCTGCCCCATCCAGTTCGAGGAATAGCCGATTCCCTCATGGTCCATCAGGCTCGACCATAAGTCCTTGTTATACCGTGACTTCGTTTTCATAGACCGGTCGTTCACGTCGACTTCATAGCTCCTTCATCCGGGTTTCGATAGTGGTTATTCTGAGTTAGTATATGCAACGGATCAGCCCCCCCTCGTACGATATCCCTCACTCGCCCCAGAGGAGGCGTCCATGGCCCGAGATAGTCGAGAACGCGACGAGAGATCCACCAACGACGGTGGCCTGAGTCGGCGCGGATTCCTCACACGGGTGGGAACCGGAGCGGTTACGGTGGCCGTAGCCGGTAAGGCAACGGCAGAACCTGCCCCTAAAGCCGACTTGCTTACCACGGCAGAACGTTCAAAGGTAACTCTGCGAATCAACCACCGGAGCCACGAAGTCCTGGTCGAGCCACGGTGGTCTCTGTCGTACGTTTTGCGAGACCAACTCGGATTGACCGGCACCAAGGTAGGGTGTGAACGCGGCGAATGTGGGGCCTGTACGGTGCTCATCGACGGCGTACCCCGTTACGCTTGCATGACCCTGGCCGTCGAGGCAGAAGGAACAGAAATCGTCACCATAGAGGGGCTCATGGATGGTGAGACGCTAGGCACCACGCAGCAAGCCTTCCTCGAGAAAGACGCCTACCAGTGCGGTTACTGCACTTCCGGCCAGATCATGGCAGCGGAAGGGCTGCTGAACGCGAATCCCGACCTGTCTATTGAAGAAGTCCGCACTGGCATGAGCGGAAATCTCTGCCGCTGTGGTGCGTACGCCCACATCTTCATGGCCGTACAGAGGGCAGCGGACCTGAAGCGGAGCGACGGAGGTGAGTCATGAGCGATCACAATGACGCGCACTACTATCTCCACGGACTCGACATACCCGAAACACCAACACAGGATGGCGATCCCGAACCATGGGGTGATACAAAGGTTGTGGGTCAGCCACTCCCGCGGGTGGACGGATACGAGCGAGTAAGCGGAACGGCAGTCTATCCGACTGATGTCACCCTCTCGAGAATGATCTACGGCGCGATCTTGCGATGCCCGCACCCTCACGCAACGGTCACTGGAGTGGACACGAGTGCGGCCGAGAGCATACCCGGCGTGCATGCGGTGATGAGCGCATTCACTCCCGAAAACGCGGCGACTCGTCAACACTCGGAATACATCCGTACAAGCCTCTTCAACCCGCGATGCCGTTACGAAGGTGAGGTAGTAGCTGCGGTTGCGGCGGATGACCCCTACGTAGCCCACGACGCAGTCCGGGCGATCAAAGTCGAATATGAGGTCCAGCCGTTTGTCGCTGACGAGCGCCGAGCGCTGGAGCCGGACGCGGCGAGAGTACACGAAGACGGCAACCAAGTTTCTCCTACACAAACGTACGAGCGTGGCAACGTTGAAAACGGCTTCGCCGAAGCAGACGTCGTTCTCGAGGAGAGCTACCGCTGCGAATGCGAGATCCACACTCCTATGGAACCTCACGGGTGTGTGGCACGATGGGACGGCGACAGCCTGACAATATGGGAATCGACTCAGGGAGTATTCGCGGTTCAAGCCCAAGCCGCATCAGCATTGAGCA
>JBDGZZ010000084.1:0-22914 GCA_039588335.1 Gemmatimonadota bacterium | reverse complement strand
ACGTAGGCGAGGACACGGCGCAGGCGGTGGTGTCGGGTTTGACCGGCAGCCCCGTCACCTTCACTGCGGTTGCACACGACCTCAGCATCGAAACGGTGACTCCCAATCCATTGGTGCTGGGTGCTACCGGAACCATCACCGGCAGCGGATTCGACGCCGTTCCGGCGAACAACATCCTGACCATCGGCAGCGAGACCGCCAGCGTGACCGCGGCCACGCCGACGCAGCTCGACTTCGACGTGCCGTCGGTTTGCGTACCGGCAGGAGGCTTCGACGTTCAGGTAGTTGTGGGGAGCTTCACGTCCGCGCCGAAGAGCGCCAACCTCGAGCCGGCCGCATTCTTGAGCATGGCGGTGGGCGAGCAAGTGATCATTGAAGATCCGACTCAGTTCTGCCTGCAGTTCGACGAGTCGGCGGGAGATGAGTCGTATCTGGTCGGTGTGCAGTCAGTGACCGAGGTCGCCTCGACCAACACGCCGGTTATGGTCTCGTCGGTAGTCGCTGCGGCAGGGGCACCGGCGCCAGCGGCCGCACCTCCGGTTGCTGTAAGCACGCGACGCTCCCAACTGAGTCCACGAGTCGTTGGGCAACTTCAGGATCTGCAACGGCGCCGAATCGCCGAGACTCGCATCCTCGCGCAGTCGCTGGAACTGATGCGCACCATGCCGCGGGGCCCGGCAAGAGCTGCCCCGGCGGGTCACATACCACCGGACGCACAGGTTGGGGACCAAATAGCCATTCGGGTGCCAACCGGGTCGCCCCTGACATGTGACGCCTATGAAGAGATCACAACGGAAGTAAGACACGTTGGTACGCAAGCGATCTGGCTTGAGGACTTGGCCAATCCCGCGGGTGGCTTCACGACCGCCGATTTCCAGACCTTCGACACCCAGTTCACAAACGACATCTACGGTGCGGATGTGGGGCATTTCGGTGTGCCCACCGACATCGACGGCAACGGCAGGGTTGCATTCGTTGCTACGGAGCAAACGAACATACAGGGTCCCGCGGGATTCGTATCACCCTTGGACTTCCTCGCTCGAGCCGACTGTGCTTCCAGTGATGAGGGAGAACTCGTCTACATATGGGCCCCGGACCCGGCGGGGGAGGTTTCAGATAGCCTTAGCCTCGAATGGGCGCAGTTCACCACGGCCACGCTCAATGCCCACGAGTTCGTGCACGTCATTCAGGTGGGTCGCCGGGTGCAAGCCGGATTCCCCTTGGCCACCCTATGGGAACTGGAAGGACAGGCGTCGCTGGGCGAGGAGATCGTGGGCCATTTGGTTGAGGGCAATGCCGTGGGTCAGGATCTGGCAGCAGACGTGGCGTTCGATTTCCCCGGTGTGGCAGAGAGTTACTGGTACCTGTTCACGTTCGACGACATCATGCGCTACTACGGAGCCGATTACTACTTCGCTTTTGGGACCAGGATCCCGGGGGCACCGGAAGAGTGTACTTGGCTAGCCAGAGTTGATGACAATCCCTGTATCTTCACGTTGGTCAACGGGGTGCCCTGGTCGCTGTTTAGGTGGCTGTCCGACCACTACGGACCGGGTTTCGCGGGAGGCGAGGCGGGGTTTCACCAAGCGCTCATCGACAACGACCTGGCGGGATTCGAGAATATCGAAACCCTGGTGGGAGTACCGATCGAGACCCTCATGGCTCAGTGGGCCGCCATGCTGTACATCGACAATCGAATTCTCGATGACGGTACGGCGGTCGTGGCCGATCCTATCCTGACCATGCCCAGCTGGGACCTGTTCGACATCTTCGAGAACACGGTGTTGGATGGCATAAACGTCCATACTCTGGAACCACGTAACGGTGGATTTAACGACTACTCTGCCGACGTCAATGTCCGCGCGGCATCCACCGCCTACTTCATCGTGTCCGGTGACGGCAGGTCGGCCACGGCACTCGGCGCAACCGATCAGTCCGGTATGACCCTGCCGCAGCAGATGCAGCTGTGGGTGGTGAGGATGAAATGACGGGCCGCCGCTATGCCTTGGTCTTGTTCATTCTTGCTGCCGTGGCGTGCGGCGGTGAGAGCGGGGAGCAGCAAGCGGGGAGCAGAGAGCCGGGAGCTGAGAGCGAGACGGGGGACTCCGCCGTGGGCGATACCTCGATGGCGGCAGAGTCGGCCCCAGCGCAACCGCAGATTGAAGTCTTGCGCGGTCGTCTGTTGGAAACCGGCCCCGATCCGATGGTCGGGGTCACGCTGCAACTGGAAGGCGGCAGCTCGACAAACCTCATCGGCGAACTCGAGAGCGAACTGCACCGCCTCTCAGGCGCCACCGTCGCAGTCACTGGTAGACGCAGAACCGAACATCCCACCCTGGGCACATTCGATGTCCACAGTTACGAGATCTCGAGTATCGAGGGAGTGAAGCCTGCGGTCGGCATCATCGAATCGTACGATACCGAGTGGTTTCTACTGATCGGCGACACGCCCGTCGCCCTCGCCGACGTACCCGACGATCTCAAATCCCGCGACGGAGCGAAAGTCTGGATTATCGGGGAGCGCACCGCGACGCGGCTGCGGATTCAGAGCTATGGGGTGATTCGGAATAAGTAGAGAGGCATTAGCGGGCATGAGGCTGCAGGAGTGAGCCCTCATGCCTTCATGTCGCTTAGGACAGAGACATATCTTCCGCGTTCAGGTGATATCCCCGTTCCAAAGTCGCTGCACGAAGGTTTTGGCCGGCAGGATCTCGATACCGTCTTCCGTTTTGCGGGGCTTCGGCTCACGGCAAACGACGATCCGGCGTGACGAGCGGTTCGCACGGCAGTGGGGGTACTGGCGCCCCGTCGTGGTACTAGACGCAGAACCGAGCATCGCACCTTGGGTACCTTCGATGTCCGTAGTTGCAGGATCTCGAGTATCGAGGGAGTGAAGCCGGAAGTAGGCCCCACCTTAGGATCATTGCACATTGCACATTGCACGTTGCACTATGAACTTTGAACTCTGCACGCGGGGGGGGGTAGGGATGCGGAGTGGCCCGCCTCTTCCTACATCAGAGAGATGCTGCCATGCACCAAAACACTGTCCGCCTGTCCTGCACGGGCATGCTCCTGTCAACTCTGTTTGTGCTCATACCTCTCTCGCCGGCATCGACCCAGACCTACCAACCAACGTGGGAGTCGCTTGATAGCCGGCCGATCCCTGAATGGTTTCCTGACGCCAAGTTCGGGATTTTCATCCACTGGGGCGTCTACTCCGTACCCGCATGGATTCGCGTTACCGAAGGTCGGTATGCCTCGTACGCGGAGTGGTATTACGCCCGTGTGATGGGGGAACTGCAGGGAGGCGAGGATTTTCACGAGCGTACTTATGGAGCGGACTTTGAGTACCGCGACTTCGCACCAATGTTCAAGGCAGAGCTATTCGATCCCGAATTGTGGGCAGCTCTGTTTGCTGAAGCCGGTGCTCGGTACGTGGTGCTCACCAGTAAGCATCACGACGGCTTCTGCTTGTGGCCGACCGACAGTCCGTTCAAACGAGACTGGAACAGCATGGATGTGGGCCCCAAGCGCGATCTAGTAGGAGACCTGACGGCAGCTGTTCGGCGGCAGGGCCTCAGGATGGGCCTGTACTACTCCTTGATCGAATGGGAGACAAACACAACGCGGCGCACGCCAAGCGGTCGCTATATCAGACAGGAGTACATGGATCGGTACGGGATTCCCCTGGATCGCTATGTTGACGATCACGTCCATCCACAGCTGCGGGAACTCGTGATGAAGTACCAACCCGCCGTGATCTTTGCCGATGCAGGTGAATGGGATGAAGACGAAGAGTACTGGGGTACCAAGGAGTTCCTTGCTTGGCTGTACAACACCGCGCCCAACAGAGAAGACGTGGTCGTCAACGATCGGTGGGCGAAGGGCATGCCCGGTCGTCACGGCGATTACTACTCCAGCGAATACCAAGACACTGAAGCTGTGGGAACGAGCCATCCCTGGGAAGAAAGTCGTGGCATGGGCCGCTCCTACGGTTTCAACCGGGCCGAGAACATCAATCACTATCGGACCTCGAAAGAACTCGTTCACGAGTTGATCGACGTCGTGAGCCGCGGTGGTAACCTGTTGCTCAACGTAGGTCCCACTGCTGATGGTCGCATCCCGGTAATCATGCAGCAGCGACTGCGGGACATTGGATCGTGGCTTCAGGTCAACGGAGAGGCGATATACTCGACAAGCCCATGGAGAATTGGACGTCCACTGGAAAGCAATGCTGCCGGTACGACCGACGTGCGCTATACACGCAACGGGTCCGATCTCTTTGCCATCTTCCTGGAATGGCCAGAGGGAGAGTTCGCTGTGAGCCACCTAGATCACACAGAGGGGGTGGTGGTACAGCTGTTGGGATATGCTGATCCCATTGACTGGCAGGTCCGCGGTGACGACATGATCATACACGCTCCCACAATGTCACCGTCCCAGATGCCCAATCCCCATGCATACGTTTTCAAGATCAGCGGTGCGCTACGTTGACTCTTAGAACTGGGGGATAAGAAAATGGATCTGTCACGGCGTGACTTCATACAGGGTACGCTCCTGGGCAGCGCTGCCCTGTCGCTGCCAGCCGGAAGCTCCGTTGCCGGAAGTCCCATACAACAAGACGGCGGACCGACACTGTGGTATCGACAACCCGCCGCGGAGTGGAACGAGGCGTTGCCGGTGGGTAACGGTCGCTTGGGGGCGATGGTATTTGGTGGGACTGGAGAGGAACGCATCCAGCTCAACGTCGATTCCCTATGGGCGGGGACACCGCTGGAGCGCGAACGGGAAGTGGAGCCGGGTGATCTCGAACGCGCCCGCCAGCTGTGGTTCTCCGGGCAAGTGGTTGAGGCCCAGCAGATCATGCAAGAGCGCTTCATGAGCGAGCGTCTCACCCGCAGCCATCAGACACTGGGCGACCTTTTCATCGATTCCGATCATCCTTCCGTTGCGGACTACCGCCGTTCGCTGGACCTACGTGACGGGATTGCACGCACCGAGTGGAAGACCGGCGGGCGTCGCGTCCATCGAGAGGTCTTCGCCACAGCGGTGGACAACGTGATCGTAGTGCGAATCGAGGCGCCAGGTGGATTGGAGCCCGGTATCCGGCTGACCCGGCCTGAACTCCCAGATGGTTCGGTCGAGTACGACGGCGACCGCATCGTCATGACCGGTCGGGCCGTCAACGAGGGGCATCCCGGCGTGCGGTTGGCTTGCGTGGTGCGTATCAGGCGGGACGCCGAGGATGAGACTACACTTTTCGTCGCTGCTGCGACGGATTACCATGGAGAGGATCCACTCGAAATAGCCCGCTCGCAGGTCGAGTCAGCCTCTCAATTGGGCTACGGCAGCATCAAAGCAACCCACATTGCAGATCACCGCAGGCTCTTCGACCGAGTCGGGCTGGACCTTGGCTCGAACGACCAGGCCACGAAGCCGACCGATGTTCGCCTGGCGCAACTGGAGGATGGTGCTGACGACGCGGCCCTCTTCGCACTCTACTTCCAATTCGGCCGCTACCTACTGATGGGATCGTCCCGTCCCGGGACGCTGCCTGCCAATCTTCAGGGAATCTGGAACGAGCACATCACGGCTCCGTGGAACGCCGACTATCACATCAACATCAACGTCCAGATGAACTACTGGCCAGCGGAGACCACCAACCTGTCGGAGTGTCACCAGCCGTTCTTCGACATGGTAGACCATCTGGTGGTACGAGGCCGCAAGACAGCCCACGACCTCTATGGCACCCGGGGATGGGTCGCCCATCACACAACCGACGCCTGGTGGTTCACGGTACCCATCGGTCGCACCGTGTGGGGGATGTGGCCGCTGGGAGGCGCCTGGTGCTGTCGCCACCTTTTCGAACACTGGCGCTTCACTGGAGACGTCGAGTTCCTCCGCCAGCGTGCTTTCCCTGTGATACGTGAGGCCGCTCTCTTCTTCCTCGACTATCTGACTGAGGACCCGGAGACAGGCCGGCTGGTAAGCGGCCCATCTACCAGTCCGGAGAACACGTTCATCAACAGTGATGGCGTCCGGGCCGACGTGGGGATGGGAAACGCCATGGACCAGCAGATCGTCTGGGACCTGTTCACCAACTTGCTCGAAGCGGCCGATGCACTCGGAGTCGACCAGGATGAGGTCGTCAGCCAGGTCCGGCTGACGCGGGACCGACTTCAGGGTCCACAGATCGGGACCGACGGCCGGCTCATGGAATGGGCCCGGCCGTTCGCCGAAGCCGAGCCCGGCCACCGGCACATGTCCCACCTCTACGGCCTGCATCCCGGCCGGCAGTTCACACCGACCGGTACTCCGGAAATCATAGAGGCGATCAGGAGATCCCTCGCCTATCGGCTGGAACATGGCGGAGGCCACACCGGCTGGAGCCGGGCCTGGATCATCAACTTCTACGCCCGTCTACTCGACCCGGAGGCTGCCCACCATCACCTGCGCGAACTGTTGGTGAAGTCCACCCATCCGAACATGTTCGACAACCACCCGCCGTTCCAGATCGACGGCAACTTCGGTGGCACGGCGGGGATCGCCGAGATGCTGCTACAGAGTCATGCGGGGGAGATCCACCTGCTGCCCGCCCTGCCCCCCGAGTGGAGCAGGGGTTCGGTCCGGGGACTGCGGGCGCGTGGAGGATTCGAGATAAACATGCACTGGCGGGATGGTACGCTGGAGGAAGCGGAGATCCGTTCGTTGTTGGGGAACGAGGCGACGGTGCGATACCGCGACCAGGAGGTTCTCTGTCGTGAGCCGGCCGGTTCCAGCTGTCACTTCAGGCCCGAGTAACGGGGCCAACGGCTAGGGTCGGTAGGCCACCTCTTCTCACCGGATCGGGGCGCTCCGCCCGGAGTCTTGATATCGGCTAAGGAGGGTCCGCAGACGGGCCACGATGTCCGGGTGGTCAAGGTACAAGTTGGAAGTCTCGCCAGGATCATCGTACAGGTTGTAGAGTTGGCCCTCCGGCTCGCCAGGTGCCGGTACGAGGGCTTGTGGCTGACTGAAGCCGCCTGACCCGCGACCCAGGATTAGCTTCCACGGTCCTTGGCGGACTGCAAACACGCCATTCAGCGAGTGATGAACGGTTGCCTCACGCAGGGGTGCCTCCAGGTGCCTGCCAAAGAGGATCGGAAGCAAGCTGTAACTGTCTTCTCCTGCATCGGAGGGGAGCGGAACGCCGACGAGGTCCGCCACGGTGGCCAGCATGTCAGCGAGGGTGACCGTTTCATCGCTCGAGCTGCCTGGGGCGATACGACGTGGCCACCGGGCTATGAAGGGAACCCGGTGCCCCCCCTCCCAGATGTCGGCCTTCTGGCCACGCAGGTTGCCATTCGCGTGGTGCCCGTGTTGCTGGATGTCCGATTCGAGCCAGTGCGCACCGTTGTCGCTGGTAGCAAACACGAGGGTGTTGTCGTCTGAACCCGTGCGTGTCAGGGCATCGAGGACGCTTCCGATCGCTGCATCCACTTGCGTGACGAAGTCACCATACGGGCCGGCACCGCTGCGGCCCGCAAACTCGGCGGTAGGAAGCCATGGAGTGTGTGGTGCGGAGAACGCCAAGTAAAGAAAGAACGGACTGGCCGAACCCTCCTGGCTCTCGATGAACGCCACTGCCCGATCGGTTAGCGTCGGCATGACATCTATGTGACGGAAACCGGGGGCAATGGCACCCTCACGCCAGAAACCGTCACCACCACTACGCCGCATCGCGCTTGCGGCAATGGAATCTGTGGCAGTCTCCACAACGTGTTCGTTCTCCACGTAAACGTACGGCGTCATATCCAGCGACGCCGGAATTCCGAAGAAGTAGTCGAAACCGGCGGCGTTTGGACCGGGACGCAGGGGTTGGCTGTAGTCCGTTCGATCGCCGGTCCCAAGTCCCAGATGCCACTTGCCTACGGCGGCAGTCCGGTACCCGTGGCGTTGGAGCAACGACGCGATCGTCAGTCGCCCCTCTTCGATCAGTGCCGGCGAGTATCCCAACAAGACACCGCTCTGCAACTGCGTCCTCCAGGCGTAGCGCCCCGTGAGAATGCCGTAGCGGGTGGGCGTACAGACCGCTGACGGCGTGTGTGCGTCCGTGAAGCGGAGGCCATCATCGGCGAGACGGTCGATGTTGGGCGTTGGGATTTTGGATGCGGAGTTGTAGCTCCCGGGGTCGCCATACCCCATGTCGTCCGCAAGGATGAATACGATATTAGGTGGCTCCCACTCGGCTGAGACACATCCTGAACCGAGAAGAGAGGTCACGGCAAGTAGACCTGGCAGAGCCATACTGCGCGTGACCACAGTCATCCTACGCAAACTTGCGCAATGGGCCGATGATCTCCTCACAGTACTCTCCACGGATCAGTGGTCCTGCGGGATTTGGTCTGCGGTGGTCCAGGCCACTAAGATACGGTACAAGTGGCTGGGCGGCTACGTAGGACCAACGCATATCAAAGGAGGTAGCCAGGTGACGGTGACAAGCTCCCGCCTTGCGGTTTCGATCTCGATCCTAGTAGCAATCGTCGCTCTAACATCCTGTAGACAGGTTCCAGAAGAGCGCGCTGCCTCCGAGAAGTACCGTCTGGTCTGGAACGATGATCCCACATCCACCATGACCATAATCTGGGATCAACTGAGCGGAGAACAGTCGGCTGTGCTCTACGGCAAAGAAGACTTCGGACGCCAGTATTGGAAATATCCAAGCAAACAGGCTCCGACCCGCAGACTCAACGACTACTACGGAATGAATACTCATTATGCCAAGTTGCAGAGTCTAGAAGCGGATCAGACTTACTACTTCGTGATACAAGATTCCGTGGGTGTCAGCAATCGATTCTACTTCCGCACAGCTCCGGCCCAACCGGAAGCCTTCACATTCATAGCTGGAGGAGACACCAAGAGTCTTGACGAACCTCTGGAAGCTGGCCGGGCTTCGAATAGGATGGTTGCCAAACTGAGACCGCTGTTTGTCCTGTTCAACGGTGACTTCACCAGTGGTGATGGCACATCCCCAGATCGCTGGCATCAATGGCTGGTGGATTGGGATTCACTGACCACGACATTAGATGGCCGCAAGATCCCGATAGTGCCGATCCATGGCAACCATGAGAATGGAAACAGGAGCATCCTGAACAAGATGTTTGATGCGCCATTCCAGTATGGTGACAGCACGAATGTCTACTACTCACTTTCCTTCGGGAGTGGCTTCTTCCATCTGATCGCGCTCAACTCTGAAATCGAGGAAGGGGGAATGCAGCGAGAATGGCTCAAAGCCGATCTGGAGGCTCATCAGGATTTCACTTTCCAAATCGCGGGTTACCATAAGCCATTCAGACCCCATACCAGCGGGAAATCAGAGAATGATTATCAGTACGACCAATGGGCAGGATTGTTCTATGAGTATGGGTTGGACGTATCTCTTGATGCCGATTCACACATGCACAAGATCACATATCCCCTGAAGCCAGCGAATGACGAAAACAGCGAGCAGGGTTTTGTGCGGGATGATGCAAGGGGAACCATGTTCATCGGAGAAGGTGCTTGGGGTGCCCAGCCGCGCGCCAGTGACGACGACAAGTCATGGACCTACCAGAGTGGTTCTTTCAATCAGGTCAAATGGATACACGTCATGCCCGCGGATGCGGATCAACCTGCGTTCATTGAAATCTTCACCGTAATCACCAGCCAATATGATGAAGCTGGGGAGCGAGTCGCCTTTGTGGATCGGGTGGTGAGCCTGACGGAAGAAGATGTATTCAAGATCCCGGAGAACATTACTCTATATACAGGAAATGACGTTCGCAGATCGGTCAGATATCCGTTCTCCTTGAACACGCAACTGTCGGATATGCCATGACTTACTTGAACGCCAGAGCAACGGAGGCGCTACAGCCTACTCACTGACCCTCACCATAGCCTTCCAATCGGATGGTCCACGCCCACTGTCCAGGCATCTCGCCGTAAGAGATGTTCGACAGATCTACGAGGAGTGTATCACCCGAGTAGCGCCAGGGAAGCTCTCTGTCCAGGCCCAGCAGCTCTATCCGAGTACCGGCGGTTGGCTCCGGAATGTTGAGCGCCAGTTCCTTGTCCGGCCATTCGAACGTGATTGCGTAGAGGTTACCGTTATTGGTCGTGTAGGCCATGTACTGCTGCAGTGAGCTATATACAGCATTCAAGCCATCTCCTCGGCGGCGGTTTGCTGCGGTGTACAAATGAGCTTGTGGGATTATCTCTCGTGCCTGATTCTGGCTCGACCAATACAATCGGACAGATGCGTTGACCTTCCCCTCGAAGTACTCCACACGAAAGGGATACTTCTCTCTACCAGCGAGTTGTATAGGCCGCACTGCCCGCGCGTCGGTGTCGTCCCACTGATCGATGACCAACTCATCACCGACCCACACCCGGATGCCGTCGTCCGCGTCGGCACTGAACTCGTACGACTCTGAATAGAGTGGCTCGATGTAGCCGGTCCATGTCGCGGTGAAATCGTCCTCGCGGATCGGAGCGCCCGGCGAGTTTCGCACCCAGTCGAAGTCGATTGTAGGATCGACCCGTTCCAAAGCAACCTCTCGTTCCTCGCCCGTCTTTTCCCATGGTTGGGAGCCGTAGACCGCCTCACCATTCACGGCTAGCCAGTCGCCCAGTTGAACCAGGCGCTCTTGCTGCAACAGCGGGATCTGGCCGTCTGCCTGCGGACCCACGTTGAGAATCATGCCGCCACCCGCTGCAACCGCGGCCGCAAAGAAGTGAATCAACTCCTCGGCCGTCATGTAGGCCTCGAGATCTTCGTTGCGATTCAAAGCGAACGAGCGACCCAAGCCGCGGACTTCAGCCCAAGGCCGATCGGTGACGTCGATGCCTGCACTGTACTCGGGCGTGAGAAATCCGATGTTGCTGCCGGCACCCCAGCGGTCGTTGACGATGCCGTCGGGCCCGACCTCGTCATAGTACCAGTCGATCAACTCGCGAGCATGCCACTGCTCCGCCGTGTTCAGCCACTCACCGTCGGAGAACAACACGATTGGCTTGTAGGTAGAGACCAGTTCTTTGAACTGAGGAATCATGTACTGCTCAACGTACGGGGCGATCGAATCGGGCGGGTCAGTGTACCAGCGATGCAGTGCGTTGTTCCATTCGGCCAAGGAGTAGTAGAAGCCCATCCGCAAGCCCGCATCTCTTACTGCATCGGTCAGTTCGCCCACGAGGTCACGCCCAGGCCCTGCGTCCATGCTGTTCCAGCCAGGGGAGTATTGACTGGGCCAGAGTGCATAACCGTCGTGATGCTTTGTGACTAGAACGACGTATCGGGCACCAGCTCCTGCAAACAACTCGGCCCACTCGGCCGGATCGAACAGTTCTGCCTTGAACAGCGGCGCCAAGTCGCGATAGTCAAAGCCCTCCCCGAACTGATCGCGTACGTAATGTGTCCGGATGGTGTCACCGGTCTGAAGACCGCGCAGCAGCCACTCACCGTACGACTCCTTGCCACCGTAGGCGACCACCGAGTAAACGCCCCAATGAATGAAGATCCCCAGCTTCGCATCCGAGAACCACTGGGGATATGGTCGCTCACGCAGCTCCTCCCACGACGGCGCAGCCGAACGTTGCGTCTCCTGGGCGCTACTGGACTGACCCAGCATGAGTGTCACTAGGAGCAGTGTAATCCAGGCGCTTGGCCTCATACCGAATGTGGTAATGGTAGTCATGGCGGATGATAAGATGTTGGTGTGAGAAACACTCCGCTAGAGATCGTTCAAAGTACATGGTACAAAGTACAAAGTGTATAGTGCATTGATGTAAGATCGGGTCTCCGAAATCAAAAGAAAGATGCACTTTGAACTTTGCACTGCGGAGGTGTGCGGGGCGGGGTAGTCCGCTACCCGCTCCCCGCGCATTGTATCAAAACGTTGCTTCGACCAACACCTTGTCGGCTAACACTTTCCGCAATAATTCGGTGGCAATAGCGGGCTAAGAGCCCCGCGGGAGGCAATAAGCGAGCCAGTCGATAGGCCCGAGCTCCACCTACACCGTGACCTCCGACACGGTGACTTCCGTCACATATCCCACGCGGCCGCTCTACTATGGTAGCCCTCATTCGAACCCCTACCTCTTTGGGACAACGATGCTCGACACCACGACTCTGGACCCCGCCACCGCACGTGTTCAGGCGGACGGAAAGCTCGTAGCAGCAACTCCATGCCCCGCGCCGCCGAGGCAGCACAGGACACAACCCGTTTCCCACACACATCGACCACGCCGTTCTCGTGGTCGATCCGTTTATCGAGCAGTTCTGGCGCTCATTTGGCTGGGCGTGGTTGGTGCCACGCTCAACTGGGGTCTCGAGTATTACCTGACACCGTTCGAGTTGCGGCCGTTCTCGGAAGTGCACGATCTCTTTAAACCCGCCGGACTCATCGGGTTGGGCTTTGGAATCATCGGTACGGCGTTCATCACGATTGGAGTAGGCGTCTACGCGTTGCGGAAGAGAGTGCCGTGGCTGGGAGGGCTCGGGAGCCTCAAGTACTGGCTCGAACTCCACATGTTTCTGTGCACTCTGGGGCCGGTGCTAGTGCTGTTTCACACCGCCTTCCGCGTAACCGGTATCGTGTCTATCGCCTTCTGGAGCATGATGGTCGTCGGAGTCAGCGGCCTGTTCGGACGATACATCTACGCCCGCATACCCAAGTCGATCAACGGTCAATTCATGACGCTGCAACAACTTCGGGAGCAGAAGCAAGAGTTGATCGACACGATCACCAAGGACTTCGGAACACAGGCGCGCCAACTCGAGGAGCTGCTGCACATCAAATCCAATGGCAAGCCAACCGGGTTCTTACGCGCGTGGATGTCGGCCATCCGTTACAACTTCACGAGACGCTCGGTGAGGAAGAAGATCAAGCGATTCTTGGATCAGAAACCCAACCGGCGAGGCGCGAACTCGGATCAGAACACATTCCAGGAACGACCAGTCTTCCTTCGAGAAACGGTCATCGGACTGGTAGAAGAACAGATTCAACTCGAGCGTCGAATCGCGCTCCTCATGCCGTTTCAGGTCGTGTTTCGGTTCTGGCACATAACACATATCCCGCTGTCGGCAATCATGTTCCTGGTGATCATCGTGCATATCTCCATCGCCGTGCTCTTTGGATATACGTGGGTCTTTTGACGAATGTCGATTCAGATTAGACCCCGCCTCGCTCACATGCTTTCCGTTACCGCGTTCGCGGCGGTCTCGGCCGTCACCTTCGTACGCCTCAGCGAACCGCCGCCGTCACCCGACTCGTACGCTCCGTCTAGCAGCCCTGTGCTGAGCGGGGCCACCGCCACGTCCGCACCCAGCCCCGGTAAGGCCAATGTGAGCGAACAGTTCCACAGCGAGCTCGCGGCACTGGAGCAGCAGCTGGCATCAACCCCAGATGACCTGAGCGTGCTCGGTAGGCTCGCCGTAATGCACCGCAGCGCACACCAGCCAGCGCAGGCGGCAGCGTACTACCAGCGCTATCTGGACCTAGACCCGACCAATCGACAAATGCGGCTCGATCTGACCCAATCCTACGCTGCCATGCAGCGCTGGGACGACGCCCTGCAGGCGAGCCTCTCCCTACTAGAGATCAGTCCCGACGACCCGGCTGCCATGTACAACATCGGAGCGATCCAGGCAAACCGGGGGGATTTCAGCGAGGCAAGAAAGTGGTGGGAGAAGGTACGCCGTCAACAGGTGGATAAACCATTGGCCGCAAAGGCCCGTGAGTCGTTAGAAAGCATATCGTCGCTGGCCAAATGATGGCCGGCGACTGCCACGTCCGACACCATCGTCTCACGGGAGCGGCCCTTGCCCACTCAGTCGTCGTCATCGTGCTGGTAGGTATGACAATGCTCGTTCGACCGCAACCCGCCAACGCGCAGCTCATCTCGCCTGGCAAGCTCACGTCGGCTCACAGCGAGTTCGAAGGGTTGCGTAACTGCACGCGCTGTCATCAACTGCGGAAAGAAGGCACGTCGGACGCCAAGTGTCTGGAGTGCCATGAACCATTGAAGATCAGGGTTGACGCGCAAAGAGGCTGGCACGCCACCGTCGCTGACACCAGTTGCGGCGGCTGTCACAGGGACCACTTTGGCGTGGCCTTCAACATCATCCAGCTCGACACGACAGCCTTCGACCACAGGAACCTGTGGTGCGCGCCTTTAAGGAACAACACGGCACTCTCGACAAGACCTTGCTCGGCGTCGCGACCACGTGCGTCCCTTGCCACGAAACGGACGATCCGCACCAGGCGCAGTTCCCGCGGCAGGGATGTGATGAGTGCCATGGTCAGAACACCTGGGAGAAGGCAAAACTCTTCGACCACAACGAGAGCCGATACCGCCTCACCGGAAAGCACCGGCAGGTCGAGTGCGACGAGTGCCACAAGCAGGTGTGGCGCCGTGGATCGCGCGAGTCGTACACTCGCTACGTCAACATCGACTACGAGCAATGCACGGATTGCCATGAGGACGTTCACAAGGACGATCTGGGACCGGGCTGCACCGATTGCCATGATACCCGAGATTGGCACGGCATAGTCAACCCGTCGTCGTTCGAAGACCAGTTCGAGCACGAGACCGTCGAGTTTCGCCTGACCGGCAAACATGTGGAGACCGACTGCGCAGACTGTCACGGGAAACCCCCGCCACGAACCGACGAGTTGGTCATCAGTTACGTGCCCGGCACCGCACAACTCGCCTATCCCCACCCGTTGGCAGAGGTGTGTACCGACTGCCATCTGGACTCTCACGACGGCGTGTTCGAGGAGAGCGCGGGCGGCCTCGAATGTGACGATTGCCACAACGAAGATGCATGGAGTCCCGGACTGTACGACTTCGAGCGACACAACGATCAGTCCGAGTTCGAGTTGACCGGCGCGCATGTCACGGCTCCGTGCTTCACCTGCCATCAGAATGGTGAAGCCGGTGATGACGAGTGGTTCTTCCGATTCGAGACCGACGACTGCCTGTCGTGCCATGAGCGCGACGATCCGCACCAGCAGCAGTTCAAAGGCGTCGCCTGCGAAGATTGTCACGCCACCGATTCATTCGCTATCGCGAGCTTCGATCACGACAACACCGAATATCCCCTGGACGGCGAGCATCGTGACGTGGCGTGCGAACCCTGCCACCCACAGGAAGCGACCTCCGACGGTACCGAGTTCGTTCGCTACAAGCCGCTTGGAACCGAGTGCAGAGACTGTCACGAGGCGGAATCGTGAACAAGATCCTGGCTGCTTGCGCGCTCCTGTTGTGCGTTTTGTCGCCACGGCCGTGTCTGGCGCAGGACGCGAAGACGTCGAGCCCGCACGGAACGCTCGCGATCGACGTCGACTGCAGTGCGTGTCATACCGCCGACGGATGGAGACCGGCAAAGAAGAAGATGGACTTTGATCACGGGCAGACTACATCCTTTGCCCTGACCGGAAGTCACACCGGCGCAACCTGCACCAGTTGTCACCTGGCCGGTCGGTTTGATCAGCCGAAGCTCTCCGGTCAGAGCTGTACCAACTGCCATGTCGACGTGCACCAGGGCAACCTCTCAAAGAACTGTCTCGAGTGTCACAACACGATCTCGTTCACCGAGGTGACGGGCGTGGCCGTCCACGCGCAGACTCGCTTTCCGTTGACCGGATCACACCTCCAGATATCGTGCGAAAGCTGTCACATCGATGACCGGGGAGGTGCTTTCACCGCACGCAACACCGAGTGCTTCTCCTGTCACGAGCGAGAATACAATTCCGCTGCGACCGTCGATCACGTCGGATCCCGCTTCCCCACGAGCTGCCAAGACTGCCACAACACGCTCGGCTGGGGTGGCACGACATTGGACAGCCTCCTCGCAGGCGCGCCCTTCGATCACGCGATCCTGTCAGGAGGGTTCGCACTACGGGGAGCGCATACAATCATTCAATGCGAAAGCTGTCACGTCATCCCCGGGTACGAGCTTCGTTTTGCGACAACGAATCAAAACGACTGCATCACCTGTCACCAGAGCGACCACGAAGGCACTCACGGAGACGGTTTCCCGACGGATTGCCTCTCCTGCCACACGCACGACAGGTGGCCGGGCGCTGCCTTTGAGCACTTCAACGTGTCCAACGGGTTCGATCTCGTCGGCGCACACGCTACTGCTCCGTGTGCGAGTTGCCACCAGATTCCGGGATACGCTCCGTTGTTTGCGACCAGCGACGCAAACGATTGCTTCTCGTGCCACCAGGTCGACTACGACCGCACTCATGGCGACCCGTTCCCGACCGACTGCGCTACGTGCCACAGGGACGAAGGCTGGACCGGGCCAGACTTCGATCACTTCACGACTTCCGACGGATTCGAACTGAGGGGACTACACGCTGTCGCTCCATGCGAGAGTTGCCATGCCATCCCGGGGTACGACCCACTGTTTGCTACCAACGACGTCAACGACTGTGTCACGTGCCACCAGAGCGACCACGAGCAGAATCATGGCGGCGCGTTCCCGACCGACTGCACCACGTGCCACACGGAGGACGGGTGGCCCGGGGCGGTCGTTGATCACGTGGTGGTATCCGGCGGGTTTGAACTGGTGGGCGCGCATGCAACGGCTCCCTGTTCCGGCTGCCATGTCGTGCCGGGATACGAACCGCTGTTTGCGACCACAGACCGGAACGATTGCATCGCTTGCCACCAAGCTGACTTCGACTCCGAGCACGGTGCCGGTTTCCGAACCGACTGCACCACATGCCACACCAACGACACATGGCTCGGCGCCGAGTTCGATCACGTCACGGCATCCAACGGGTTCGATCTCGTCGGTGCGCACGCGGTGGCGCCCTGTTCCAGCTGCCATGTCGTGCCGGGATACGAACCGCTGTTTGCGACCACGGACCGGAACGATTGCATCGCTTGCCACCAAGCCGACTTCGACACCAATCACGGAACCGGATTCTCAACCGAGTGCACTTCTTGTCACATGAACGACACTTGGCTGGGGGCCGATTTCAACCACCTCGCCGCTTCCGGCGGGTTCGACCTCGTGGGCGCCCACGATGCCGCACCCTGTACTAGCTGCCATGTGATCCCGGGCTACACCTCGACCTTCACACCGTCCAGTCAGAACGACTGCATCGCATGCCATCAGCCCGACTTTGATGCCAACCATGGCGCCGGCTTTCGCACCGACTGCCCCAGTTGCCACGGCAACGCCACCTGGACCGGCGCGGCCTACGATCACCTGTCTGCATCCGGGTATTTCGATCTGGTAGGCGCGCACGTGACGGTTGCCTGCACCAGCTGCCACGTGGTCCCGGGTTACGCCCCGATTCACACGCCAACCAGTCAGAACGACTGCGTCGCCTGCCACCGGCGGGACTACGATTTCATCCACGGCGGTGCGTTCCCTACTGACTGCACCACTTGCCACAACAACGACACCTGGCTTGGCGCCACGATTGACCACCCTGCCATATCCGGCGGCTTCGATCTCGTCGGTGCGCATGCCGGTGCCGCTTGCATCAGCTGCCATGAGTTCCCTGGATACACTCTGATCTACACGCCGGTCAACCAGAACGATTGTGTTGCGTGCCACCAGTTCGACTTCGACGCGCAACATGGTGCCGGCTTCCGCAGCGACTGCGTCACCTGCCATACCACTGACACCTGGCTCGGTGCGACGTTCGATCACCTGACGGCGTCCGGGGGGTTCGATCTCGTTGGCGGGCACGCCACGGCTCCCTGCATCGGCTGCCATGTGATCCCCGGGTACGCGCCGATCTACACGCCCGCTGGTCAGAACGACTGCATCGCCTGCCACCAAACCGACTATGACAGCCAACATGGCGGCACGTTCCCCACGGACTGCACGTCCTGTCACAGCGCGAACTCGTGGCTCGATATCACCTTCGATCACGTGGCGGCATCGAGTGGATTCGATCTCATTGGCGCGCACGCCACGGCTCCCTGTGCTGGCTGCCATGTGATCCCCGGGTACGCGCCGCTCTACACGCCGACCGGTCAGAACGATTGCGTTGCGTGCCACCAAACCGAGTTCGACAACAATCACGGTGCCGGCTTCCGAACCGATTGCGTCACCTGCCACTCCAGCGACACCTGGCTCGGCGCCACCTTCGATCACCTGACCGCGTCCAACGGGTTCGATCTGGTGGGCGTGCACGCCACAGCGCCTTGCACCAGCTGCCACGTGGTTCCGGGCTACGCCTCGATCTACACACCCGCCGGCCAAAACGATTGCTTCGCGTGCCACCAGGCAGACCATGACGGCCATCACGGAGGCACGTTCCCGACGGACTGCTCGTCATGTCATACCACCGACACCTGGCTCGGCGCCACCATCGATCACATAGCGGTATCCAGCGGATTCGATCTCGTGGGTGCGCACGAGGCGGCTCCATGTGCGAGCTGCCACTTGATTCCGGGGTATACGCCGATCTACACGCCCGCCAATCAGAACGACTGCATCGCATGTCACCAGAGCCAGTTCGATGGCCAGCACGGGGCCGGCTTCCGCACCGATTGCGTTACCTGTCACACCACCGACACCTGGCTCGGCGCCACCTTTGATCATCTGGCTACGTCAAACGGGTTCGAGCTGGTCGGTGCGCACGCGACAGCTCCATGTGCCAGCTGCCACTTGATTCCCGGGTACGCGCCGATCTACGCACCCACCGACCAGAACGACTGCATCGCCTGCCACCAGAGCCAGTTCGATGCCCAGCACGGGACCGGCTTCCGCACCGACTGCGCCACGTGCCACACCACCGACACCTGGCTCGGCGCGGCCTTCGATCATCTGACGGCGTCGGGCAGCTTCGATCTCGTTGGGGCCCACGTTGCGGCGCCTTGCGCCAGCTGCCATGTGATCCCCGGCTACGCACCGATCTACGCACCGACCAGTCAGAATGACTGCATCGCTTGCCACCAGAGTACATACGACGCCGCGCACGTCGGCTCGGGCGTCCCTACCACATGCCTCACGTGTCACACGATCGACACTTGGCTCGGGGCCGTCTTCGAACACGACCGGGAGCATTTCCCCATCTACTCCGGAAAGCACTCGGGTAAGTGGAATAACGACTGCACCAAGTGTCACGTCGTACCCAGTGACTTCACGGTGTTCACGTGCTTCAACTGCCACAAGCACGATCAAGTCAAAACCGACGAAAAACATCGCGGCGAATCGGGATACGTCTATGACAGCAACGCCTGTTACTCATGTCATCCCAGAGGAAGCGCGTGATGGTGTTACTGAGAGTCAAATGCTCAAATCACTCTTGACGAGCACGGTTCTTTGCCTGGCGCTTGGCAATGCAGCGCGAGCGCAGCAACAGGAACAGGTCGTAGCGGTCCTGGTCCAGCACATCGCGGGTAGCAACCTGTACCTCGACGTCGGTACAGACAAAGGACTGAGTGCCGACGACACGCTCTTGGTGTACGCCGAAGGCGACGGTACCTACCTGGGCGCATTGGTCGTCCTCAGTGCCACGCACGAACGGGCCGTGGTCACTTTTGCCGGCGCCCCGTTTCCGGTCACCCGAGGCAAGATCCTGCGTGCTGTCTTCACCCCGGCTGAGCGATTCGTAGAGGAACCTGAGGCTTCCACCGCCGCAGCACCCGGGCGCCGGACACCAACGGAGGGTCTTCGGGTGAGCGGTCGCCTTACGCTCGACGTGAACACCCTGCAGACGACCAGTGGGGGAGGACAAGTCGACCAAGAGCCGATTGACCGTTACTTCACGACCCCGACTGCCCGGCTGCGAGCTACCGTAGCGCACATGCCCGGCGATCTCACGTTTCGAACCAATCTCCGGGTATCAACACGCTACAGCTCCGAAGGACGGGTGCAGCCCACCGAGTCCTACCGAGTCTATGAGGCAAACCTTGAAAAGGCGTTTCAGGTGATCCCGGTGCGGCTGCAACTGGGGCGGTTCTACAACAGGTATGAGACCTACAGCGGCTACTGGGATGGGATGCTGATGCGCATCGGCCCCGAGGCGTTCGGAATCGGCGGGGTCGCCGGCTTTCAACCGGAGCGCTCCAATGAACTGTTCAGCACGGACGTAGGGAAGTACACGGGATTCCTCAACCTCCGACTCCGCGGGCGTGCTGCCAGCTACTCTTCCGACCTGTCCATCCACCATTTACGCCCTCGAAGCGGCCAGCCCAACCATACGTTTGGCGGGTGGTCACAGCGATTGCAGGTAGGACGATTCCACCTGAGTAACAGCATCCAGGTCGATCGCATCGGGCAGACCGACCGATGGGAGGTCACCCAAATACTCGCGCGATCCGCCATACCGCTTGGAAGGCGAATGGATCTGCGGCTGCGATACACCATGCATCACCCCCAAACTGTCCTGCCGCTTCTGCAGTTGTTACGTGCCCGCAGGGATCAAGGGAGCGTCGGTGTCAGCTTCCTCGTAGGGCAGGGCAGCGTCAGCCTCGACGCGACGGCTAACCGGGTTCAAGGTACCGAGCGTGAAGAAACCAGTTTCACCTACACTGGCGCGTTCACTTTCCCGCGCACCTTCCTCCTGGGGTTGGGATTCAACAGTTCGGTGAACTACTGGACGCAGAATGGCGCCAGCGCCTTGTATGTATCCGGTGGCGTAAGTCGAGCGTTCGGTCGGATCTTCTGGCGAGCATCGTACCAACGGTACCAGACCAAGTATCAAGTTACGCTTCTCACGCACTCGGGAGACTTCGCCCTCACGATCCCTCTTACGAGGCGGCTCTACTCGACCCTCCAAGCCCGCATCCGACGGGGGAAGAACCTTTCCAGCAACAACCTCTATGCTACCGTTTGGATGAACTTTTGATGAGCAACGACGCACTCACTGTAGCGGGATTGGCCCTGGCGCTCTTTGCCGTGACGATGCTGCCCTATTACTGGCGGCGCCGCAAGGTCGAAGTCAAAACGGCGGAAAGAGAGGAAGAGTTCCGGCGACACGGTTTGCACGAGCCGGCATCGTTGCACCCGATCGTGCACCACGGCGCGTGTATCGGGATTGGGAATTGCATTGCGGTGTGTCCTGAAGACGACGTCCTGGGTCTGCTGGATGGACAAGCGCGACCGATCAGCCCCGCGCGCTGCGTCGGACACGGTTCGTGTGAGCGTGCCTGCCCCGTGGACGCTATCCAACTCGTGTTTGGCACTGCCAAACGTGGAGTCGACATTCCTCGTATCAAGGAGAACTTTGAGACCAACGTTCCGGGTCTCCATATCATAGGGGAACTCGGCGGAATGGGACTCATCCGCAACGCCTTCGAACAGGGACGCCAGTGTGTCGAGGGCGTCCTCAAGGAATCCAGAGGGTCGCGTGACGGTGACATTCTGGATGTCCTGATCGTCGGCTGCGGCCCGGCCGGTCTCTCGGCCTCGCTGAACTGCTTGCACCATAAGCTCCGCTTCAAGACACTCGAGAAAGAGGACATCGGCGGGACCGTGCGGTACTACCCCCGCAAAAAAGTGGTCATGACGTCACCCGTAGACGTCCCCGGGTACGGGAAACTCAAGTATCGCGAGATCTTCAAAGAAGAGCTGATGGAGATCTGGCAAGATATCGTTCTCAAAACGGGAGTACGCATCCAGACCCAGGAATCCGTGTCGTCCGTGAAGCCGACCGGAGACGGTTGTCTCGAGGTCACGAGCAACGTCGCAACTTACAGAGCCAGGCGGGTGATCTTGGCGATCGGGCGGAGAGGCGTACCCAGAAAGCTCAACGTTCCCGGAGAGGATTTGCCCAAGGTTATCTATTCGTTATTGGAGCCGGAGGCGTATCAGGGTGACCGTGTGCTCGTCGTGGGCGGAGGCGACTCGGCCGTGGAGGCGGCCCTGGCACTATCCGATCAGTCGGGAACCGAAGTCAAGATGGCCGTTGCCCGGGGAAGAGTGGAGGTGCTCTGGTCGACGAATCTGGAGGAGATCAAGCCGGACGCCGTTCTCTACAGGAACGGCGGCGGCTCCCAGACGCTACGCAATGACGTGGTTGCCATCTTCGCGGGAGGCGAGTTGCCCATGAAATTCCTCCAGACATGCGGCGTCCAAATCGACACGAAATTCGGTCAGGCCTAGGATGGTTCCTGCAAGCACGAATTCCTGGTCGCGTCCTCGTGCGAGTGCCGCTACTTCTGCCCCGCCGCGCCTCTTCGCCGTTGTTCGTCAGCTGTTACTAGGTCAACCCTTCAGAAGCTGACGCGCAGTCGCGTGAGGATCAGGCGGCCGAGTGGATTCGTACGCGGCCGTCAATGCGGGGATCGCCTATCAGTTTCCTTGGCGGCCCACCACGCGGCTCTCCCTCGAGGGCCAAAACCTCTTCGGCGCCAAGCACCGAGAGTTCGTTGGGGCGTCACAGCACTTCCCCTAACACAATTGACGCGGCGTTGACGCACGGCCTGCAATGTTCTGACGACAGATGCCGGGGAGGTTCGAATGCGTCACACAGGCCTGATTGTGCGGTCAGCCGACAGCGGCGCGGGACACCGGGCGTTCGTAACGCTCCCATACCGCCTGTACGCCGGCGACCCAAACTGGGCCCCGCCGCTCCGTTCGGAGGAACGCCATCGTTGGTCGCTAGCACGCAACGCATCACTCCGCGATCGGTGGGCGCGCCGTTTCGTGGCCTACCGCGACGGTCGGCCGGTTGGCCGCGTAGCTGCCATCGAGGATCGCGGATTTGCCCGCAACTGGGAGGCGGGCACCGGCTGGTTCGGCTTCTTCGAGTGCCAAGACGATCCGGTGGTTGCTCAGGCCTTGATGGATGCCGCTGAGGACGCGCTGCGTCAACGAGGACTCGAGGCCGTGATCGGTCCGGTCAACCTCACGACGCACGACGAAACCGGTGTCCTGGTAGACGGCTTCGATGCCCCGCCCAGTCTGATGACCCCCTA
>JBDGZZ010000083.1:0-14896 GCA_039588335.1 Gemmatimonadota bacterium | reverse complement strand
TTCATTGATGAAGAGCGTGTGGCAAACGTGCCCAGGGTCGAAGGCTTCGATCCGGTTGGCTTTCGCCTCCATCATCGACCTTACCGGGACGCAGAGAATCCGACTCTGTTCAGGGGATTCCGTTTTGCCGAGGGTGGCAAGAGCATGCGCGAGCAGCTGGACGAAGACGGGAAGATCGTCACCCACGGGATATTGTTCGATTCTGACTCGCATAAGATCAAAGGCGAATCTTACCGGACTCTCCGGGACATCGGACAAATGCTGCAGGACGATCCCGAACTTCGACTTTCGATTGAAGGACACACTGACAGCGATGGCTCGGACGAACACAACACGTCACTGTCACACAATCGCGCCAACTCAGTGAGAGACTACTTGATTTCTACCTATGACATCGATCCTAATCGCTTGGAGGCAAAGGGCTGGGGGCAATCGCAGCCGATTGATACCAACGACACGCCCGAAGGCAAGGCCAACAACCGGAGAGTAGAGCTGATCGGGCTTAGCTAGGTTCCGTCGTCGACCGGCCGGCTGCCACTATGGGATGCTCGGCCCAAATACCGTCGTGGTACCCGGGCCTCGGGAGCCTTTGCAGCCTCAGCACTTCCCGCTCTAATCCTCGGCTAGCAACCGACAGCCGGTGCCAACTGCCGGCATTCAGTCACACATACGCGCCCCAATGCAACATCGACGAGGCAGCGCCCACATTAGGCCTCCATGAGAATCCTCTAATGTTGGCGACGCTCCCTCCGCAACTCTCCTAGAATGTGCGCGGAATCGCGATCCAAACACCGAACACCCACGCACAGCCAGAAGGAGACCAGTCACATGTTCAGGAAACTCGCACTACTGATCGGCACCGCCGGGGCACTCGCATGTAGCGATACCGACAACGTCGTTGACCCGGTCGAGCTCGATGACACCGCAGACCTCCACCGCTCCTCGAGCAGGGCCACGCATCAGTACGAAGTCACCATCACCAACCTCACGACCGGCCAACCGCTCTCACCAGGAGTCGTATTCACCCACACTCGTCGCAACTCCTTCCTCCGCGGCAAGGCTTCGGAGGGACTGCGACTTATCGCTGAGAACGGCGATCCCAGCATGGCCGCAATGGAGCTGAGCGATGCCAGGGGCGTGGCGGATGTCGTCGCGACCGACGCGCCAATCCATCGTGTCGGCGGACCTGGTCCCTCGACGCTCGCCACGACAGTCTCGGCGCGCGCGAATGCCCGGTACCTTTCTCTTGCCGTCATGTTGATCTGCACCAACGACGGGATCGCCGCATTGAGACGTGTCAGACTGCCGCGTGGCTCCAAGCCGCGAACTTATTACGCACGTGCGTACGACGCCGGAACCGAGTTGAATGAAGAAACCTCGGCCACGGTAGTGGATCCCTGCTTCGCGGTCGGTCCCACCATGGGTTCTGCGGACGGGAACGCCCGCACCGCTACGAACCGCTCGGTGCGATACCATCGGGGCATCAAGGGCGGAGCCGACCTCGATCCCGCTCTCCACGGCTGGAAGGGCCCGATCGCCCGGGTCACCGTGCGGCGAATCAAGTAGTATTCTTCCCTTAGCTCGGAGAGGCGCCCCGGCGCCTCTCCCTGCCCCCCGCTCACGTCGAGCTGAAATGCGGATACTCATTATCGAGGACGACAAGAACCTCGGCGCCTTCTTGCGCAAGGCGTTCAAGGAAGAGGGCTACGCAGTCGACGTCGCGGAGGCCGGCGACACTGGTCTAGAGATCGCGCTCGAGCGGGACTACGCCTGCATGGTGCTCGACCTGATGCTGCCGGGACGTGACGGATTCGAGGTAGTCAGGGAGCTGCGCGAGCGTGGGCTGCGCATGCCCGTGTTAGTGCTGACAGCACGGGGCGAGCTCACCGCCAAGGTTCGTGGCCTGGAAGGCGGCGCCGACGACTACCTCACCAAGCCCTTCGATCTACCTGAACTGTTGGCCCGGGTCCAGGCACTGATCCGTCGGGCCGGCTTTCAGCGAGAAGACGCAACACTCGAGGTGGGTGTGATTCGACTAGATCCGGTGGCGAGGACGGTGACCGTTGCAGGCCAACAAGTGGATCTATCTCCCCGCGAGTTCGGGCTACTCGAATTCCTGATGCGGAATGCAGATCGCACGATGTCACGCTCCCGCATCGCTGAGGCCGTCTGGGACTATCAATTCGATCCATCCACTAACGTGGTGGACGTCTACATCAACTATCTGCGTAAGAAACTGGGTGTAATGTCCGACGGCACGGAGATCCGTACGGTTCGCGGTGTCGGATACCGCCTCGAGGGACCGTGACGGAGCGCAGGTTCGCCACCGACCTCGTCTCGCGTTTCTCCCGGGTTACGTGGGTCACTCTCGCGAGCTATGCGCTGGTGGTAATCGTCGTGTTCGCCAGCGTCAGCGAAATCTCACTCGGCCGATCGCTCGCCCAGACTGCAACCGTAATCGAGTCGTTGCTTGGGCTGTACGCCGACCCGGGGGGCGAGCGTACCACGGTAGCGCCCGACATGTTGGCGGATCAGTTGGTCGGCATGGGCGCGCGCTTCGTGATTACCCGCACGGCGTCGAGCGCAGAGGAGGGCAGCTCGGTGTACTTCCTGTCGTCGACAATGCCGGCTCAACGGATAGAGACGCTGGGTCCCACTGCCACGGCGGACGAAGTGCAGGCGGAGATCGCTCGGGCAGTCGCCGCGCGCGGGCGTTGGCGCAACAAACTGCACCATCAGCGTTCAGGCGAGTTCGACATCTTCGTGGCAGGTAGCCGACAGACGAGTCTGTTCGCCGTAGTCGGCCTCGCCGCCGCAGCATTGACTCTCTTGCCGCTCGCGGCTCTCACCTCCCGCCGCGCGACCAAGTCAGCAGTGAGCCGGGCGCTCGAGCCGGTGGAGCGAGTGCGGACCGAAACACAGGCCATCGGTCCCCAGGATTTGAGCCGCCGCGTGGGCGAGCCCACCGGCGTTTCGGAAATCACGCAGATTGCAAACTCCATAAACCGGCTAGTAGAACGTGTCGAGACCGCACACCGCGCGCTCGAAGCGTTCACAGCCGATGCCAGCCACGAGCTGCGCACACCGCTCACCTATATGAAGGCTCAAGCGCAATGGGCGCTCGCTGAGCACCGCACCGCAGAGGAAATGAGAGAAGCACTTGCGGCGATTGGGGGAGAAGTAGAACGTACCAACAAGCTGGCGGAAGATCTGCTGCTACTCGCCCGCGGAGACAACCGTGTGTTGGCGGTCAACCGTGAGCGGTTCGACGTTCAAGGAGTCGCGCGCGAAACGGTGGAGATTACTGAGGCAATGGCAACGGGACGAGAGATCGTGGTGCAGCACCAGATCCCAGGTCCCGTGTACGCAATAGGCGATTCTGATCACACTCGACGGGTCATGTTGAATCTCGCTGCCAACGCGGTACGGCATACGGGCCGCGGCACGGTAACGATCAGTGCCCGCCGGGAGCACGATACAATCGACATCGCGATTGCCGATACCGGAGAAGGCATCCCGGCCCCCGACCTACCGCACATTTTCGATCGGTTCTATCGCGTGGAAAAGTCGCGCAGCCGCGCCCACGGTGGTGTCGGCCTCGGTCTCGCCATTGCGCGGATGCTGGCCGAACTGCAAGGCGGCACGATCGACGTCGAGAGCGAGGTCGACCGAGGAAGTACATTCACTGTGCACCTCCCCGCCGGCGATTAGCGCCCCGACGACCATCCCGCTCAGCCGCCCGTACGGCTCGTCGACACACCTCGGGGATCAGCAGAAACCCAAAAGGCTTCTTGAATGCTGTCGATGCAGGGCCGGCCACCACCTTCCCATCGTCCAACATCGTCCATGGAACGTATTTTCACTACATTCCATAATGCATGCATGGCCACATTGCTCTATGACAGCGATCACGACTAGATGAACATCGCCATCCTTCTCTTGAACGCGGGCCGCGGCAGCGGCGAGGTTGCCCGACAGCAAGCCCGGTACCTGTGCTCTACTGGCTCGCAGGTGATTCTCATGCATCCGGGTATAGGTGACGGGGTGGCAGGAGCGGTCAACAAGAACATCCAGCTGCACACACCAGTTGTTCCAGTCCATGAATACCTGCCCTCGGCGGGTGCGGACCAGGAACAGGTTGCGCGCATGCCCTACGAGCGAGTGATGCGCTACTTGCCCGACTACGAACGCGCCTTGGAGTCGGTCATCGACAGCGTGGATATCGTGCTGGGACACCACGCCAACATCAGCGCAATCGCAACGGCTAAGGTAGCCAAAAATGCGGCCAAACCCTACGTGCTTTTTCTCCACGGCACCGGTATCGAGCCGCGACATGAGGGGCTATACGACGATCGAGTCTGGTCGATGATCCAGGAAGCGATCGAACACGCTGCCGGGATCATCGTCACAACCGAGTACGTACGCGATGAGCTGGTACGTGCACTCATCGATCTTCCTGTAGAGCGTTTCCTGGTGCTGCCTTGTGGTGTCGACATCGACGAATTCCAGCCAGCTAGAAGCCCGCAGATCGCACAGAAGTATGGCCTGCCCGAAAGATACGTGATCTGTCCCGGCGCGTTGACCAAATCGAAGGGACCTCAGAACGTCGTTGAAGCTTCCCGCGCATACGCCGATCTCGCGGAGACAGTCTTCATCGGCGCTGGAGAGTTGCGCGACCAGATCGAGGCAGACTTGAACGGCAGGGGAAGGACCTTGGGTTTCGTGTCGGCCGAAGACCGGGCAGACCTGATCACCGCCGCAACGATCCTGACAGCTGCACCGGAAAAGCTGGAGCATTTCGGCATCATCTACGCAGAGGCACTCGCAGCGGGAACACCACCGGTTGCCTATGAAGGTGGCGGGGTATCCTCGATCATCACGCCAGATACGGGAGTTCTCACCGAGCGTAACCCCCAATCACTTGGCTCCTCGATTGGCTCACTACTGGCCGAGCCGGACAAGCTCGCGATGATGGCGCTGGAGGGTAGACGCCGCGCTGAGGAGCACTTCTCCTGGCTCCAGTTGGGACGAGAGCTGGAAGACTGGTTCGGTCGAATCAGTTCGTCCTAGCGCTCCCACGACCATCCCACTCAGCCGCCCATACAGCTCGTCGACACGCCTTGGGTATCAGCAGAAACCCAAAAGGCTTCTTGAATGCTGTTGATGCATGACCCGAGCGGCACATGTCCAGCGTCGGGTACCGTGATATGAATTGCGTTCGGTAGCCCCGCCGCGAGTGCCTCACCCCAGGTCGCAGGAGTTACCGGATCGCGTCCTCCAGATACGACGAAGACAGGGAGGTCAATCGTTATCGGGTGTTTGTACTCGGCCGGCACCGGACGCCGCCAGCACCCACTGTGACCACAGCCCTACCGGGTTGGTTGCCTGTTACGCGACCGTCGGATTCAACAGTAAGGAAATCGGGATTCCATGAGGTCCAGCTCACATTCCCGGTTCGCCGAACGTTGCCTCTTGTGTCAAGCGGTTCGGCAGCGAGCACGGCAGTCTCACCGACTTCCAGTTCGACCACCGGTGGGGTTACACGAACGCTGGCAAGCGGCGACGGTCGGCTGCATGATTCCGTCCACACTCGCCGTGATTGTCACGGGTCCTTCGGACGCGTTCGTCGTATTGATCACGGGTCACTACGAGTGAGCATGCTAACCCCGCCACGGTCGTTCGCGCATTGACCGTCTTCAGGCAGTCCAACGAAGCTGTCAAACTGGAGAACTCCGGAGTCCGTAGCGTCACAACAATACGGTTTGGGCGCAACAAAGCGAGATTCTCTCTTGTGAACACTCTCACAAGCGTCGAAAGTCGAAATCTGATACTCAGGTGAGGTTGGGCAGCATCTCGAGGCCAGCAATACGGAAATGGTTGTCCAGTGCCAACGCCTCGCCGATTCGTTCGGCCCGCATGACCTCTAAGCTGACCGCGTCTGTCAAGGAAAACCGGTGGTCGCTGTAGGACCGGAGCCATCTGTCGATAGCCTGCCGCTCGAGTTCGGGCGTGACGTAGCTGATCTCGTGAGTGGGATCATGCTTTAGTGCGTCCAGCAATCGGATGCCGGCATCAGACCCTCTGTGCCTCACCAGCAAGACATGCATCTCCGCTACCACGAGATTCGTGGTGACGAAGCCCCGTCCGGCAGCGAGCACATCCCTATACGCATCCAACGCCTCCATATGATGAGCTTCTAGTTCCGACAACACGGCCAGCCAACCCGAAGTGTCGAGAAAGACTCGCCGGCTCACTCCTCCTCACCCGACTTTCTGCGGTACGCATCAGCAAGATGGCTGTCGTGACCAGAGGCCAGGTCTGCCGGCCAATCATTTCCTTTGAGCTCGCTCATCAGGTCCAGCACGGGGCTCTTGCCCGCCGCGCTCTCGAGCCCGAAGCTCCGGATTCCTCGACGCAGCACCTCGGCTCGCGATATTCTGTGCACGCTCGCCAGCCGGTCCAGCTCCTCCCGTTCTGCGGCGGTGAGATACACCTGAATCGGATCCCGCACACCCGATCGGACACGCTTCTTGGCCATATGCAAATTTACATAATCAATTAACTAAATCAATAAGATACCTCCAAGAGCGCCGTGTACCGCGGGGCGCGTTGCCGCAACCCTCATCCCCGGCCACCACATGGCGGACCTGCAGCTGAATGATCAGATTTCCCAGACGCAGCAACAGACTATGACCTGACGCCTGCAACTCCAGGAGATAACGATGAAGCGCGCGCCGCTCATGACCCTGCTCGCCTTTACGGTAGGGCTCCCCCTCGCCGGCACCGCTCAATCCAGCCAAGACGCCGCTGATCTCACGGCCAACTCTGTCTACAACCGCTCTGTACCGGACCTCGCCGGATTGAGTGCGCGGAGGGAGAGCGAGCTGGCCCCAGTGGTTGGGCGATATTCAGCCGACCGGTCAGCCCTCAGCCGCCGCTGGGACGTGGCGTATTCTCCTACCGGCCAAGCCCGGTTCCGCGAGTTCTATGAAGAGTGGGCCGGGAGCTTGGATGAACTCGACTTCGACAATCTGAGCGTCGAGGGCAAGATCGACTTCGTCCTGATGCAGACTGAGTTGCGCTATAGACTCGAGTCGCTCGATCGAGACGAAGCACTGTTGCAGGAGATGGCGGCGCTCATCCCGTTCTCCGAGGCGCTCATCGAGTTGCAGGAGGCTCGCCGGCGCATGGAGATCCCCGACCCACAGGCAACCGCCGCTCTCGTGAATGAGCTTCCGGCTCAAGTCGCGAAGACGCAAGAAGCGGTGCAAGAAAGCCTGAATGGCCCCAACGCTCCGTCTCGCGTGGTGGCGTTTCGCACTGCTGGAGCACTCAACACGATGCGCCGGGGAATGTCGCAATGGTACCGCTATTACGCCGGCTACGATCCCCTGTTCACTTGGTGGAACAGCGATCCGTACGAGAAACTCGACAAGGCGTTGGATGACTACATCAAGTTCCTGCGTTCGCGCGTAGTGGGAATCAAACCCGGGGAGGACGACCCGATCATCGGTGATCCGATCGGGGCCGATGGGCTCAGAAGCGATCTGGTCCACGAGATGATCACCTACACACCCGAGGAGTTGATCGCCATCGCCGAGCGGGAGTTCGAGTTTCTGGACCGGGAGATGCTCAAGGCGTCGCGCGACTTAGGCTACGGCGACGATTGGCACGCCGCGATGGAACACGTCAAGAACCTGGCGGTGGAGCCGGGGCGGCAGACGGAAGTCGTACGGGAGCTGGCCTACGAGGCGGTCGATTTCATCAAGGAGCGCGATCTGGTGACGGTGCCGCCACTCGCAGAAGAAATTTGGCGCATGGAGATGATGTCGCCGGAGCGGCAGAAGGTGAGCCCGTTTTTCCTGGGTGGCGAGGTAATAATCGTATCGTATCCGACCGACGGCATGGCGCATGAAGACAAGCTCATGAGCATGCGCGGCAACAACCCGCATTTCTCCCGCGCCACCGTACACCACGAGCTGATACCGGGACACCATCTACAGGGGTTCATGACGAGCCGGTATAACTCCCACCGCCGCGCGTTCAGCACACCCTTCTGGGGTGAAGGATGGGCCCTCTACTGGGAGATGCTGTTGTGGGATTTGAATTTTCCCGAGACGCCGGAAGACCGAATCGGCATGTTATTCTGGCGCATGCATCGCGCGGCGCGGATCATCTTTTCGCTGAGCTTTCACTTAGAGAGAATGACACCCGAGGAAGCGATCGACTTCTTGGTGGAACGTGTCGGGCACGAGCGTGCCAACGCCACGGCTGAGGTACGCCGCTCCTTCATCGGAACATACCCACCGCTGTATCAAGCCGCGTACATGTTGGGCGGGATGCAGATCCGAGCTCTACACGAGGAATTCGTCGGGTCAGGACGCATGACAGACCGCGAGTTCCACGACGCGATCCTGCAGGGTGGGCGGATGCCGATCGAGATGGTGAGAGCGATGTTACGCGATGAAGCGCCGGCCCGTAACTTCGAGGCTTCCTGGCGGTTTGCGGATTCGAGGTAGTTACGCACTACCATACGCAATATGGCCTGAAACGTGCACGATTAACGGTCTTGAACAAGCGATTGCGATCTTCGGCCATATTGCTTAACAGCCACCTTGCTGTGGGGGGGTTGGTGTTACACTTTTGCCGTTTCACTGACGCACTCGGGACATGACCCTCGTTCTCTGCCCTTCCTGTGGGAGGCACGTCGAGCACGACGCCAAGCGCTGTCCGCACTGTGGCAGGACGAAGCCGTTTCCCTACCGTCTGGCAATAGCTGTTGGGGTCTTCCTGCTAGTGCTGGTCTTGGCCGCATTCAGCGGCACAGTTGCCGAGCAGACCATGCCGCGTGACCTTCACGCCGGGACTGCCAAGGCTTGCGTGGGCGACGTTACACCCGCTCTGCTGGATGATATTTCGCCCCACTTCGATTGGTCTGAAGTTACGGGACGGTGTCAGCCCACGTGGTACAAGGCCTTCAAGTACGGATTCCCCAAGCTCAGCGAAGGCGGCAGCTAACGTCCCTCGTCGTCATCATCGTCGTCATCCTCATCATCGTCTTCTTCGTCATCCATTTTCGCCTCGAGTACTTCACCGCTCACAGCGTCCACTTCCACGTCCATCAACCCCCCTTCAGTGAGTCGCACTTCAAATGAATAGAGAAGAAGGTCGCCTTCCTCTTCCAGCTCTGCTTCGACGATCGTTCCGCCGCTACTCACCTCGAGGGCTATGGCACGTGCCTGCTCTTCAGATACCGATGCTCTGTCGAGTAGATCGGTACTTGCCACTTGCAGCTCCGCATACTCCTCGGTTGCCGGCTCGTTACCGGAGCTGCAACCCAGAGCGACTGCTGTAGCGACGATTGTGCTAATGGTGTGACGCATGACTGTGCCTCCTTGGCACGTGTCAGAACCGACATCCGGTGCCTGCCTGCCAATCTAGCGTTTGGAGCAACTCTCGAAAGGGCAAGGCCGAACACAGCGACTCCCGGATATCTCATGCTGTCACCTCTCTCCCGCTCGCTAGTGTTTCACATAGTCGGGGAACGGTGCTGCACCCGACCCTCGGACACTACGCTGGTTTGAGCCGTCTCCTCGTTTGAACCCAAAAGGAATTCTGTTGGCTCTGGCAGCGAAGAGTTGGTCGTAGAGGTCCTCTCTCATCCTTGCGACCACGTCACGGTATTCGTCGTCCCTGATCAGGTTGTGTTGTTCCAACGGATCGTCAATCAGGTCGTACAGTTCATCGGTATCCCAGATGCCGTGGTACTGAATGAGCTTGAAGCGGTCTTCGCGTAGGGCGAACACCGTTGGTGTGTGGGGGAAACTCCACTCCCAGTAGTACTCGTAAACCAGGGACTGCCGCCACTCACCTTGCGCAACTCGGCCCTTTGCCAGCCCCAAGAAACTCTGCCCGTCCATATGGTCCGGCACCGCGAGCCCGGCCGCCTCGAGGAATGTGGGCGCGACATCGATATTGGCCACTACGGCGTCCACCCGAGTGCCTCCCTTGATGAGCGATGGAGCCCAGGCCAACATGGGGATCCGCATCGATTCCTCGTACGCATTCCGTTTGTCGATGAGACCGTGCTCCCCCCAAAGGAATCCGTTGTCACCCATATAGAGCAGAATCGTGTTCTCGGCCAGTCCGTTCTCGTTCAGGTAGTCCATGACCCGGCCGACGCTTTCATCCACAGCCAAGAGAGCCTCGGTGTAGTGTTGGTAGAGACGTTGGATTCCACCCTCGTCTTCGCGTGTGAAGTGGAAGGGATAGTCCACACCGTGCCAGCTATTGCGCTGGTTGTACACCCACATCGGTTTGCCGTCGTAGTTCTCCGGCGTATTCACTTGAGTTACGGGAGTGGGGAACGGCTCGTCATCATACCGGCCCGCATGACGCTCGGCGGGGGTGAAGTTGTCGTGTACCGCCTTGTGAGACAGGTAAAGCATGAATGGTCGGTCCGGCTCCCTGCCCTGCAACCAATCGACGGCGTAGTCGGTCAGCTCGTCGGTGATATAGCCCTGCTGCGGTACCGCTTCACCGTTGACGTTCAGGTTCCACTCACGGTCGGCGGGCGGGAGGTATCTTCCCTGACCCCTGAAACTCACCCAATGATCGAACCCGTGCCGCGGCTCGTCGGAGGCCCCACCCATGTGCCACTTGCCAACGAAGGCAGTCTGATACCCGGCCTGCTGCAGTCGCTGGGGAAACGTGTCCAGGTCACCTGGCGCCAGGTCGTTGTTGTCGACCACCCCATGGTTGTGGGCAAAGAGCCCCGTCAGGATCGAGGCTCGGCTGGGTGAACAGAGGGCCGTGGTGACAAAGGCGTTTGCGAAATGAACGCCGTCTTCAGCCATGGTGTCGAGGTTGGGCGTCTCCAGATACGGATGCCCCATGAAGCCAGCGGCATCGTAGCGGTGATCGTCCACCAGGATCAACACAATGTTCGGTGCGTCATCATCCGCCAGTTGGTTGTCGGATGCACCACCGCATGCCGACTGCACGGCAACAACGCCTAGCATCGGTACGCGGAACCAGGTTCGTCGACTCACAAATCGCATGGTGTGCTCCCAAAACGAGACAGATTCAGATGTCCAGAGGATACTGTCCATACACTCTGGCGGTCTTGTAGAGTGTGAACAGGTTCTGAGGGGAAACGTCCCACTGGAGGTGGTTGGCCGGTGCCAGAACATAACCGCCGCCGGGTCCCAGTTCCCGCAGACGGGTCTTTACTTCGGCCTCCACGGTAGCTTCATCGCCTTGTAGGGCCTCGCGGACATCAATGCCGCCCATGAACGCGATCTGGCTACCATAAAGGTTCTTTATCTCACCCAGATCCCAAGCCGGCAGCGGTTCCACGGAGTGAAAGACGTCGGCCCCGATCTCAACCAGCTTGGGCAGAAATGCAGTCATAGCTCCATCTGAGTGGTAGACCACTTTAACATGTGGGCTGTGATTCTTGATCAGGTCAATGAGCCTGCGGTAGGGCTCTTTGAAAAACTGGTCGAACATGTCGGGCGAGATGAGGGGACCGGTGTTCCCAGCAAAGTCATCGCCCGGTAATTCGATGACGTCCAGATACTCGCCGGCCACATCCAGAAAACGCTCGGTCAGGCCCGCATAGCAATCATACAGGCGGCTAATCAAGCTATTGACTAGGTCGGGGGCCAAAGCCAGATCCATCAGAAACTGCTCCGGCCGACGCAGCGCCTGTGACATCTCAAAGAACCCGTACGAAGCGACAGCCCGTCCGACGGTAGCGTATTCCTGACCCATGGCTCGAATGGTCTTGATGCGCTGTGAAATGTCGTTGGCATCGATCAGCTCAGTGGGACCGGGCATCGGGTGCTCGTGAATCTGTTCAACGGTTGCCTGTTGCAATGGGTGGTAACCGGGTGAGCGGTACGGGCCGCGGGTCTCCCATTTGATGCCAAACGCATCGGTGTCGTCCGCTCGGGGTATGCTATATGCGGCTATAGAGCCGGGGTCGACATGACGCACGTCGACCTGCAGCAACTCCAGCAGCCGATCGTCATAATAGTTCACCGAGTGAAGGCAGGCAGGCCTAAACGGCACAACCGGTTCCCAGCCCAGTGTGCCCAGCATGTTGAAATACAACTCATCCGTAATCCCATACCAGCTTCCCCACAAAGACAGGGGAACCCGATCCGGCTCCTCGTGGCGAATGGCCATCAAGGTCCGTTCGCGGGGGGTGAGGGACATTGACGGTCTAGATCACTTTTTGCACGATGTTGCCGCTCTTTTTTTGCTTCAGTATCAGCTTGGTCTTGCCATCGGGCATCTTCTCTTGCTTGATCAGGAAGTGGTCGGCGTCGTACTCGGCCAATTGCACGCCGGTATCCATCTCATCGGAGCCGCGCCAGTCCTCCAAGATCACAGGCTCCCATTGTTTCGATTCGGCTGAACGGTACGCGGCATCCATGACGGCGTTGACGACGTAGCCATCGTAGAACGTCTCCATTGGCTGTCTGCCTTCGTCCAGCGCATTGAGCATGTCGGCGAACATCTCACCGTATCCAAGCTCGCCTACCTCATCGCCGACGGGGAAGAGCCAGCCGGTTTCGGTCTCCGATTTTTCCGATACGTAGCCCTTTTCACCTTCGGCAGTGAACATCTCGTGACCGGTACGCAACCAGTGGTTCAGCCAGATGGTCCCTTCGGTGCCCGAGACCTCGTCGCGCAGGTCCATGCCGCCACGAAACGCCCAGCTTACCTCGAACTGACCGATAGCCCCGCTGGCGTATTTGACCAACCCTACTGCGCTGTCTTCGGCTTCGATTGGGTGAACCTGGGTATCAGCCCAGCACATCACTTCCAGCGGCCTCACTTCCTTGCCGATGAAATTGCGGCTGATCTCAATGCAGTGGCAACCCAGGTCAACTATAGCGCCGCCTCCGGAGATCTCTTTGTTCCAGAACCAGTCGCTATGCGGGCCAGGGTGGGTCTCGCGCGAGCGAGTCCACAGCACTTTGCCGAGTGCACCGTTACGGGTCGACCTGACGGCCTTGAGCGTCTTAGGCGTGTAGGCTAGGTCTTCCAGATAACCGGCAAACACGCCCGCCTTCTCCACCGCATCGAGCATTCGTTTGGCTTCGATGGCGTTGCGGCCAAGGGGTTTGGTGCAGAGGATTGCCTTACCGGCTTTCACTGCGGCCAGCACGGCGGCTTCATGCAGATTGTTGGGCAGGCCGATTACCACCACGTCCGTATCGGGGTGGTTGATGGCCTCTTCCATATCGGTGGTCCAGTCGCGAATGTTCCAATCCTGGGCAAATTGTCTGGCTCGCTGCTCAGCTCGGGAGTAGACCACGCTCACTCGATCCCGGCTGCGCAAGCCGTGCAGAGTCATGGTGTAGAACATTCCGATCAGGCCGGATCCTAACATGGTGATGTGATGCAAGGCGTGAGCCTCCTCAGATTATCAGTCATCAAATATTGTAGTCAGTCACATGATGTCGGCAACCAGACCAAGGTCTCTTGCTCGGAGATGATGCTCATCTCAGCAATTCGTGCGTACATGTAATGGAGTAATTGACGCCATGTTCGTCATAATCGGAACTACCACAGCCGACCTGCTCATCCTGAGTCAGGAGCCACTAGCCAATGCCGGCGGCGAAGGCTTTCAGACCAGCAACTTGGTCTTCACTGACACCCCTCTGCGTTTCTTGATGGGCGGCAATGGCGGCAATAGTGCGTACGTCTTGGCTGGACTGGGCGTCTCGACTGCACTCTGCAGCTCGGTAGGGCGGGACCCTTTGGGGGATACGCTGGTCGGATGGCTCGAGACCCGCGGCGTCAACCTGGATGGATTGACTCGCAGCGATACGCAGGGCACCTCCACGTCTGTCATTCTCATGACCGATGCCGCCAACCAGGTCGTGTTTCATCATCTTGGGGCTACCGCACACATTCGGCTGGAGGATATGCCTGACGACCTGATTGCCGAGGCTGACGTGTTGTTGGCCACAAGTTTCTCACTCATACCAAACATGCGAACGGGTGGATATTACCAGGCAATTGCCAGGACCCATCAAGCCGGGGGAATCACCGCGCTGGATATCGGTCCCGCCATCGGCAATCCCGTCACTCTTGATGAGATCATTCCCCTGCTGCCCGTAACCCACTACCTCATTGCCAACAGCCACGAAATTAATGAGCTCACGGGGTCAAACGACTGGGAGATTGCAGCAGCGCAGTTGCTGGATGCCGGCGCGCGGAGCTTGGTGATAAAGCGGGGTGAAGAGGGGGCTTCGCTGCGAGGAGGTAGTGTTGACGTTGACGTTCCGAGGGTCGTTAGCGGCGAGCAAGGCGTGATGGACTCTCCAACCCTGGTACAAGTAGAGGAATTCCTGATGGCTAATGGCTGAGTCATTGGGGGGTGGCTCGAGCTGCTGCAGCGAAAGCCGCGGAGACGGGCGAGTGCTGAGCCCTGAAACCTTCCACCCCACCACTCCGTCAAGACCGTTGTGTAGCTGATCAATCCCTCTCGCCGGAGGAGCCGCATGACGCGCCTCGAGCTGGCCATTAGAGTTGCTATTCTGATTTCCCCGTTCCTGCTGATCAATACGAACAACGCCGCCGCCCAAGACCCAGAAACAAGTCTCCGGGCGCTGCAACGACCCGTCGCGAATCCCGTGGTTGCCTCGCCCGGCTTCCGGCGCGCGGTTGCGCTGGGGACCCGGACCATGGTAGGCGTCCCGGGGCCGAACTACTGGCAGCAATCGGCTCATTACACGATCGCCGCTCGGCTAGATGTCACGGAGAAACGCATCGAGGGCACCACGCGCATTCTGTACCGCAACGCTTCGCCAAGCCCATTGAGCCGGCTGGTGGTGCAACTGATCCAAAACTTCCATCGTGACGACGTGCCCCGGAT
>JBDGZZ010000082.1:0-17060 GCA_039588335.1 Gemmatimonadota bacterium | reverse complement strand
GCTTACTCTGCGTGAAGGGTTATCACCTTCCGGCAATGCTCTACGGAGAAGACCGGCTGCGGTATCCAATGAAGCGCAACGCCGACGGGCAGGGCTGGACTCGCATCTCTTGGGACGAAGCGTTCGATCTGATAGCATCGAGGTACCAACAGGCCCTCGATGAGAACGGACCCGAATCGGTAGCGTTCTACGGTTCAGGACAGTGGACAGTCCACGATGGTTACGCCGTGTCGAAGTGGTTCCGCGCCGGTCTGCGTTCCAACAACGTCGAGCCCAACGCCCGCCTCTGTATGGCGTCGGCTGTGATGGGTTTCATGACGCAGTTCCAGAGTGACGAGCCAATGGGATGCTACGAGGATTTCGAAGTCGGTGACGACTTCATCCTTTGGGGAAACAACATGGCCGAGATGCACCCGGTCCTGTTCTCTCGCATCCTGGCTAACAAGAAAGACAACCCCGGCGTACGTATCGTAGACATTGCCACCCGGCGTACTCCGACTACCGATTATGCCGATATGTACGTTGAGTTTAAGCCCAATAGCGACCTGGCGTTGGCCAACGGTATTCTCCATCTGCTCGTCCGGCAGGGACACGTGGACCAGGCCTTCATTCGTGAGAACGTGGTCTTCAGGCGGGGAATCGAAGATCTAGGGCAAATAGGCTACGGCTGCTTTGGGGCCGATGGACTGGCCACTGATCCGAGCGCCGGACCTGCAGAACGTTACGGATTTCGTGACCAGGCACGAGAATCGTCATTCGCGGAACTACAGGAGTTTCTGGCGGAGTACACACCCGCGCGAGTGAGCGAGATTACCGGGGTTCCCGAACAGCAGATTCACGCGCTAGCCGAAATGTACGGCGATGCCGGACGCGGAACGGTAAGCCTCTGGTGCATGGGCGTCAATCAACATGTCCGTGGAACCTGGATGAACAACCTCATCACGGACCTGCATTTGATCACCGGTAAAATCAGTCGACCGGGTGCCAATCCGTTTAGCCTGACTGGGCAGCCGTCAGCATGCGGTACCGCAAGGGAAGTCGGGACCCTGTCTAACCGCTTACCTGCCGACATGGTTGTGAACAATCCGGAGCATCGCGCCAAGGCAGAAGAGATCTGGAGCGTACCGGAAGGGACCATCCCCCCAAGGCCTGGCTACCACACGATGGACATGTTCCGGGCGTTCATGCGGGGGGACGTCAAGGTAATGTGGGTGCAGACCACGAACCCTTGGCAGAGCATTCCCAACCTGGGGAGAATCGAGCGGAGCCCAGACGATGGGACATTCCTCATCGTGAGTGATATCTATCCGACCCCCACTACCGAAGTTGCCGACCTGATACTTCCGTCAGCAGCGTGGGTGGAGCGCGAAGGGGTCTTCGGAAACTCCGAGAGGCGCACCCAGCATTGGGAAAAGGCGGTGGATCCACCGGGTGAGGCAATGGAAGACGCGTGGCAGGTGGTTCAGGTAGCGAAGCGGATGGGAATGGAGCACTTGTTCCCCTGGCCCGACAATGACTGGCACGAGCCCATGTTCGAGGAATACCGCAGGTTCGGACTTGGCATCGGAAAGGACCTGGCCTCCTACGAACAGCTCAAGGAAACTCGGGGAATGTTGTGGCCAGTGGTGGACGGGAAAGAGACACGGTACCGCTATAGCGCCGAGCACGACCCGTACGTACAAAAGAACAGAGGCGTTCATTTCTATAAGGCCAAGGGGTTCGGTGAGAGGGCAGCATTCTGGCTCAGGCCCTATCATCCTGCCGCGGAGTCACCCGACGATGAGTATCCGTTTTGGCTCTGCACCGGTCGTGTCCTAGAGCATTGGCACACTGGTTCGATGACGCGAAGGGTCAAGCAGCTTCACCAGGCAGTAAAGCAAACGTACGTTGAGTTGAACCGAGCCGACGCGCAGGAACTGAGCATCAAGTCAGGAGATAGGGTCCGGGTAGTGAGCCGACGCGGCAGCCTGGAGTTGATTGCAAAGATTGACGGCCGGGGAAAGCCCCCCAGAGGCTCGGCCTTCATTCCGTTCTTCGACGAGAGCAAGCTGGCTAACGTCCTCACGTTGGACAGCATGGACAACATCAGCAAGGAACCGGATTTCAAGAAATGCGCGGTCCGCATCGAACAAGCCTGACTCTGTTCCTGGCGCTCGGTGCCGCGTCACTGTGTGGCAGCTGCGGCGCAGATAACTGGGTCGAGGTTCCGGGAACGGAAGGAGCGGTCAAGTCCACGGCTGCCGTACGCGCCGCGCGACGTGCTTATGATGGGGCACCACCGGTGATCCCCCACACAGCGTTCGGTATGGACTGCAGCGCGTGCCACGACTCACAGGGCATCGCCGTACAGGATGTGGGGTATGCACCGGCCTCACCCCACGAGAATACGGCGGAAGCCGGCGCCACTGCTCGTTGTCGCCAGTGCCACATCTACTTCTTGGGTCTGCGCCAGGATCTGCGACCTGGTGGCCGCCTCAACCCGATATCACCGCCCACGATTCCGCATCGCACGCTGATGCGAGAGAACTGTGTTGCCTGCCACGCAGGGCCGGGTGCGAGACAGGAAATCGTCACATCACATCCGGAGCGAATTCGCTGCCGCCAGTGTCACGTGTCGGTGACGACAACGGGTGTATTCGGTAGCACCCTCAGTGGTGGTGTGGTGGATCGGGAATCATCTGAGACAAGTCCGGGGCAGCGTTAGGCCGGACACACGGAAAGAACGACTATGAGCGAACTCCCCGAAGTCATAGATCTCGGCCCGGAGGAGGAAGCGCAGAGGCTCTGGCGCGGCGCGCTCGACGCCAAAAAGGCGGCGCCCGGTGATCTCATAGCGTTATGCGAGTCTCTCGATCTTGGACTACGGACCGCAGAGATTCTCGCCATTCTGAGGCTGCAGCCAATGAAGGACCAGTTTCCCGCGACGATAGGCGTCCTGCTGGATACGCCAATGCCGGAGGTGGACACATATCGCGACGCGATCAGCGTACCCCATACACTGCAATTCACAGACATCGTGGATCTGCTGAGCGATGAACAGCTCGAATGTGTGAGTCCGGGAATGCATCGCGGCTGGGAGGATCGCCGGTTCTCCTGTCGTCGCTCCAGGGTAACGGCCCAGGAAGCTACCGGCGTGAAGCTCGAGGCCACCCATCGTGACCAGTTGCTTTTGCTCTCAGCCTATCGCAACCGGATATTCCGTTACCCGCCGCCCATCAGGGTCAATACGGGAGAGATTCTAGCCGCGTTTGGCAGTCTAGAGCGGCTGGTGGATGGACTGAAGGCGGCGGCCACCCAATAGCCGGAGACTATTGGTGGGACTAGACATCCGACCAAACATATGTATATTGCAATATATCTATTATAGATCTGACAAGAGACTAGACGAATCAACCGTGCCAACATACGACTATAGATGCCAGGACTGCGGTAAGCCATTTGACGTGCGCGCGTCGATGGCCGCCTACTCAGAGGGTCTCACACCTCGATGTCCGGACTGTGGTTCGGAGAATGCCGTTCGCGGCTTCTCTGCAGTAAACGTGCTCACGGGATCACATGGTTCGACATATCCGTCGGGTGGGTGCGGCCCAAGCGGCTTCAGCTGAGCAAGGTGACATTGCCGCCCGGTCCGGGCGGGTGACCATGCGGGAATGCAAAGCGGGCCAGCCTGTTGAGGCTGGCCCGCTCGCTTTTATCGGCTTTCCTGGTCAGTTAACCGCCGTGCCCATCTCCGCCCGCGGCATCGAACATCGTTACGACCTCTTTGATCCGCAACTTGCGGGTGCCAACCGGCAACCGCACAGTGATCGTGTCCTTCTTCTTCTTGTCCAGCAGAGCCCGCCCTAGAGGCGACGCAACCGATATGTGGCCTGTCCCGATCTCCACGGCGTCCGGTATCACCACCTCGTAGACTTCCTCTTCCTTGGTATCGAGATCCACCACGGTGACCCTAGAGCCCAAGCCAACCCTGTCCGTCGGAATCTTGGAAAGGTCGATTTCGGCAAGCTTGTGGAGCCGCGATCGCAGATGCTCGAGCCGGACAGCAATCATACCCTGGCGTTCGATCGCTGCCTGATAATCTGCGTTTTCACGCAGGTCACCCAGCTCGATGGCCTTCTTGAGGGTATCCGGCAGAACGACGTGCAACTCGTGGTTGAGCGCCTCGACTTCAGCCTGGAGCTTGGCACGAACCTCTTCAATCATGGGACGGATAGTAGTTGGATAGAGCGTGAGGCGCTACCGGTGCTGTTCTACAGGGTGAAATCCCCGACAGCCTAGGGACCTGACGTCTTGACGGCGCTCAACTGCCCTACCAAGGTGAGATTGCGATCGTAGGCGGCAACTGAGAACGTGGTACCTGTGCCCAGTGAACCGGTGAGCAAATGGGCGGACACCACACTCGAATCGGCTGGGTCGGTCTGGTATAACACCAGCGTAAGCGTATTACCAACGAACTGGCCATCTGAACTGGTATCCAGATCGCCGAAGAACCATTGGCCCTCTACGAACGCAGAGGCATGAGTGGAGTCTTGGTCGGTCGCGACAACGTAAAGTTCCAGGTTGATGTCGACCGATATTCCCTCCACCGTACCTTGCATGTGGTAAGACCCTTCGCGCTCGTCGTCTACCACACCCACAACCCTCAACGAGTTCGTCTCGGCAACCATACCCCCGAACACTCCCATGCCACCCTCAAGGTGGTTCACGAAGCCACGACCGGAAATCGGGATGTTACCAGACCGTACAAAGTCGAAGTAGCGATCGTCAGTCAGCGCCACTGTGACTGAGTGATAACGGCCGGCACGGAAGATCGACGTGGCATCCTCGGAAGCCGTGCTGTCCTCCTCACCGAGGACCACGGCCAAAAAGTCGGTGAGGGTACCCGGTAAGGTCATCACTGTCGAATCGACAAACAGCCGGGTTACAGCGATTCGTCGCCCAGCACTATCGGGGCGGTGAATCTCGACTTGAATGGCACGGCCCGCGATCGGAACCACGTCCGCCTCGAGCGTGTCAACATCACGGTTGAACCGCAGAGTCGGTCCCGGCAACAGCGCAGAGTCCCCTTCAACCCTCAGCACCATCGCCGTCGCGCCCGGAACTTCCGATCGCCCGGACACAATGTGGCCATCCAGCATCTCCACCCGCAGTTCCAACGTGTCGCCAGCCCTCATGGTAGGACAGCCCTGTGGTCCCCAATACAGCCCCAAGGATCGAGACAAGTTCGGATCGGAGGGGGTTTCCGTGAAACGAGTTACTCCGCACGAATCACCCGAAAAGCTCCGGTTGACAACCGTCACTACGGCTTCGCTTATTGGAACCTGCGGTGGATTCCCCGGAATCGAACCAGCGGTGGAATCGGCCCCTGCTCCCGTCAGAGTCTGTTCCACCAACACCCATTGCGGGTCGAAATCCGGCCTGAGAACCGCATGGACGACGATTATCGGATCCCCGTCCGGTATTACGGTCTCACCGAACTCACACGACACCGATGTGAGCGTAGCGACTAGAATCAAGAACGACACGCGGGCATTCAAAACACGAACTCCACTCCCACAGTTGGTAGCAACGGCAGCTGCGACACTGCACTTCGCGTTGCGGGCGCCGTTGTGTAGTCGTAGGTGTATATAAAGGCATTCTTTCGATTGAGCATGTTCACCAATTGCACGTACGGATGCAGGATTCCGCCCCACTTCCTCATCTCCCACCAAAAACTGATATCAATTCGCCCGTAGTATGGATACCGTGCCGAATTCAAAGTAGGGCTAGCGATCGGCTCGCGATCGAAGTCATTCAACGTGTGGTCGGCAGCGTAGTAGAACCGGTGATGCCATTCGCCAACGAACGGAGTAAACGGGAGTGGCGAGCCGTATCCAAATCTGAGACTCATGTCGCTACCAAGTGGGCCCGGCGACTGTAGTATCAAGTTGAGCATGTGACGCCGGTCGTGTACGGCCGCGAACTCCTGGCCGCCTGATCGCCGCGTGACTTTTCCATACCCATATGCCACCCACCCGGTGAGACTGCCCAGGTGCTTCCGCAACAACAGGTCGACACCCCACGCATCACCTTCCATGGGAATCGTCTCGTCCCCCTGGACCTTGGGATCTTCGTCCAGGTTGTAGTCCACGATGTCGTGGAAGGTCTTCCTGTATCCTTCTATTGAAAGGGAAATGTCCGGACCGAACCACTTCTCGAATCCCAAGACCAAGTGATCGGATCGAGCTACAGGCGTCGTCTCGTCGGCTCCGATCCAGAAATCGATCATGTTCCAGGGGATGTTCTGATCTCGCAACGAATGAATCGCCTGATAATACCGACCCGCCGAGCCAGTAATTGCGAGGTCGCTCGTGGCAAATGCCTTGAACCCGATTCGCGGTGCCCAGTTGACGACGTCTGGTCCATGCACCGCTTCAACGCGGATTCCCGGGCGCAGGAACAACCAGGGACGGGCCCTCCACTGATCGTCGAAGTATGCCGACCAAACCTGGGGAGTGTACACAGCGCGATAGAACTCCGCGCTGAGGCTCTCGCTGCCGGCGTCGTACGTCATCTCATAGTTCTCGTAGCCGGCTCCAAGCCTCACGTCATGAGTGGCTCCCGGTGATAGTGCTATTCGAAATGCGGTCGTCAACAGACGTACTCTATTGTCGGCCCTGAAGATGCCCGGTTCCAAACCGAACGACGGAGAGAAACCCGTATAACTGGCATCTACCCTTATCTCGCCGCGGCCCAAAGAATGATTGAACCTCAGGCCAAGCAACCGGTTGCCCCAACTCGCGTCGAGGTTGACACCTTCACGTCCCGGTTCGTCCTCAATCCAGGGCCAGTCCACTACATCTCTGCCCCAGTACCCGGTTAGAGAGATGTCTCCCCTGGACCCAACGGGCGCCCAGAGCTTGCCAATCGTGTCATAGAAGTAATACGGCATCGTCTGGCTGCTCAGCAGGCCAACCAATAGATCTGCGTAAGTTCGGCGTCCGCCGACGAGAAACGTCATGCCGGTCGCGCCAATCGGACCTTCCACCAAGAGCTTGCTCGATATCAGTGAGACCAACCCCTGAAAGCCGATCCGATCGGGACGGCCCACGCGTACCCCCACATCCATCACGCTGCTGAGCCGGCCTCCATATTCGGCTGGAAACGCACCAGTTATGAAATTCACGCTCTCAACTGCGTTGGCGTCGAACGTACTGAACAACCCACCCAGGTGAGTCGGATTGAAAACGGTGATGCCGTCCATCTGGGTGAGGTTTTGATCGGGCTCTCCGCCGCGAACGTTGAACCCTACCGAGTAGTCGTTGGTTGCAATCGTGCCGGGAAGGAGCTGCACCACCTTGACCACGTCCGCCTCTGCAAGAGAGGGAAGACGGCTGATCGTGTTCCTGTCGATCGTGATGACGCTGGGCTGGACGATTTGTTCGAACCGCTCCCGCGCTTCGAGTCGAGCCTGAGCTTCAATGGCCGGTAGCACCACGGCAACGGACTGCAGGTACACCAGCAAGGTGTCCTGATCCGGCTCGATCCAGATGGTGTCCAGTGCCAACCCAATACGCTGGAAGGTGAGCGCCAGCCGCGTCCTCGGAATGTTGCGTAGGACGAAGACACCCGACACATCGGTTGCGGCTGTGATACCGAGGGCGGGGACGCTCACATCCACGCCGCTGATCGGAGTGCTATCCTGCGAGGTATAAACAGTACCCCGGAAATCGCGCTGATCTTGCGAGAGAACCGCAGATGGTGGCACGACGACCAGGAACAACCCTACTATCGATAGGACAAGCCTCAAGTCCATTTCACTCTACGCTCGAGATTGTGACAGCCGTGGCGCACCTGAATCTAGCCAAACGTGCGGGCCGGATGGCACGTCGATGTCAGTTATGTGACGAAGACGTGTGGCACCTTTCTTGATGAAACTCGGACTGCCAGATCCAAGTACTCTAGCAGCACGGCTGGCGAAACCGTATTTTGCAGGTACTCCTCCCTCCGGAGTGTGCTCCATGCTGTCAAAGCACTGTCTCGAGTGCGGCGTCGAGGCTCACCCCAAGCTCAAACATCCCTCGAGCTTCCGCACGGAAGTGTCCGTCTGGGCCGTTGCAATCATCGTGGGTCTCGCAGCGGGCACCTGGTCTGCAGCCACCTCGTCGTCAGCCCCGTCTCTCTCCGGCACGTTGCCATCACTCTCACTTTCCTCCGCGCAGCCCGCTGAACAGCCGGTTGAGGCACTTGCCGCCGAGGACCGCGATGAACAGGGTGCTGGAATGCGATTCGCCATATGGGCACGTTACGTGGTACTGGATTTCCTACGGACGGCTTGGTGGGTCTTGCCGCTGCCGATCCTGTTCTCCCTATGGAGACAGCGCAGGAAATATCCGGTGTGCGCGGCCTGCGGATCCCGCACCGTAGTCCCGGTCGTGGCGCCACACGGGGACGCACTGCCGTTGCTGTAGCCGCCTGAGGAACTAGTGCCCCTTGCGGATCTCCCAGGGGCGTTGTATCGTTTGATATAATGCTATACCGATCGATACAACAGAAGCGGCTACAATGCCTATCTCCAAATCTCTGAAACCCCAGTGGTTTCAGATTCTCCTGGCTCTCGCAGACCACGAACTGCACGGCCTGGGCATCATGAAGGACGTGCTCGAACAGACCGATGGGCAGATGCACCTCTGGCCGGCGAGACTCTATGGATCCCTCAAACAGATGGTCGAAGACGGGCTAATCCAGGAGACCGATGGCCCCGCCGGCCCTGGAGCGGACTCGGACCGCCGCCGATTCTACCGGATAACGGAAGCCGGAGGGGCCGCTCTCGCCGCAGAAGCGAAGCGTCTGCAAGGCTACGTGCAGGCCGCTGAGCGCAAAAACATCCTGGCTCAGTCGTAGAAATCATGAGCCACCGATTGTCGCGACGGATTTATCGCGCTCTGCTACGCCTGGCGCCTCAGCATCTCCGCGAATCCCACAACCAAGAGATGGAGCACCTGTTCCTCGAGGCGCTCGACCTCGAGGTCGAACAAAGGGGCTGGGTCGCCTACCCCTATACGTGGTGGCAAGCTGTGCGAGACATCGCCGGCTCTCGATTCGAGCAACGGCCCGATTCCCGCCGAATGGATGTTCCGCACCCAATCAAGCGGAGTGCTATCGAGTCCGTCGGTCAGAACGTCCGCTTCGCCATCCGATCTCTCAAACGAGATCCATGGTTCGCTCTGATCGCGGTTGTGACACTGGCACTAGGTGTCGGGGTCAGCACCGCGATATTCTCTGTAGCCAACACCGTATTGCTGCGCCCTCTTCCTTACCCAAACGCCGACGGCGTACTCACCGTTTGGGAAAGCAACGTGGAAAAGGGGGCCAGCCAATCCCTCGTTTCTCCTCCGACCTATTACGATCTGCGACAGAACAGCCAGACTCTGAGCCATGTCGCCGCCTTTAGTGACAATGCTTTCGAGCTGACCGGTGGGACGCAACCGGAACGCATCGACGCAATCATGGCTTCTCCCGGAGTCTTCTCCCTACTTGGCGTGCGTATGGCGGAGGGGAACGCCTTTCCCCCTGAAACCCAGGAACTGGGACGTCACCGAGTGGTCGTTCTCGGGTTCGGCTTCTGGCAACGTTGGTTCGGCAGCGATCGAGATGCAATCGGCTCGACCATCCGGCTAGACAATGAGGCATACAGGGTAATAGGTGTTCTGCCCGAAGACTTCTGGTTTCCCGAGGAAGCTGATCTATGGGCTCCACTGAGCTTCGGCCCCGACCAGTTGACGGAAGGTATGCGTGGCGCACGGTACCTACAGGTGTTAGGCAGGCTCGCACCCGACGTCTCCCTGAATGAAGCTCGGTCCGAAGTCGCCGCAGTTGCAGAGCAACTCGGTGAACTCCATCCTAACAATGCCGGTTGGAGTTTCGAACTGAGGTCCATGCACGATCACTTGGTGGGAGAGTACCGGCGCCCATTGTTCGCACTGATGGTGGCGGTTGGCTTCGTGTTGTGCATCTCATGCGCGAATGTAGCAAACCTGGTTTTGGCGCGCAGCTCTGAAAGGCAGCGGGAGGCTGCCGTGCGTGCCGCGTTGGGTGCAAGTCGTCTACATCTGGTCCGAGAGGCTCTCACCGAAAACCTGCTGCTTGCGATCGTGGGAGGGATTGCGGGAGCTATAGCAGCATCTTGGGCAATCGCACCGCTTGTACGCCTGGCCCCCGCAGCCATTCCTCGCATAAACGAGGTTGCGCTCGACGCTGGAGTAGCTGCTTTCTGTTTGTCGTTGTCGGTCGTAGTCGGTTTCGTACTCACCCTGGTCTCTCAGTTTGGTGCACCTGTCAAGATCGAAGACGAAGCCTTGCGAGTCGCCGGGGCACACACCGGAGGAAGGGCAAGGCTTCGGATGCGGAGTGCGCTGATTGTAATAGAAGTGGCGTTGTCTTTGGTGTTGCTCGTCGGGGCGGCGCTCATGATGCGGAGTTTTCTCACGTTGAATAGAGTCGATCCCGGATTCAGCACGTCTGGAGTAGTGGCCGCTTCGCTCTCGCTGCCGAGGACGCGTTATAACACGACAGAAGAGAAGCGAGTTTTCTATAACGACTTGGAAGCGCGACTCGGCCAACTCAACGGAGTCCAAGCGGTCGGTGCGACCACCAATTTGCCGATGAGCGGATCTTCAATGAACTTCGGATTCGCAATTGAAGGTGTAAGCGAGGAAGCAGTCGGTACAAGGCTCGTCGCTGAGTACCATGCCTCCAGTCCAGGGTACTTCCAGGCAATGGGTATCGCCTTGCGAGGAAGACCGTTTCGACAGAGTGACGATGAGAACGCGCCTCCGGTCGTAATCATCAACGAATCGATGGCGCGGCGATTTTGGCCCCAGCAGCAAGCCGTCGGTGAACGAGTCACCGTCGTATCGCAGGATGGGCCAGTGTTACGCGAGATCGTGGGCGTCATTGCTGATGTGCGCCACAGGGGCCTCGCGTCGCAGCCGCGCTGGGAGGTCTACGTTCCGCTGGCGCAGGATCCGTGGTCCTTTGTTACCGTGGCGATCAAGACCGCCCAAGCCGAACCATCACTGGGCCCGATGGTAAAAAATCAGCTGGCCCGGCTCGATCCCTCGCTCCCGTTCAATAGTCTACTTCCCATCGAGCGGCTGGTCGCTAGATGGCACGCGCCTCTGCGGTTCCAGATGACTCTGGTAGGCCTGTTTGCGTGCCTGGCACTGACGATGGCAGCACTTGGCATCTACGGGGTCATATCCTATGTAGTCAGCAAGCGAACCAACGAAATCGGCATTCGTATGGCACTGGGCGCTAGGCTGGCAAATGTGTTTAGTGCGGTAGTGGGCCACGGCCTCGGCCTAGCAATGGGCGGTGTGGCGATCGGCACAGTCGTGGCGCTAGCGCTGACTAGATACGTCTCTAGCCTGCTCTACGAAATATCAGCCACCGATCCGTTAACGTTTGCGAGTGTGGCGCTCCTGGTGGCTGTTGTTGCAGCTGTCGCTTGTTTCGTGCCCGCGCTGCGCGCGACCAGAGTGGATCCTGTGACCGCATTGCGACAGGAGTAAACTGCCGACTCGCCGAGTTACTCGCCGCGTTTCATGTAACACAGGATCGTCAAGGTGCGGACGGCCTGCGGCCGGCGTTCCGCATAGCTTCGACACTTCCGACCCACTCACCTCGTAGGGTCACGCTAGCGAAATCGACGCCCCGTGTTTCGGGGACCGCTTCTTACACAGCTGACGGAGACGTGCATGGTAACTAGTAGCGATATCTCTGCGCTGCCTAGCCGGAGAGAATCTTGGATCGCGCCAGTCTACTTCGTCGCCTACCTTGTCTATCTGTTTCTAGCTAGGGAGTCCGAACTGCTGCACTGGCTGTCGCTCGTCACCATACCACTACTCATCGTCATCTTGTTCAAGGACCCAGGGACCAGAACTCCCGGCGCCGTTCTTGCTTCACTTGGGTTACGTCGCGGCAATCTGACCCGAGGCGTTGGGTGGGCAATCTTGCTCGGCCTGACTTTCAGTGTCTTTCAAGCATTCTTTACCAGCAAGTCCGCAGACATTCAGGAGTTGATCCTGACGGGCAAGGCGCTCTACCTGTACCCGATCACCTTCCTTCTAATGATGATGATGGCAGGGTTCACGGAAGAGTTCTTCTTCCGAGGATTCCTGCAGACACGGCTAGAGACGCTGGTTCGATCGAAATGGCTGGCCGTCTTGATAGTCATGCTGCTCTTTGGTGTGTACCACCTGCCCTACGCATACTTCAATCCCAATTGGCCCAGCTCGGGCGACTGGGGTGCGGCGTGGGGAGCGGCAATGGGAAACGGAGTACCTGGCGGTTTGGTGCTCGGTATCCTCTACGTCAAATCGGGCAGAAACCTGGTAGCCTGCGTTATCCTGCATACAATGATCAATTCCGTGTGGGCCATGACAATCATCAAAGGTATTGGTGGATCGTGAGTTTCAATCCATTAGGCCTTGCTGTTGCCTGATAGCATCCATCACACGGTCGACCAAGAGTTGCGCAGTTTCTCGTGACCGCGGCATTTCATGGAGATCCGAGTAGTCCACCGGTTTGCCATACGATACACGGATGCGTTTGAAGATTCGCGGCACGACACTACCAATAGGTAGCACCTGATTCATTCCCTTGATGGCGACCGGAACGACTCTCGCTCTCGTCGCAAGTGCAACCAGGCCCGCACCCGCCTTACCGGGTCCAACGGATCCGTCACGTGACCGCCTGCCCTCGGGAAATAGTATCATCACGCCCTGCGGAAGTACTTTCGTCATGCGATGGAGAGCGTGCATATCACGCCTCCCCTCACGCACCGGAATGCACCTCCAGTTCTCCGCGAGCCAGGCCAACAATGGTGTCTTGAAGAAGTTCTCTACGGCAGCAGGGTTCCACGGAAGTAGATGCGGCTTCAGGAAGGACTTGGGGTAGTAGGTGGCCAGCCCAACCAAGAAGCTGTCGATCATCGTTTGGTGATTCGACAGGAGGAGCGTGTTCGGCTCATCTCCGACCTCTTTATTCCCCACGACCGTGGTGCGGTTCAGTACGAAGAACCATACCCAGAATAGAGTCACAGTGATGTTTGTGACCAGGTAGGATGTGACCGGCCACAGAAACCTGAACAAGCGGCCGCGCTGCGGACCACGTCGGGCCCGCTCACCACCATGTGCTCCCGATTCCACCGGCGCCGAGTCCAGTTCCGTGCGTGTCACTTGCTCTCTCACGTGGGGGCTGCAGAGTCAAACAAATCTGCACCATTCTGTGCGGACTTAGAATACCCCCCCTTTTTTCTCCTTGTCCAGCAGGGTCCGAGGTGCCGCCGGCCCTCGCTCACATCCGTGTTTGTACGGATGCCCAGCCCGTACTTCAACGGATACCACCGTCTCGTAGCTAACTGTAACTTCTTCATCCACTTGGCCATCGCGAACCATGCCGGTGGCCGCGGTGCCACGCAGCGACCCAGCCAAGTGAGTCGTGCGAGAATTCGCCGCCGGTCTCTCTGAACGGGTAGGACGTGTCAGTCCTCCTTCAGCTGCTCAATATCCTCCTGCCGCTGGGATACCTTCTGGCGGTTCTGGACTACCTCGTTCTCTATACCAGTCGTCCGCAGTGGAGCGTGAAATCTGCGACGACCGTAGCACGCAGCGTGGCCGCGGTTCACGGTGTCTACCTGATACTCTCCGCCATTGCTTTTGAGCATGTGCCCGTCGCCAACGTCTGGGAAAGCTTCACGTTCGTCGCATTTGCCATAACCGCAGTGTATCTCGTGTTGGAGTGGTGGCTGGAGGATCAGGCCACAGGGGTGTTCCTGTTAGCCCCGGCCCTCTTTTTTCAGGTTGTCTCCAGCGCGTTCCTGACGCAGACCCGCGAAGTCGATCCGATCCTGCAATCGTCCTGGTTCGGGATTCACGTGACTGCTGCGCTGATCGGTTACGCCGCGTGCGCCGTGGCCGCCGTCTATGGCCTGCTCTACATGCTCCTCTACCGGTCGCTCAAGGGGACGAATGTCGGGCTCATCTTCCACAGACTCCCCAACCTGGAGGTGCTCGGCCGCCTCAACGTTAGTGCCATGTCGTTCGGCTGGGTGTGCCTCGCCCTGGCCATCCTGGTCGGCACTGTCTGGGCGAGGGGCCTGGTTGTCAGAGGAGAGTTGGAGGGAAGCCTGCTCTCGGACCCCAAATTCTCGACCACGGTTGTGGTGTGGGTGCTCTACAGTCTGTGTCTCGGTGGGCACTACTTGCTCAAATGGCCCGGGCGCCGGCTGGCCTGGATCTCCGTGGTGGCTTTTCTGTTGATGGTGGCCTCTTCGATACTCTTGAACGTCTACGTGGAATCGTTCCACTCCTTCGGATAGCACGATGGAACTGATGGCCCTGGGGACAAACCACACGACGGCACCGGCCGACATCCGGGACGCACTGTTCATGGACTCCGAGGAGGTTGCCCAGTTCCTGCGCCGACTCCGGACTCCAGCAGAGTCGACTTCAGAGCTGGTCGTCCTCTCCACCTGCAACCGAACCGAGCTCTACGCTGCAACGACTAACGCGGCCGCGACTGAGCGGGAGCTGCGGGCCACTGTAACGGAACTTAAAGGTGTCGACTGCTTGGAGAACGGTGACTACTCGTTTTGCCACAGCGGGAAATCAGCAGCGCTACACTTGTTGCGCGTAGCTTCAGGGTTGGAATCGTTGATGGTCGGCGAACCGCAGATACTGGGACAGGTGAAGGATGCTCTGACCGTTGCTGAGGACAACAAGGCACCTGGTGCATTGCTCACACGGTTGTTCAACACAGCGGTGCACACAGGAAAGCGTGCCCGCAGCGAGACAGTCATTGGCCGTGGAGCCGTTTCGGTGGCGTATGCAGCAGTCGTCATGGCCAGGAAAGTCTTCGCCGACCTTTCCAAACACAAAGTCCTGGTGTTGGGAGCTGGAGAGACTGGGAAGCTGGCTGCCAAACACTTCCACGACGAGAAGCCAGCAAAGCTCACGGTGATGAACCGCACGTTCAAACGTGCAGCCAGACTGGCTGAAGACCTCGACGGAGACGCCCGCCCGTTCGAGGAGCTGAGCGAGGCGCTCGTGGAAGCAGACGTCGTGGTATCGGCCACAGCGTCACCGGAACCCGTTATCACGACTGAACACATGGAATCAGCGGTCAAGGCAAGGGGGCGCCGCTCGGTAGTATTGGTCGACATAGCCAGCCCGCGTGACATCGATCCTGCGGTGAGCCGCCTGGCCAACGTGTTCCTCTATGACATGGATGCTCTGGAGAGCGTCGTCAAGCAAAACCGGGCCGCGCGTGTGAAGGAAATCCCCAAGGTCGAGCGAATTGTGGACGATGAGTTGAACCGGTTCTGCGAGTGGGTACACACGCTGGAGGTAGTCCCGGTGGTGAGGGCCCTGCGTCGTACCTTCTTGGAGATCGGTGAACGAGAGACTCTGAAACAAGCCAAACGCTTCCATCGAACCGACCGCGAAGCCCTGAAAAAATACACCCAGGCACTCATCAACAAGCTGCTGCACCACCCGACATTGCGAATCAAGGAGCTTGACCGGTCAACCACCGTGGGATTCGGCAAGCTCGCAGCGATGAGAGACTTGTTCGGACTCGAGCCAGAGTCGGGCGATGACGACGCCGGCAACGGCTGCGATGGAGATACCGATTGATGGACATGCCGACCACCACCCTGAGGATCGGGACCAGAAGATCTGATCTAGCTCGCTGGCAGGCTGAACACGTCGCGTCCCTGATTCGCCAACTGCCGAATGCTCCCACCATCGACATCGTGTTCATCAAGACGGAAGGAGATCGGATTACTGACATTCCGCTGCACGCCGTCGAGGGCAAAGCTTTCTTCACCAAGGAGATAGAGCAGGCGCTCCTGGAACAGAGAGTCGACCTGGCAGTGCACAGTCTGAAAGACTTGGCCACGCAGATGCCGGACGGGCTTGCCGTAGGTGCGGTTTTGGAGAGAGAAGATCCGCGAGACGCTCTGCTCAGCCGGGATGGGCTCGACTTCGAACAGCTTCCCCAGGGAGCGCGCGTAGGTACCAGCAGCTTGAGACGGCGCGCGTTACTCGCGCGCTGGCGTTCCGACGTCGACTTGCTGGACCTGAGGGGAAACGTACCGACTCGAATCGACAAGCTCGCGCGAGGTGAGTTCGATGCAATAGTGCTGGCCGCAGCGGGCGTCAAGCGACTTGGCCTGGAAGCTCACCTTACCCATCTCCTCCCGACCGATCGAATCCTCCCGGCCGTGTCGCAGGGTGCCGTAGCGGTTCAGATACGTGATGATGACAGGAGTACTACATCATCCTGGGTAGAGCCGCTCGATCATGCAGCGACAAGGAGCGCGACGATGGCCGAGCGCGCTCTTCTGCGCAGGCTCGAAGGTGGGTGCCAGGTACCGGTTGGAGCGCTGGCCACCCTAGCTGGCGATCAACTACGCCTATCGGCTGTCGTGTGTTCGCTCGATGGAGCACGCTCTGTGGAACGATTCCGCGAGGGGAGTAGCGGCTCAGCGGACGAAGTCGGGCTGGACCTTGCCGAGAACTTGCTGCAGGCCGGAGCTGCTGAGATCCTCGACAACATTCGTGTCGGCGGAGATCTGCTGTGACGTCGCTCAGAAGTGGGCTGCAGGATAGTGATGGCCTACTCGAGGGAACAGGTGTGGTCGTGACACGCGCCGAAGAACCCGGCGGTCCGTTGGGTCGTCGGCTTGCCACACTTGGCGCGACTGTCCTTTACTGGCAAGTGGTGCAAATCCGGCCTCCCGGAGACACAGAGACCCTGGAACGGAAACTCGGCAAACTGCGCGAGTATGACTGGATCGTATTCTCCAGTCCGCGTGCCGTCGCGGCCGTGGCCGGTCGTGTCATGCAACCGAGTGACGGCCCGTTGATCGCTGCCGCTGGCTCGTCGACCGCGGCCGCTCTCGAAGCGGAAGGTTGGGCGGTGGATCTCGTCCCGACAGAGGGCGCCGGTGGTGAAGCCCTCATAGAGGAGTTCGGGCAACGCCAAATTGTCGGTGGTATGAGAGTTCTGTTTCC
>JBDGZZ010000081.1:0-14708 GCA_039588335.1 Gemmatimonadota bacterium | reverse complement strand
CACACCAGTGGTATGGCACAATGCTGGCGGCGCTGGGGCGTTTCGACGAAGCACTGAAGGAGATCCGCCGGGCAGAGGAACTCCATCCCCTGTCTCATGCGATCAGCGTCACGGTCGCCGTGGTGTTGTTCGTTGCTCGTAAGTACGATGAGGCCATCGATCAGCTCAAAAAGACGCTGGCACTGGAGCCGAACTTCGCCAGTGCTCATGCCTGGCTCGGTATTCTCTATGCCGCGACTGGCAGGCACGAAATAGTAGAACCAGCAGTGAATCGCGCAGTGGAGCTCAGTCCGGACAATCCGAACGTGTTGGTAGGCCTGGCTTACAGCCACGCTATGCGGGGCAACAAGAAAGAGGCGCTAGAGGCGCTCGATCGTGGCGAGCCGGCTGGCGGCGCCGCTGGATCGGGGATGGTCTACGCCCAGCTCGGTGATATGGACAGCGCTTTCGAGCGAATGGAGCGGGCCTTTGAAGTCCGAGAGTCATGGGACTCGATGTTCTGGCTCAAGGTCTTTCCCTGGTACGATCCGCTGCGGTCTGATCCACGCTACCACGGTTTTCTGCGACGGATGAACTTCCCGGAGTGACCAGGCAGTTGCCGGACTTCCCGCCTCACGGCTCTCCGTGCGGTAGGCGCTCATTCACAAAAGACTCGTGCAAGGAACCACTTACCAATGCTTGAGACAAGCGTACTGCTACTGACGTTGTTGACTACGCTCATCGGGAGGGTAGCCGACCCGAAGGGGACCGATGAAGGCAACGCTCAGGGAGGGCTGCGGGTGGAGACGCTCGTAGCAGGACTCGACACCCCATGGGATCTGACATGGGGCCCGGACGACCACATCTGGGTGACGGAACGACCCGGCATCATATCGCGAGTCAATCCGGCAAATGGCGAGATCGCCGAGGTCGGCCGTATAGACGTCGTAGAGGTGAGCGAAAGCGGACTGATGGGGATGGCGTTTCACCCCGACTTTCCGGACGAGCCGTACATATATGTTGCGCATTCTTACGGATCGCGCTCGAATATCCGGAATCGCTTGATACGCCTGAGGTATGACGGAGCGAGACTGGGTGAACCCGAAGTGCTGCTCGACGACATCCCGGGTAATCGCAACCACGACGGGGCGCGGCTCGCAATCGGCCCGGATCGTCTTCTCTACATGACGACTGGTGATGCAGGTAGGGCTGACCGCGCGCAGGATCTCACGTCGTTGGCTGGCAAGGTGTTGCGTCTCACTTTGGATGGTGAGCCTGCGCCGGGGAATCCATTTGGCAGCTTGGTGTACTCGTATGGACATCGCAACCCGCAAGGTCTCGTGTTCCATCCGGAGACAGGCGTGCTCTACTCTGCGGAGCATGGGCCAAGGGACAACGACGAAGTGAACCGAATCGAGCCAGGTGGGAACTACGGGTGGCCAGACGTTCACGGCACGTGCGATGGAGATGTGAGAGGTGAGTCGGACTTTTGCCGCGACAACGACGTAGTAGGTTCGATCGCGGCATGGACACCAACAGAGGGTGTATGCGGAGCTGACTTGTACTATTCCGACGCCATTCCTGGCTGGAGGAACAGCTTGCTGGTCACATCACTTAGGGGTGCCACGCTCTTCAGACTGAAGCTATCTCAAGACGGCATGGAGGTAGTCGAGCAAGAGTCGTTATTCCGAAACCGGTTCGGTCGGCTCCGCGACGTGTTGGTTGGACCACAGGGAGAAGTCTACATCGCTACCAGCAATCGCGATGGAAGGGGAAGTCCAGACTCGGAGGATGACCGTATCCTGCGTATCCTTCCGTGAAGGCAGATTGCCTGACCGCAGAGTAAGAGACACCAATATGCGATCCGAAGCTACCACAGTTGACCAGTACCTCGCAGAGCTACCGCAAGATCGAAGGGCGGCACTCGCCAATGTGCGGCAGGTAGTACTGGAGAACCTACCGACGGGTTTCGAAGAGGTGATGAACTGGGGAATGATTACGTACCAGGTGCCGCTCGAGACCTATCCGGATACCTACAACAAGCAACCGCTCATGTATGCCGCATTGGCATCGCAAAGGAACTACATGGCGGTGTACTTGTCGGGCATCTATTCGTCTGAACAGAGTCGCAAGAACTTCGAGGCTGCCTACAAAGCAACGGGAAAACGGTTTGATGTCGGCAAATCGTGTGTACGGTTCAGGGAACTCAACGATCTACCACTCGACGTCATCGGCGAGACCATCGCTTCCATGGGAGTCGAAGACTTGATCGCTCGCACGGAGCAAGCTCACTCGAAACGTAGACCAAAGGAGCGCGGCTGACGTAGAGAGTAGCACGGACCTTCCCGCTGTGGGCAGGGTACCGATGATGAGAGATTCAAAGATGATTGGCGCATTCGTGCAGTCCTGACATGGAGGCCGTCATGAATCATCCGACCGAACAATCGTCGCATAACGAAACCTTCATTGACCGCAGAGACTTCGTGCACTTGTCGGCGTGCGCGGCTGCCAGCGCCCTGGTGCCAGGCTGCAGCAAGACACCCACCGGCCCAGTGGAGCCTACTGCACAGGTTGCTGCCGTTCGCGGTACAGATCTGTACGCGATGACGCGTGACGTGATGGACAGTCTCGGTGGCGTCGATGCGGTCGTGCACCAAGGCGAAACGGTGTTCATCAAGCCCAACATGGTCACGCTTCCGTGGGCGGAAAACAGTAACCGATTCGCCTTGGGCGAATGCACCAAACCGGAGATCGTCGTGGCCGTGGCGGAGCAATGTCTCCAGGCAGGTGCCTCCGAGGTGATTATCGGAGACGGATCCCACGCACCCGTATTGAATTGGGAGCATGCGATCACGCTCGATGGTTCTGCAAACCTTGCTGGCGAGGCGGCCCGGCTGAGCTTTGAGTACGGCAGGACAGTACGGGTTGCTTCGCTCGAGGTTGATTCCCCGGAGTGGGTGGAGGTTCCGTCTAATACCTACCTTGGCACGATCGCGGTCTCGAGCCTGGTAGCCCACGCGGATCGCGTGATCTCCATCCCTGTCGCCAAGACTCACTCGTGGGCACAGCTCACCCTTGCGCTCAAGAATTTCATCGGCATCACTCCACTCGAGCGCTACGGTGACCTGCCTAACGGTGTCGCCGATCGTGGAATCGTATTGGACCACAGCAGTCCCCGCGCGATCGCGGCCATCTATCTCGACATCGTGCAGGGGGTGAAGCCCGACTTGGCGATCATAGATTTCTCGATCGGTGTCGAAGGTGACGGTCCCAACCTCAGTCATGGAGGGCGTACGGTGGACCTGCGGGACCGACAAGGTTCCTGGTTCCTCCTGGCCAGTACAGATCTGGTTGCTGCCGACGCTACGGCCGCGCGAATCATGAGTCACGATCCTACTTGGATTTCCCAGCTCGTCATGGGATATGAGAGGGGGATGGGGGAGATTCGTGAGGACCATATCGAGCTACTCGGCGAGAACCTCGGCGACCTGCGCGTACCGTGGTCTCCAGCCGAGCTGCAGAATCAGATGCAGTCAAACCGGAGCGGCTGCGCTATGCGTTCGTGCCCGGGGAGCTTTAGTTACGCCTGAGTTCCGGGAGCAGTGACTGCCCCGCGAGTATAACCTTCAGTTGCTCCTCGGTTCAGTCAGCTTTCACGGAGTCTTAATGCGCTGACTCGTATATGGTCATTGGCAGTAGGCCCTGTGTCCTCCCGAGTCTCTGAACGTCTGCGCGACGGAACAGGGTAGGGAACCCCGCCAGTCACCCAACTCGTTGTGACTCATCCAGTTGCGTGATTGGGAGGGGATCCCGTTCGCTTTCTGACGCGTTCCGGCCCGTTTCTCACCGGACTTGACCGGACCGATCCCAATTGGAGTAGGAGTCGACCCATGACCGCAACCGCCCAGAACCGGATCGAGGAAGATGTCTGGATCCCGACCTGTTGTGGACAGTGCTACTGCATGTGCGGTATCAAGGTTCGCCGCCAGAACGGTGTCGTAACTGAAATCGAGGGCAATCCCGATGCACCTAGCGGGCGTGGCAGTATCTGTGTCAAGGGCATCGCCTCGTCTCATCTGCTCTACGATCCCTATCGGGTGAACTATCCGCTGAAGCGCACCAATCCGGAGAAAGGTCTCGGTGTCGACCCAAAGTTCCAGCGCATCTCCTGGGATGAGGCGCTCGACATCATTATCGAGAAGCTGCAAAAGTGCCGGGACCGCGATCCGCGCGGAGCATATTTTCAGGCCACCACGACCCAAGCTTCGGAGATCCGCTTCGGTGTGATTGGGTTCATGAAGGGTTTCGGCACACCAAATTATTGGGTGTCAGGTGGCGGGCTGCACTGCGGCAACGGTGCGCACTTCATGAACGGCATCATGCACGTGTCCTGGTCGATCATTCCGGATTTCGCACACTGCAACTACGCACTGAACTTTGGCTGCTCCAAGGGTCACGGCGCGGGCCATGTGGCCGTTCAGAACGCGACGCAGGCGGCGGATGCCCGGTTCCGCGGATTCAAGAACGTTGTGTTCGATCCGTTCCAAAGCGCCCAGGCCTCAAAGGCCCACGAGTGGGTACCGATTCGCGTTGGCACTGACGGAGCAATGGCGCTGGGCCTGGTTAACTCGCTGCTCAACGAGCACGGGATCTACGACGCCGAATACTTGATGTACAAAACAAACGGTCCCTACCTCATACGGCTCACAGACGGGCGCTACGTGCGCGACAAGGAGACCAACAAGCCACTCGTTTGGGATCTGGTAGACGACTGTCCCAAGGTGCACAACGATGAGTCCGTCACACGCGTCGAGTATGAGGATGAGGCCCACCAAGTAGCACTCACGGGCACGTACAATGTCGAAGGGGTAGAGTGCCATCCGGCTTTTGAGCTGTTAAAGGAACACGTGAAGAAATACACACCGGAGTTCGTAGAGAAGGTGACCGGTGTTCCAGCAGCGACGGTGAGCCGCGTGGCCAAGGAGTTCGGGGAAGCAGCCGAAATCGGCTCCACTGTGACGATCCAAACCAGCAAGGGTCCCAAGAAGATTCCCAATCGCCCGGTTGCAACGCATTTCTTCCGGGGTACCCAAGGACACGTCAACTCGGGTTGGACCTGTCTGTCGGTCGACATGGTCAACCACATAGTGGGCGCAGCAGACACGTACGGAGGTGCGTTCGGCCTCGGCGCCGCCGTGGGAAGTGGGTACGAAGGGACAGGTAAGCCCTACCAGATTCCCTATCCTTGTCCCGACGGCCTGCTGGTGGCCAAGACCTGGGTCTACGACCACGTGCCCTATCCTATGCGAGTCCCGAAACGACCGACCCGCTTGGACCTGCACGACATGTTCCCGACCTCGATCTACAACGCGTTCGTCATCACCAGTCCGAAATGGGAGGAGATACTGGAGCGCTTCGAGATCCCCTACAAACCGGATGTGATGATCAACTTCGGTTCCAACTCCGTGATGACGATGGGCAACGCAGAGGCGGTGACCGAGAACTTCCTCAAGAAGTTCAACTTCATCTTCTCGTTCCAGCTGTATGTAACGGAATTCGAGGAAGCAGTAGCAGACATCGTGTTGCCTGACACGTCGTTCCTCGAGCGCTACACGCCGGCAGTCAGTTTTCCTTCGACTTTCTCCCACCCACAGGGTGAGGATGATTGGGGATGGTCGATACGACAGCCGGTCGTCGATCCAATGTACGAGCGGCGCGATTTCAACGAAGTGATGCTCGATATCTGCAAGCGACTCGACATCCATGGGAAGTACTACAAGGGATTAAACGACTCCATCGGAATACGCTACGGCGGCGACATGGATGAGAAGTACAAGTTAGTCGAGGACGGCAGCGTCGAGCACTCGTGGGAAGACATCTGCGACCGATTGCTCAAAGACCGGTTCGGTGAAGATCACGGTCTCGAACACGTGCGGAAGAAGGGTGTCTTCACTTGGCCCAAAAAGAAGGAAGACGTTTACTGGAAGTGGTTCAATTCTTCGCGGGTACCGATCTACTTCGAATACTTCATCGATTCAGGCGAGCAGATCGACAAGTTGTGGAACGAATACGGAGGGCAGGATTTCTTCGACCTCGACTGGTCCCGCTTCAAAGCGTTGGCGGACTGGTATCCGTGCCCGTCCCACTCGGAGACGTCACCGGATTACGACATGTTTGCGTTCTATTGGCGTGCGGTGATGCACTGCAATTCAATGACCCAACAGAATCCGTATCTCGACGAATGTTCCCAGGAAGACCCCTACGTTTACGCGGTACAGATCCACAAGGACACCGCTGCGGAGAAGGGCATTGTCGACGGAGACAATGTCTGGCTGGAAAATCCGCAAGGGCATCGTGTAAAGGGATGGGTGGCACTCACGGACGGTATCGAACCGCATCACCTGGCAGTAGCGGCGGTAGCCGGTCACTGGGGTAACTACATGCCGATAGCCAAAGGGAAGGGCACGTTCTTCAACGATTTGGTTGAAATGGATCTACCTCACACCGATCCCCTCACTTTCAACCAAGACATCTGTTGTCGAGTGAAGATTTATAAGGCGGATTGATGGAAGAGACGCAACGTCAGGGCACCGGTCAACCGTCATTATTGGAGTCGCGCATGCCACGCTACGGAATGGTGATAGATCTCAAGAGATGCTACGGCTGCTATGCCTGTGTCATGGCCTGTAAAGTTAAGAATCACACTCCGCCCGGAGTGTTTTGGTCCCGGATCCTGAAGGGAGAGACGGGAAGTTTTCCAAATGTGGTGCGGCAAGCATTGCCGGTTCTCTGTATGCAGTGCGAGGAACCGTCATGCATGGAGGTATGCCCCACCGGCGCTACCGTCAAGCTGGACGATGGAATCGTGATCGTTGAGAAGGATAAGTGCATGGGCTGCAAGTACTGCATGATGGCGTGCCCCTACGGTGCTCGCTACAGCGTGGAGAAATGGGAAAGCTATTTTCCCGATGGACTCCCGCTCTCACCGTACGAGGAGTTTGCCAAGCAAGCATGGGAGGAGAAGTCAGGCGTTGGTGTAGCGACCAAGTGCGACTTTTGCAGAGACCGCCTCCCTGAGGGCAAGGACCCGGCCTGTGTGGAGGCTTGCCCGGCCAACGCCCGCACTTTTGGCGATCTCGACGATCCGGATAGTGAGATCTCGATCCTGATCAAGAAGTATCGCGGTGAGGTGCTGAATCCGGAGTTCGGGAACAAACCCAAGGTTTATTACCTAACTCCGCGGTAGTCTTGGGTGGTGCTGCAGGAGAACCGGATCGATTGCATGCGATAGTGGGAGAAGCGTAATGAATCCGAAAGTGAATGGTCAGTTGCAGGGCGAGTGGGGCTGGTGGATTGCCATCTACCTCTTTCTCGGTGGGATCGGTGGCGGAGCGTACACAATTGCCGCCGTGAACTGGTTCGTCGGGGAGAGCGTATCGGTAGCGACATCTGTCGGCTTGTGGATCGGCTTCCCGGCTCTGCTCATCGGAAGCATCTGCCTGTTGGCCGATCTGGGAACTCCGCAACGGGCTGTTCTTGCCGGTGTGAAGCCGGGTACATCGTGGATTGCTAGGGGCTTCTGGATAATCAGCGCCTTCATGATCCTAGCCTTGGCGCATTTGATCCTTCATTCGTTCTTGGACGTCGGTCAGACGCCCGGTGGAAGAGCGATACTCAACATTATCGCGGTCGTGGGAATCGTATGCGCCGTTGCGACAATGGCCTACACAGGCATCCTGCTGGGCGCGTCCAAGGGCATTCCGTTCTGGCGTTCCGGAGTTGTTCCAGTCGTATTCGTAGTGTCCGCCATCGTCACCGGTCATTTCACGATCATGCTCGGCATGGTGTTGTTCAACCAGGCCGCTATAACTGCAGCAGCTTTGCGGACCATGGCGCTCGAAGCAACCGGACTAGTCGCGTTGGAGATATTGGTGATCCTCTTCTTCCTGCAGGCCGCGTTCAGGCTGCCCGACCCGAGAGAGTCGGCGGAGCGGATCTTGAGGAAGAGTTCGTTCGTTATCGGTTACTTCGTTCTCGGATTGGCGGTGCCATTGGTGTTAATGGTCTTGGTCTACCGCTCGATGGCCCAAGCCGACGCCAGTGGCTCTCTGCCCCTGGTCATGCTCGGTGCGGTGTTCGGCCTCGTGGGTGGCCTCATTCTGCGACAGGCCGTGCTGGCATGTGGGGCTCTGCCGACACTGAATATCGCGGGCTTCGAATTCCGCCGCATCGCTCGACCCAAGGATCCTAAGCCGGAGATCGGCTTGTTGCCACCAAGTTGATACGCCCCGGGAACCGAACAACGGGGCGGAATTGGCAACGGCCAGCAGCGTCATGCACTATGTCCGTTCGAAGCGGCGAGCTACAACCCGTCACCACATCCCAATTACCTTCCACCACACCCCCCCGATTCCTAACCAGATCACGATATTCACCACGCTGATCACAGCGCCCAGTTTCCACCAGTCCGCGACTCTGACGTAACCCGAACCGAAGAACACTGGCGCCGGGCCAGTGCTATAGTGGGTCATGCTGCTGAACAAGTTGCTGAAGAACCCGAGGACCAGTGCGGCGAGTAGCGGTGGCGTGCCGACTGCCAGTGCGACAGCCAGGAAGGCGGCGTACATCGAGCTGATGTGAGCCGTGTTGCCGGCGAAGAAATAGTGGCTGTAGAAGTAGATCAGGCTCAGCGCCACGAACGCGGGCAGCCAGCCGGTGTCGGCGAAGAGACCACCGATCGAACTGCTGTACCAAGCGACGAAGCCCAGTTCGCTCAGGTAGGACCCCATCATGATGAGAGTGGAGAGCCAGATGAACACGTTCCAGGCTCCCGTCTCGGTCAGCACGTCATGCCACGTGAGGACCCGGGTTGCGAGTAGAATGGTCAACCCGACCAAAGCAGTGACGGTACTCGGCATTTGCAGCGGCTTGCCCAAGACCCACAGGACCAAGAGTAGCACGAACGTTCCCAGCATGACCTGCTCGTGCGGCTTCATCGGGCCCATCTGGGCCAGTTTAGCCCGGGCCATCTCCGGTGCCTGCGGCGTTTCCTTCACCTGCGGTGGGTAGAGTCGGTAGAGAACGAAGGGAACGACCAACAGGCTGAGCAGCCCGGGCACAATGGCGGCCGCAGCCCAACTAGTCCATGTGACCTCGACGCCCTGGTCCGCTGCCAGCTGCGCTGCCAACGGATTGGCTGCCATCGCAGTGAGGAACATGGCGCTGGTAATCAGGTTGGCTTGGAATGAGTTCTTGATGAGGAACGCGCCGATGCGGCGTTCGGTGCCATCTCCGGGGTGGCTGTCGAAAGCTTCGGCCATCGATCTCACTATTGGGTAGACGATGGCGCCGGCCCGAGCCGTGTTGCTGGGTATGGCCGGCGCCAATACCAGCTCGGTCGCACACATACTGTAACCCAGGCCGAGCGTCTTCTTTCCCAACAGTCGCACGAACGAATAGGCAATCCTGGCTCCGAGACCGGTCTTGATGAAGCCGCGGGAGAGGAAGAAGGCCGTCATGACGAGCCAGATCACGCCGTTGCTGAAGCCGCTGAGTGCATCGGTTATGCTGAGGGTTCGGGTGACCGTCGCGGCTGTAATGCCACCCACGGCGACTGCCCCCATGGGCAGCGGCTCGAGCATGATCCCGACGATGGTGGCTACGAAGATCGCGAACAGGTGCCATGCCTGGGTCGTGACGCCCTCGGGTGGCGGGAGGAACCAGATAACTACAGCCAGTCCGAGTGGGATGCCGAACCTGATCCCGCTGGACCATGCGGATCTCGCGCCAGCCACGCCGCCGGCCCGCTGCTCCGCGTCTGTCGTGATCATTCAATCGCACCCTGCTCCCGAAGCGTCATGATCTTGTCGGCCTGATAGTCCAGGATCCCGGCCAGCACCGGGTCGGTATGTTCGCCCAGAAGCGGCGGATGCAGACGGACTGTGCCGGGTGTCTCCGAGTACTTGATCGGTATGCCTCCGAGGCGGAGGGTACCGATCGTCGGGTGAGGAAGCTCGGCGATCATGTCACGATGCAGCACCTGCGGATCCGCGAACAGATGCTGCATGTCGTTGACCGGACCGCAAGGGATCGCGGCTGCAACGAACAGTGCCATCCACTCGTCGCACGTCATCTTGGTCATCAGTTCGTCGATCAGTGGCAACAGCACTTCGCGGTTTTCCACCCGTTTAGGGTTGGATTCGAACCGGGAGTCAGCCAGCCACTCCTCTCTTCCCGCCAGCTTGCAAAAGCTGACCCACAGTTTCTGATTGGCCACTGCGATGGCAATCGGCCTGTCTCTGGTGCGGAACACTTGGTACGGGATGATCGATTCGTGCGCCGTACCCCAACGGGTGGCTTCCTGACCGGCCACCAGATAGTTGGAAGCTATGTTGGCCAGCGCGGAGACCTGTGTGTCGAGCAGACTGATGTCGAGGTACTGGCCTCTGCCGGAACGCTCCCGCCACAACAGCGCGGATGTTATTGCACCGGATGCGTAGACACCGGTGAGCACATCGGTGATCGCCACGCCCACCTTGCACGGGTTGCCATGCCGCTCTCCGGTGATCCACATGAGCCCACCCACGGCCGACAACACCATGTCGTAACCCGGCCTGTCGCGATAAGGCCCGTCCTGCCCGTAGGCGGTGATCGAAGCGTAAACCAGACCGGGATTGATCTCACGCAGCGACTCATAGTCGAGCCCGAAGCGCTGCATCAGACCTGGCGTGAAGTTTTCCACCAGAACATCAGAGACTCTTGCCAGGTCCCGAACGACTGCTGCGCCGGACGGCTGTTTGAGATCGACAACGATCGACTTCTTGTTCCGATTGCAGCAGAGGTAGTAGGCGCTCTCACCGCCGGCAAACGGCGGCCCCCAAGTGCGGGTGTCATCTCCGGTACCGGGCCGTTCTACCTTGAGTACTTCCGCACCCTGGTCTCCCAGGATCATGGTGCAGTACGGCCCAGCGAGAATACGTGAGAGATCGAGCACCCGGTATCCGTTCAGCGGTTGTTCAATTGTGGCCGGTTCGGTCATGTCACCTTCTCGGTGAGTTTGTTGGCGGCGGGATCATAAGGGCCAGGGACGGTTGTCGGCAACCCCGGTCGGTGAGCGAGGGTGGCTGGTACGATCTACTTCTGCACTCGCAGCCCAGCGTTCTAGGTTGCATCTTGTCCCCATGCCACTGACTGACTCAGGATTACGGGTTGCCGTTTTCGGGGCGACCGGCACAGCAGGATCCGCTGTGCTCCGCGAGTGTCTTTCCGATCCTCGCATAACCGAAGTCGTTGCCGTAGCACGTCGCCGAACGAACGTTGGTGCCACAGGACTCAAGGAAGTGATTTGCAGCAACTTCCTCGATATGGAGATAATCTCAGAACATCTAGTGGGCCTGGATGTCTGCTTCTACTGTTTGGGTGTCTCACAGGCCCGCGTCCGGGATCCGGCGAAGTACCGTGAGATCACTCACGACTACACGTTGGTCGCCGCACGGGCGATCCTGAAGCAGAGCTCGACCTGCGTCTTTCATTTTCTCACCGGTGTTGGAAGCGACCCCAGTGGACGCTCCCGCATGATGTGGGCACGGGTGAAAGGTGAAACCGAGATTGCCCTCACGGGTGTTGGCCTCGGTGGCGTGGTATGCTGGCGGCCTGGGTGGATACACCAGTTTCATCCAAGTGGCGGGCGTCGCGGAGCGTGGCTGTTTCACTCTCTGTTTCGCCGATTTCCCGGGATGGCCGTATCCGCGGTCGAGTTCGGTCGAGCAATGCTCCAAGCTACTTTCGAGGGAATGACGGACGGAGTCGTGGAGAACCGCGAGATCGTTACACTTGCTGGTCGGTACGAATCGGGGCCCGAAGTATTTGCTAGAAGCTCGACCACCTAACCACTCACATGCCCGTAACCCTCACAACTCGTGCCACCGACCATCGATCACGCAACGCTATCGTTGATGCCAGCGGCACATACACGTATGACGATCTTCTGAAATCGTCCGGTGCAATCGCTGCGGGTCTCCTACGCGGAACTGAAGATCTCGGTGAATCTCGCGTGGCCTTTCTGGTGCCGCCGAGTTTTCAGTATGTCGCGACACAATGGGGTATATGGCGTGCGGGAGGGATGGCGGTGCCGCTGGCGATTTCACATCCACCCGGTGAGCTGGCACATGCGCTGGATGATTCTGATCCCACTGTCGTGGTGGCGCATCCGGAATCGGCGAGTCGGGTGGCACAGGTGGCAGAACCTCGTGGTATTCCGGTGGTGCTGGCATCGGAGTTACTCGAGACTGGACCCACGAGCCTTCCGGAGATCGCCGAACGGCGGCGCGCTATGATGCTGTACACCAGCGGCACCACCGGTAAGCCGAAGGGAGTGGTTACTACACACGAGCAGATTCGGGCTCAGGTGACATCTCTTGTCGACGCGTGGGAGTGGACAGCAGATGATAGCATCCTGTTGATTCTTCCTTTGCACCACGTGCATGGGATCGTCAACGTGGTGACTTGCGCGTTGTGGTCGGGTGCATGCTGCGACATGCTGCCTCGATTCGATGCAAAAGAGACTTGGCTGCGACTGGCAGAGCGGCCGCTTACGCTCTTCATGGCAGTGCCGACTATCTACCGCCGGCTGGTCGCGGCGTGGGAAGAGGCCCCAACTGCCGAACAGCAGGCGATGTCCGCTGCTTGTTCCAAGTTACGCCTCATGGTGTCGGGCTCGGCGGCATTACCCGTGAACGTGCTGGAAAAATGGCAGGAACTGAGTGGACATGTGCTCTGTGAACGGTACGGCATGACGGAGATTGGCATGGGTCTGTCGAATCCACTGCATGGAGAGCGCGTCCCGGGTTCCGTGGGGACGCCGCTGCCCCGTGTGGAAGTGCGGCTCGTGGATGAAGACATGGGTGACGTTCCAGTTGGGACGCCCGGTGAGATATTGATCAAGGGCCCAAACGTTTTCCTCGAATACTGGTGCCGACCGGAAGAGACGGCGGACGCCTTTGATGATGGATGGTTCAAGACCGGTGACATAGCTGTCATCGAGGACGGACGCTACAGAATCATGGGACGTCGCAGTGTGGATATCATCAAGACTGGTGGATACAAGGTGTCCGCACTCGAGATCGAGGAGGTTTTACGCACCCACCAAGCCATCCAGGAATGTGCAGTTGTGGGTACAGCGGACGTCGAGTGGGGCGAGCGGGTTTGTGTCGCAGTGGAGGTGACGGAGGAGGCTTCGCTGACACTCGAGGAGCTGCGGCAATGGGCGCGCGACCTCCTGGCGCCGTACAAGATCCCCAAGGAATTGAGGGTAGTTGCCGCACTGCCGCGCAACGCCATGGGGAAGGTGACCAAGGCCGACGTGGCCGCGCTGTTCGGTGAGTCCTGATACTGGCGTGACAGGTTGCCGATTTTGACACATCACGCCCGTCGTTCTCCGGACTGGCCGTGCTGATGGACAGTTGCCACAGACTGCCTTACGTTATTGATCTATGAGCGCACACTTCCTCGTCGTTTCGAATCCACCGCACGGGACGGTGGATGCTGCCAAAGCAGCGGTTCACTTCGGCCTGACACCGGCTGAAGCTCGCATGAAAACCAATTTCCCCGCCCCAGAGATCTGGCTTTCCGGTTATGACCGGGAGAGAATGGAACAAGCCCAGTCATCGCTAGCAGATTGCGGGGTGAATACCGTCGTGCTAGCTGGTCATGACCTCCTAGCTGTGCCGGACCGCAAGGTGGTGCAGTCGTTTTCCATGAGCGATTCACGGATGGTAACGAAGACCGCTCAGGGGGAGTTCACGGTGGAGTACGATGCGCCGATTGCTGGTGTCTATTGCAAGCCGGCCGCGGACGTGTTCATGGAGGGGCACAAAGGGGCAAACCTGGCCGGTGATTGGGGCCGTCCGAGCTCGAGTGTGATGCTCGACCGCATGAGCCGATCTGGATCGACAGGCGCAAGCCGGTCGGAAAAGGTGGCGGGCGAGGCATTCCTCGATCTATTCACCTCGCAGGATGGTGAGGATCGTCGGCTGTCGCTCGTCATGGGGAAGACAGACTTTTCATCCTTGCCAAGTGCAGGACGGGATCCGCTGCACGCGCTAGTCGCAGCGTGCGAGCGTTCCTTCTCAGCGCTGATCCTGGATCGACGGCTCGAGAATGTGCGCGTAAGGGCGCGCGCAGTGGTGGGACAGCCGTTAGCTGGCGAGGAACAGCGCAAGTTGTTCTCATTCGGATCGCTAGCGCTGGCAAAGCTGCTGGATGAGATTTCTTCAGATCTTCACGACTTGACTCAAAACGAACTCGGCTCGCGACTTTCCTATTTGATGAAGTAATATCTGCGTTGCCGAGGCCGGCGACGTGACCATCACTTCCGGGGCTTGACACACCCGGCACCTGCCTTCTTCCTACCTGAGCCGAATCCCAGGAGAGACATTGGTCATCTACGGTGTTGCCTTGCTTGCGGGGTGTATGATTGCTGGGATACTCGTTGGTGAGTTACTCGGGAAGTTGATTGGAGTACAGGCTAATGTCGGCGGTGTGGGTATTGCCATGCTGCTACTGATCCTGCTGTCCGACTACATGAGAAAGCATGGCAGGCTGAATCCGGTGTCCCGGCAGGGAGTCCTCTTTTGGAGCTCGATCTACATACCGGTTGTTGTTGCGATGGCAGCTAAGCAAAACGTGATCGCGGCAGTGAAGGGTGGTCCCGCGGCTCTGCTTGCCGGCGC
>JBDGZZ010000080.1:0-14755 GCA_039588335.1 Gemmatimonadota bacterium | reverse complement strand
GCCGGGGGCGGGGGTCGAACCCGCAGGGGCCGAAGGCCCGAGGGATTTTAAGGACACGGGAGAGGGGCAGCGAACAAAGGACTTATCTAATTCGTTGCCCTTTTCCCGTACGAGGAGTACGAGGAGTGCTCTACAGTCCGAGGAGTATGGACACCTATTTGGACACCTGTCCGATGAGGCGGTCTTGCGTCGCTGCCCGGATGCGGGCCTCGATCGCCGGCCGTTGATCATCGGATCGAGCTAACTGCAACGCCAAGTCCAAGAGCCTGCCTTCGCACCTCAATCGCAACCCATCGACATAATGACACAGACATGATGAGCTGATTGCCCCCCACTCGCCAGCGGGAATAGCAACGTCGATCTCCTCGCGGCCCCATGGATGCTTGCGGAGGTTGGGCTCCCAAGGTACCCTTCCCCAGAGACCATATCAGGCTGATGCCTCGGGCGCTCGTGCGCGACAGCGTCAGGGGTTGAACCCCTGGAGCGCCCGTCCCGGCGGAGAGGACGCGGATCAAATGGTGAGGGAGCATCCTGAATCAAGACATGGCGGGTTGCTCATTCTACTTCTCGCGGTGATCGCGCCGCCGGTGGTTTACGGCGGCTGGGAAGTTCTGACGCTCCAGATTATCCCAGCACACTTGGGAGAGCCAGCGCAGCTGCTGCTTAACTTGGCCCAGGGCTTGCTGACGGTTCTTACCTTCTTGAGTTTTCTCACCTGGTATCTGGTCCGCCGATCTTCCGCCATGTTTGAGAAGGAGGACGCCAGATCTGCTCAGTACGGTGTGCTGGATCGACAGGAGCGGCTACGACAGCACCTTCACTGGTTCGTCACCATGCGTTGGCTGGCGGCCGGCATCGCCCTGGCACTCGCTTTCGTCGCCGTCGTGTTGACCGAAATCCTGCCCCGGGAGACCCTGTTGCCTCTACTGGGATGGTGCGGTGCACTAATCATCGCCAACATTGTCTTCGACCGTTGGAGACGAAAGGGATTACACCTGGAGCGTCAGATCGTGGCTCAGGCGACGGTCGACCTGGTGATCCTGACAGGGCTTCTCAACGGTTCAGGCGGCGTCGAAAACCCCCTCTACATTGTCTATCTCTTTCACGTCATCATTCCGGGCATCCTGCTTCCCCGCAAAAAGGCAATCGGCTTGACCGCTGTTGCTTGTGGATTGTTTTCCCTCCTCGCCCTGGGAGAGTATTTTCAGCTCCTTCCACACTATACGAACACTCTTTTCCCACATGAGGGAGCTCTGCAGTCGGCCGGAACACACTCGCGCGATAGCATCGCTTCGGCAGATATCGTTCCCGGTTCTGACCATGTGGATCATGCATCACTCCATCCAGTATTCGTCGCAGGCAGGACTGTGCCGTTTGTCATTGTGCTCGCCCTGACCTCGTATTTCACAATTCTGGTCGCGGAGCGACTGCGTCGAAGTGAGCGGGACTTAGAGGAAGTTGCCCAGACTGCGGTTCTGGAGCACAAGAAGCTCCAGGGTGTGATCCATGCCGCCGGGGTGGGAATCATGCTGGTCGCCCCAGACGTGACCATTCGGTGGTTCAGCCATCGCGCGGGTGACTGGTTCGGTTGGACCACCGGAGTCCTGGGCCGGCGATGCCCCCTGGACGGCGCGTCAGGAGGCTGCGGCGAGTGCATTGTGTCCAGAACGGCGGAAGTCGAACAACCGCTCGAGTCCGAACGGACGGTCGTGTCTGAAGGCGGTGCGCTGCGGCACTTCCGGCATGCCACCTCCCCGATCCGGGACGATAACGGACGCGTGGTTCAGGTGGTGGAGCTGGTGGAAGAGATCACGACCAGAAAGGCGCTGGAAGCGAAGGCCACCCACGCGGGAAAGCTCTCCGTGCTCGGCCGGATGGCGGCAGGCATCGCTCACGAGATCGGCAATCCGCTCTCATCTCTCTCCACTCGCCTGACTCTCATGGAGCAGCGCAATGATCCAGATTTCTCGAGGAACAGCCTCGGTGTCTTGCAAGGCCAGATCGATCGGATCGGTCGCATCGTGCGTGGCGTTTCACAGTTTTCCCGCACAGGCTCCCCTGCTTGGAGCATCTGCGATCCGAATACCATCATGGAGGAAGCTCTGGGCATCATCCAGCTCGACCGTCGCGCAAAGCGAATCGAGATTTGCAGACACTTGACCAACCCTATTCCTAAGATCAGGGGAGTGAAAGACCAAATCTCACAGGTGTTTCTCAACCTATTACTCAACGCCATGGAGTCCATGCCGAATGGAGGCGTTTTGACAGTGACGAGCGTGGAGCAAGATGGGATGGTGAAGATGGCGGTCACCGACACGGGGTCGGGCATGGATGGGACGACCTTAGCCCACCTGTTCGAACCGTTTTTCACGACCAAGAAAGAGGGCACGGGACTGGGTCTTTCGATTTCTTACAGTCTTGTCCAGGCTCATGGCGGCTACATCGAGGCGCGGAGTCGGCCCGGCCAGGGTTCGCACCTGGAGGTTTTCCTTCCTTTGGCGGAGGTGGAGAGATCGACAGTCGCGATTCGGAGGCCCACAGGCTCATGAGCGATCTTCTCCTGCTCATCGATGATGAAGATCTCTTTCGGGAGGACCTGGCAAGTCTTCTTCGACAGGAGGGTTTTGCTTGTCGCACGGCTTCCAGCGGCGAGGAGGGGCTGCGGGTAGCCGAGGAGGAGATTCCCGACATCGTCCTTTGCGATCTGATCATGCCGGGAATGGGGGGGCTCGATGTCGTGGACGGGCTGGCCAAGCTGTGCCCCGAGACCTGCGTGATGGTTCTCACGGCTTACGGGAGCATGGAAACAGCCGTGGAGGCGTTCAGAAAAGGTGCCGTGGATTACATCCTAAAGCCGGTCGTCCAGCAGGATCTGGTGCTGAAGGTGAGGCGCTGCCTGGAGCATCGCCGATTGCGCCAGGAAGTTCGGTATCTGCGGCGGCACCTCTCTGAGGTCAGTGTCGGCACCAATCTGGTGGGCAAGAGCCCCGCCATGATTGCCGCGCGATCTACAATTCAAAAGATCGCTAGCGCCGAAAGCACAGTGCTCATCACCGGTGAAAGCGGGACGGGCAAAGAGGTCGTGGCCCGGGCTATTCACGAATCGGGTCCCGGACCGGAGCGCCCCTTCGTGGCCGTGAATTGCGCCGCCCTGCCTCGAGATCTGTTCGAGAGTGAGCTGTTCGGTCACGTGCGCGGTGCTTATACTGGCGCCCATCGCGACAAAGCGGGGTTCTTCGAGGTGGCGGAGGGAGGGACGCTGTTCCTCGACGAGATCTCCGAACTTCCTCTCGATCTTCAGCCGAAGCTTTTGAGAGCCATCGAGCTGCAGGAAATCACGCGTGTGGGATCCACTCGCCCAATCTCGATACATGCGCGGATCATCGCAACAACCAATCGCGACCTTAAGAAAGAAATCACCGAAGGGCGCTTCCGTGAAGATTTGTACTACAGAATCCGGGTTGTCGAGCTGACCCTCTCTCCCCTGCGCGAGAGAAGAGAGGATATCCCTCTTCTGGTGGAACACCTCCTGAACCGACACCATTCACGCCTCAAGCGTCTCGTCCTGGGAGTGGACCATGAGGCGATGCGTGTCCTGATGGCGGCTCCCTGGCCTGGTAACGTGAGGGAGTTAGACAATGTGCTCGAGCGCTCGGTTCTGCTCAGTGAAGGAGAGTTTCTGACCCTGAGCGACCTGCCTCCCGAACTCACCGGGACCGTGACTTGTCCGAGCCTCTCGGACGATTTCCGGGCGGCGGTGCGCGCCTACGAACGAGAGCATATCCGACAGGTCCTGGCCGCCAGCGGTGGAAACCGGGAGGAAGCCGCTCGACGTCTCGGGGTCAACGCATCCACCCTTTACCGCCGTCTGAAAGAGTTCGGGCTCTAAGATCTGCCTGAGATCACTCTCGCCCTGTCCCTGGCCGTTCTCCCCATCCGCTCCCGGCACTCGGTGACCGTGCTGGTCTTGCATTCGTGCAAGACCAGCCAGGCGATGACTCTTGCAGGTGCGCCACGACGGGCGGCCTGAATCCCCTCTTTGCCTCCCCTCGGCCCCCAATAAGCACATTAATGTCAACAGTTGCATGACAAGCACCCGGTTCGGTTCTCGGCGGCCCGCCTTTTGCTTTGGCTGAAAGTGGTGAGAAGGGTCAGGGGGTCTGAGCGGAACTCATGAAACGCGACCTTGATATAGCCGACTACCGCGCAGGCCGCGGGAAGCTTGACCCCACAGCCAATTCTGCCCCCGCTACCTCAAGTCTTGACCAACGCCCTGAACGACTCGCAAGGCTCCCCAAGTCAGGGGCGGCCCGGGGTCAAACACAGGAGGGATTGAACATGCGCAGACTGGTCCACATCGCAACGGGTCTCGTAGCGGGGTTGTTCCTGTTCGGAGCAACGCAGGCTTGGGCCACGCCTTCTTTTGCGAGAAAATACGGCGCCTCGTGCCAGACCTGCCACATTGCTTACCCCAAGCTCAACAACTTCGGTAATGCCTTTCGGCTTCTCGGCTACCGGATGCCCGGCGAGACTGAGGAGATGGTGAAGCAGCCTGATGTTGAGTTGGGCGCGCCCGCTTACAAGAAGGTGTGGCCCAAATCAGTGTGGCCTGGTGCCGTGCCGTCACACATTCCTCTGGCCTTCGCCACAAACTTCATGGTCGAGAACAGCTCGACCCTTGAGAACGGCGAACGAGAGATCGTTCACAACGATTTTCGATTCCCCGATGAGGCCGAGTTAATCGTGGCAGGAATCGCCGGCGATCATGTGGCCTATTTCGGGGAGATCGAATTCGAGAGGGAAATCGAGGACGGCGAATCGCACTGGGATCTCACGGTCGGGCATCTCGACATTCGATTGATCCAGCCCATTGCCAATTCCAGCGCGTTCAACGTCAAGATTGGCTCGTTCCAGCCCGAGCTCGTCGCCACCTTCGATCACGCCCGCCGCCTCACTGTGGCGAACTACGACTCCATGTTTGGCGTGCAGACCCTCCATGAGGGTGGCGCGAAAGAAGTCGGCGGCGGCCACCATGGCGGCGGGGCAATCGCCCTTCCGCAGGTTGCCGAAGGCTTCGAGTTCTTCGGAGTCGCCGCCAAACGCTTCCTGTGGTCGGCCGGCCTCGTGAACGGATTGGGTCCGGGGGAGGAGGCATTTGACGCCAACTCGGCGAAGGACGCCTACGTCAGCATCGGCTACAAGTGGGGCGGGCTCGCCCCGGACGGCTCGAACGCCGAAACCTACGTCGGGAGCGCCAAGAACTGGCAGGAAACCTCGTTCCGCCTCGGGGTTTTCGCCTACACAGGGGATGGAGAGCGCGGCGCCGAAGAAATCGAGGCAGCCATCATGGACCCTGATCCTACGGCCAGGGAGTTCGTGGAGGACGAAGATTTCACCCGGGTCGGTATGGAATTCAACCTGTTCTTCAAAGACTTGAACGTCTTCGGCGCGTATGTCGACGGGACGGACGACATCAATTTCTTCATTGAAGATCCGTTTACTCCTGGAGTTCCGATCTTGGATCCCGCGGAGAGCGGAGAATTTGACTACACCTCCTGGTTCGTGGAGTTCGACGCGGTCCTCGGCTGGCCGTTCCTGCACGGCGCGCTGCGCTACGAGACAGTCGACCTGCCACACGTGGAAATGGGCGTCCCAGTGGAAGACTGGGAAAGAGCCACGGCGTCCCTAATCGGTCTCATCCGGGCCAATGTCAAGGCCTTCGCGGAATATACGTGGGATTTGGATGTGAACGACAACTATCGAGTCTATGCAGGGATGGGAATAGCGTTCTAGTGCACTCGACCGGCAGCACTGCAGTCCCCGGGGCCGTAAAATGCATCTCGCGCTGCGGGATCGGGACCCGGCGCAGCGGCTCGAGGAAACCTCGGCAAGGGAGTCGAATATGACAGCGAGACTTTTGGTCGGTTGGTGTTTGATGCTGATGATTTTTTGGGGGCCCGCCTTAGCCGGATCGATTGCGGGAGAAGTCACTCTGGCCGGGATGCGAAGCAACGCCGACGCCGTGGTCTACGTGGAGAATATTCCGGGAAAGACGTTCGAGCCTCCCTCGGTGCCCGTGGTCATGGACCAGCGTGGCAAGGAGTTCATTCCCCGCGTGCTGCCCATCCTGGCCGGAACGAAGGTCGATTTCCTCAACAGCGATCCCTTCAATCACAACGTCTTCACTCCGGACAAATGCGGCGGGAAATTCGACCTGGGAACCTGGCCGACCGGCGAGACGAGATCCCACGTTTTCGGCGAGCCGTGCCAGGCGGTCATGCTGTGCAACGTTCATCCGGCAATGGTCGGTACCGTCGTGGTTTTGGAGACCCCTTACTTCGCGGTCACCGACGAGGAAGGTCGATACATCATCTCGGACGTTCCCGACGGAACCTACCAGGTCTCCGTCTGGCACGAACGACTGCCGAAGACAACCTCGCCGGTGGAGGTCGCGGGTGAAACACTCGTGAACTTCACGCTGAAGAGATAGGACGCCGGTCGCGCGGCACGAAGGTGCGGCAGAAGCCCGATGACTGAGCTCGAGAGCGGCACGCGAAAGGACTGGGGCCGGAATGCTCTCCCGGCCACTTTATACCTGGGCGTGATCGCGCTCTCGGGCGCCATCGGCTTCCTGGTCGCTGGTGGAGGATCCGACCCGCAGGAACGGTCGTTCACCATCATCGCCCGTCAATACGCGTACGATCCTCCGGTTATCCGCGTCAATCGAGGAGACACATTGCGCCTCCGCTTCGCCTCTCTCGACGTGGTACACGGCTTTTACCTCGAGGGACATGACCTCGACGTCTCCATCACACCGATGCGGACCGCAGTGGAAAAACGCAAGCCCAGTGATCCCGATTTCCTGGAGCAGGTCGAAGAGGTGGTGTTGAAGGCAGACAGGACAGGAAAGTTTCGCTACCGCTGCTCCCGGACCTGCGGCTTCATGCACCCCTTCATGTTGGGAGAGATGATCGTCAGCCCCAATCGCCTCTTGCCGACTAGCCTGGGGCTGGCGGGAGGGGTCCTGTTCGGGGGTCTACTCTTCACGTTCTTCAGGGAGAAGCGTGCATGACCCGCCCCTTCGAGAGCCTTTCACCCAAAGAGGTGTTGGCCTTGGCCATTCACGTCGAGCGGGCCAACGCCGAACGCTTCCGCAGCTTCGCTTACGTTTTCCGTCAGTACGATGAGGGAGTAGCGGATCGTTTTGAGGAACTGGCGAAGGAGGAGGAACAACACGAGGCGATGCTGGTGGAACGATTCCGTGTCCGATTCGGGAAGGAGATTCCTCAGGTCCGGGAAGTGGATGTGAAAGGAGTCATTGAATCTGTCGATATGGATGAGTCGGAACACCTCATCTTTGATTCCCTCCAGCCAAGACGTGTCTACGAATTGGCTCACGCGGCGGAAGTCGGAGCCCTCAGCTTTTACCGTGATGCAGCGAAACTCAGCGGCGATCCCGAATTGGCGGCCCTCTATCGGGAGCTGGCCGAGGAGGAGGAGGGACACGCCTCCTGGTTGGAGAAGAAGCTCGCCGGCTCCCGCGGACGAGGTTCTCAGAGGCCAAGTCAATGAATGGGAGCACAGCTAGCGCCGCGAAGGCCCAGCCTTCCGAACCTCCGCTCCGGAAGGCGACCGAACCCGCATCCCGAGGCTGGCGGGTGGATCTCCTTCAGCTCTTACCCCCTCTCAAATGGCTTTTCCAGAGACGATGGTTCCAGTTTGCCGTGGTGTTTCCCAACCTCCTTTTCTTTCTGCTCTTCCTCTCGGCGGGGATCTTCGGCAGTCCGGTGGGCAACCGCAATATCATCATCGTCTTCGTCTGGATACTCTGGTGGTTCCTCCTCATCAGCGCAATGGTCCCCTTCGCGTCTAGGATCTGGTGCACCGTCTGTCCCTTCCCATTCTTTGGCGAGTGGGCGCAACGAAAAGCCCTGGTCGGTGTGCGCTCCCTCGATCCCAAGAAGGAGAAGGGGGGCCCTGGAGTGGTCATCGGTCGGAACCGCTATTTCGGCAAGAATCTGAGATGGCCGAAGAAGCTTTCAAATATCTGGCTCCAGAACATCGGCTTCCTCGCTCTTTGCACGTTCAGCGCTCTGTTCCTGACCCGCCCCATCGTCAGCGTTATCGTCCTGGGCCTTCTCTTCGTGATCGCGACCGTCCTTCACCTCATTTATCGACAGCGCGCCTTCTGCAATTATGTGTGCCCGGTGAGCGGATTCCTGAGCCTCTATGCCATGTCCTCCATGATGGAGGTACGGTCGAAGGAAGCGGATGTCTGCGCCAAGTGCACGCACAAGGGATGTCTCGCGGGGAGTGAGACCGGCTGGGGCTGCCCCTGGTTCATGTATCCGAGCAAGATGGATCGCAACAACTACTGCGGTCTCTGTATGGAGTGCCTCAAGTCGTGCCCGTATGACAACATGACGGTGAACCTCCGCCCGTTCTGCGCCGACACCAGGCTCAAGGGATACGATGAAGCTTACAAGGCGTTCATCATGCTGAGCCTGGCCATCGCCTATTCGGTGATCTATCTCGGGCCATGGGGAATCCTCAAGGATTGGGCCAACATCGCGGAAACCGGCAACTGGCCCGGGTTTCTGACCTACACCGCCGTCCTCTGGCTTGGGGCGCTGGTCTTAGTTCCAGGTCTCTACTACCTTGCGGTTCGCACAGGGATAGCTCTGGCCGGAGATTCGGTACGATCTCAGAAAGAGATTTTCCTGGGGCTGGTCTATCCTCTCGTTCCCGTGGGGCTCCTGGCCTGGACGGCTTTCAGTCTTCCCCTCCTGCTCGTGAATGGCTCGTACTGCCTGATGACTCTGTCGGATCCGTTCGGATGGGGGTGGGATCTCTTCGGGACAGCCCACATTCCCTGGACACCGGTCGGTCCGGAGTGGACGCCCTACATCCAGGTACCGTTGCTTCTGGTCGGACTTTTCTTCGGGCTCCAGACCGGTTACACACATGCCCGGCAGCTGTTTGGGGTGGCCGGCAAGGCGCGTCGGGCGTTCGCGCCCGTTGCCCTCCTCTTATTCGCCTTCGTTTCGATGTTCCTGGTGCTTTACGTTGGTTAGCTCATGAAACAGCGCATCGCTGAAATCATCGCCTTGATCCTCACCGCGGTCGGTATCCTCGCCGTCAGCATTTGGCCGTTCTTCCACGAGGCCGACGCGGTCGATCGGGACATCCCTTTCGGCACCCGGATCATCGATTTGACTGGCGTGGCGACGACCGGCACCTGGACCGAACAAGCCGTCAATGGGATGAACTATTGGCGTCAGCAGTTCAGAGCCGCCCGTCCGGTGCTTCAGGTGGGGAAGCCCACGCTCCTCCGACTCAAGAGCGCCGATGTGCTGCATGCGTTTTATGCTCCAAGGCTGGGCATTGAGACCGTCGAAGTCCAGCCAGGCCATGTGGTGGAAATCCTCATTACTCCTGAGCAGGAAGGGGTGTTCGGCTACTACTGCCCCACCATGTGTGGAGATCCTCATTTCGCCATGCGGGGGGTCATCATTGTTCAAGGCGAGCGGGGCGAAGATCTGGAGATTCCGCGGGACGAATTCGAATCCTTCTGGCTTGAACCTCCCCCTCCTGACGAAGCTCTCCGCATAGAACGCGGAGGGTGGCTCTTTCGACAGAAAGGATGCGCCACCTGTCACGGCCCCATGGCGCGCGGAGGGGTTGAGAACTGGAACTACGTCAAGGACACGGTGCCGGCCCTCAACTCGCTTTCAGAGAAAATGTTTCTTTTCTACGATGAGGACGTGGACGCCATAGTGGACCTGCTGGAGCGACGGATTGATCTCGAGCGGCTGGAGGACGAGGCCCCGGTTCCCAGGTTCAATGTCGTGCTCGCGCAATACCGTTCCATCCGTAAGGTGATTGAGAACGGAAGCCCGGCCGGGAAGAAAGACGCCGAGGGACCTTCCCCGCCGCTGGAAATGCCAGCCTGGCAGCATCGTCTCTCCAGAGATCAGATTGACTCGATCATCGCCTATCTGCTCACGCTACGGCCCGAGGGCGAAGAGAAAGACTCATGAGGGTGGTGGCGATCCTCGGTGCGGGTTTGCTCGCGTGTTTGCTCATTCTAGGTGTGCGCTGGAGTTTTCAACGGTTCAAGGCCAGCGAGCAGGCGCCCGACGAACCGGCAATCTCGGTTCGTGAGGATCACGATTTGCAGGCGGCGCCAGAATCGTTTTCTGGAGACCCCCTGATGCGACCGCGAAGAAAAGGAGAGCCTGTCCTCGACGCGACTCTCGTGGACCAGGATGGCCGGGAGTTCAAGCTCTCGGATTTCCGTGGCCAGAAGGTGGTTCTGACCTTCCTCTACACCCACTGTAACGTTGCCTCCATGTGCCCCTTGACCACCCGGCGGCTGGCTGAGGCTCATCGGCGTCTGGCGGCCGATTCCCGGGATGAAGTTCAATTCGTGGTAGCGAGCTTCGACACGAAGCGTGATACACCTGAAGAATTACGTGCGTACGCGGCCCGGCATGATCTCAACGTGCCAGCATTCACATTCGCGACCGGCACTCAGGAGCAGGTGGATCGGCTCAGTCGCTCGCTCAATACCTATTACCGGCCCGATCGCCTCGGATACTTCGACCATAACATCGTGGTCACCGTGATCGATGAGAACGGCATCATCCGGGAATGGCTGTTCGGGACGAAATGGACACTCGACGAGTTGTTGTCGGCTCTTAATAAGAGCGTCAGCCCTTCCCGTTCTGTACTCCCAGACCATTCGAATGAAGTCCGACCTGAGTGACTGGACATCCTTGCGAACTCGATGATCAGATGCGCTGCACAACTCTCAGTGGGAAGAAATTCTCCCTGCCGGTCTAAGGGTAGAAACCTCTCTAACGTGATCTTTGTTGGTGGGCCCGGAGGCCGGGAGTTGATCCCACATGGGCACATGGCCCGAGGGATTCTAAGGTAGGATGGACTTTTCATTCGGCACAGGTCCCAAATGAGCACCGAGGAGATGAACCTACGGTTCACTGATTCGGGAGCCCAGAGACTGCGTCTGACGATTCATGGAGACGGGGTAAATCTTCGCCCCAAGGGAGACAATCGTGAAACAGATCTGGATAGCTATCGTGTCCGTGATGACAATTGTCCTGATCGCCCTCGTGGCCTTGCTGGCTTCAATTCTATCCGGGCCCCGAGCGATCTCTGCCGCTACGGAAGCGCAAACGGACTATCTCGACAAACGCGGTGATCAAGAACTTGCATACTTGCTTGTTAAACTGGAACTAAGAACACGCGCAACCATCGCAGGGCATTACACTCGGCCTCAATCTGCATTTCCCGGAACCGATCTGATCTACAAGGGCTGGCTCGCGAAGAACGCAATCCTACCTGCGGCTGTGGCGGATCAGATTTTCTCCGGAGTTGTACCTGGAGTCACGGGAGGTCGAGCCTGGGTGAAGATGGTCGTCGATGAACCACGCAACCCGCACAACCGAGGGGACTCCATCGCGCTTGAGTTGCTGCACGAAATACAAGGCGGGACCCCCGGCGCTGAGCGTTCGAGTCCTGAAGCCTACTACTACGCCGAACCGATCAAAGCCAAGGAGGGGTGCCTCCCCTGTCACGGAGAACCAAAAGGAGAGCCCGATCCTGTGTTTCCTCAATTCAAGAAGAATGGCTGGCGAGCAGGTGACATCATTGGTGCAGTTGTAGCTCGGGTGGCGCCGGAGGAGTCACCGGGAACATAGGGGCGGTTCCGGTGCACAATAAGAATGAAGTCACTTTGGTCTTTTCACCCGTTCTTGCGCACACCGAGTTAAGGATTAGGTTCGACGCGTTTCGAACTGCGCGTAATTCAAGTCTTCATCTCTGATTTGGAGTGACCCCGATCTAGTGGACAGATCAGAGCTTGGGAGCCAAGCGGATGCCTGACAGCACCTCCTGATCGCACAAGGGATTTTGCGAAAAACGCACCGCGCGTTCGCAAGGCGCCTAAGACAGCCCAAAATGAACCCCGCGATGGACACCTATGTGGACAACGGCCTCCTCGGGCCAATAGAGTCGCTCTTTGCAAGTGGTTGAAAACTCTGGTGCCGGGGGCGGGGGTCGAACCCGCAGGGGCCGAAGGCCCGAGGGATTTTAAGGACACGGGAGAGGGGCGGCGAACAAAGGACTTAGCTAATCCGTTGCCCTTTTCCCGTACGAGGAGTACGAGGAGTGCTCTACAGTCCGAGGAGTATGGACACCTATTTGGACACCTGGAATCGAACAAGGGCGAGCTGGACCTGTCCGCAAACATCACGGCGGCGACCCTTGGCCGTCGGCGTTACCGATCTGGCGGTAAGACGCTTCACTCACCAGCATCCCGCGTGCTACGATCTGATTGCGATGTGGGCCGGGGCACAATCGCGGTGGCGACGATGGAAGATCTCGATGCCGACGCCTCGCAGCAACTGGCCACCCACCGGGAGGCCATCCATCGCTACATACGCGGCATCGTCCGCGACGCGGCCGTCGCGGAGGATCTGACCCAGGAGACGCTCCTCCGAGCCCATCAGAAACTAGCGACGCTTGAGGATCCCGCCAGGCTCGCCTCCTGGCTGTACCGAATCGCCACCAACATCTGTTACGACCGCTTTCGAAAAGCCCCCCCACGCGACCGGATTCGATCGCTTGATGAGGAGGCCGTCAACGATCCCGCGCGTGGTCAGTCTTCGACCCTAAACGACGCCGGTCCCCGTCTCGACAAGGTCATGGAGCAGCAGGAGATGAGTGCCTGCGTCCAGCGGTACCTGGCGGATCTGCCGAATTCCTACCGGGCGGTGATCCTCCTGCACGACGAGGCGAATATGACGAATCCGGAGATCGCCGAAATGCTCGGAGTCTCCCTCGCGACGGTGAAGATCCGCGTGCACCGAGCACGCGAGAGGCTCCGTGCCACCCTGCGCCAGGCCTGCTCCTTCTCGTCGGACGATCGCGGCGTCCTGGTCTGCGAGCCCAAGCCCAACAAAACAAAGGATTAGCGCTTCTCCGGCACCGACCGCGGCCGATGGTGACCATCCGGCGGCCACCGATCCCGGCCAGAGGTGTATCCCTTTGCCGCCCGATTCCGTCCCTACCATTGAAGAGCAACGACACAGCGACACGGTCTCGCAACCGCTGACGCATTGATGAGGAGAAAGACAATGTCCGATGATCGCCCCACGACGAACCAGAAACTCGGGAGGCGTACCGATGTCCCGCCCTCCGATTCGGCACACAGAGGTGATCGCCCGATTGCCTTCGATTGCTGTGGCATCACGATGGGTGATGGCATGGCCGGGTGCCCGTGCGGCTCGATAATGAAAAGACACCCCGTCGTGACGTTCACGGTTCTCACGCTCATGGGACTGGCCGTCGTAGTGATTCCGGCGGGCGCCATCCTGGGGATCATCGCCTTCTTGAAGACGTTCTGAGCAATACCCACACTTGCCGGAGGAGGAGTTGGTGCCAACGGGACGAGAACCCGGGAGGACTCAACGATGCCGTTCTACCTGAAGGAGTCGAACGCACTATCGCAGGTTGACGGACTGAGTTCCGTTTTGATCGCACCTTGCCGCTTCTGCCCTGCCGCGAGCCTGGCCGTGAGGGAAAACAAGCCCTATATCGAGCTGTTTCGGAGGTTCCTGAGAACGGAGCCATACGAGTCGTTCATCAATGCTTTGACGCGTCGTCTTCGAGATGCCGGGATCAGGGCGGCCGTGTTCGACAGCAAACTTCTGCACCAATTCGTCGCATGTATGTGGACATCCGAGCGTCGAAAGGAGCTTGCGAAGCGTGCGGCGGAGTTCGAGGCCGTGCTGGTTCTGGGATGCGATGCCATGGTGGACACGGTGCGTGATTCCCTTCGATCGACCGATTGTCGAGTGATCCAGGGCATGGAGATCGAAGGGCTGATGAACGTACTTCCGAAGGTGAGTTTTCCGTTCAACCTGTCGCTCGAGTTACATGGTGTGACTGCCGTGGGCAAGAGAGCATCGGTCGAACAGAAGTGTTGCTGAAATGCAGTTGCCTCGGCGGCGGCGGCGGTCGTGATCCCGAGTGGAATGTCGAACGAAAGAGATAGGTGAAAGCGATGAAGAGCGAAAAGCCCGATATCGATCTGAAGATCACCAACACGACACGGCGTTGTCCCATTGGCGAGACCATTGGCAAGCGCGGGATGGAGGAATCGCGAATCCCTGTGCTCTCCTGCGAGGGTGCATGCATCCGCGGGGAGATTGCCCGGCAGGCTGCCAACATGGTCGCCAGGGAGGCGCCCTATGGCCGCGGGTGTCATGGTGAGTTGATAACGGTGCCCGATTCGTCTATTGCTCAGTGGTTCAAAAACGCCGACAAGGTGGTGCTGATCGACGGCTGCTTCTTACGCTGCCATGGGCGGGTGCTCGACAAATTGCTGGACCAGGAGAAGCTGATCCAGTTCGATGCTCTCGCGGTCTACAAGAAATACGGTGATATCTTCGACGTCGAAGACGTGCCAGAGAATGAACGTATGGCAGCCGCCCGGCAGGTGGCCGATTATGTACTGACTCGCTTGAATGAAGGGAAGGGTTCAGACGACAAGACCCTTGGTCGGGAGATTGCCTGCGGTAGCTAAGAGCCCGCCTCGAGCCGAAGACGTTTTCACACCCGCGCAGGCCCGCTGGAATCCTCGTGGGTCAGCCAGAGGAAGTGAGATCTGAAAACACTGGTGCCGGGGGCGGGGGTCGAACCCGCAGGGGCCGAAGGCCCGAGGGATTTTAAG
>JBDGZZ010000079.1:0-14809 GCA_039588335.1 Gemmatimonadota bacterium | reverse complement strand
CAAGTTCCGTTACGCCTACAGGTCCGGCGAGCCGATGATGGTACCTGGCGAGCCAAACTGATATTCGGGCTGGGAGACGTCGACACGGCACCTGCGACCGCCGAGATCTTCTGTGCCGAGAGTGAAAACGATCTGTGGCAGTCGGTGCGAGACCTCCGTGACCATCATTTTCGGGATTTGTACCGCTCAATAGCAGAATGAACAGCGATCAAGAGGAGCAGGTCCGCAAGCTCCGCCACGACATCTCCAACCCCCTCGCGGCGTTGCTGGCAGAAACCCAGCTTGCCCTACTCAGAGAGGATTCGTTGGACGAGGAAACAACAACCACACTCCGGGAAATCGAGGCGCTTGCTCGCCGGATGCGCGAAATCCTCCAAGCCAGCTAAAGCTCATAGTCAAAGCAGTTCCAACCAGCGCCGTGATCCGAGGTCAGTTGATCCTCGGTGGCGCGGGAGTTGCATGCTGAATACGTCTTGACGGGTCTTGTCTCGAGGCCCAAGTTCACGCTTCAACATGGGATAGCTGGAGAATCCCATACTCATTCCAGTATGCCGGAGTCGCAATATGGGTGACGTTTCCACCCGCACTGCCGCGCATCGGGCTTTCCCACCTGCTCTCGTCGCACTGACAGCCGGGTTGTCTTTCGCGTGTGCAACGGGGCATGTGCAGGAGGTTTCTCCTGCCGAGATACCAGAGTTGGAGCAGCAGCTCAGCGTCGATCCGAACAACGGGGACGTCGTGCTGCGATATGCGGCCGCTCTTTTTTCGGCGCAGCGATGCGACAGTGCAACGGTAGTTGCCCGCACCGGGGCCAGGCTCAAACCACAGGATGCGCTCGGCCCCCTGGTGATCGGGCAATGTCTCGAGCAGGCTGGTGATTATGAGCAGGCAATCTCAGTCTACCAGACCTTTCTGGACAGCCATAGGGCCGAACGGGGGGCAGCTGCAGTGGGAGCGCGCGAAATGCTGGCAACGCGCGCAATGGCAACAGAACAGGCCCGGGCTGCGCTGCAACGAGAGAGCGAATTAGCTCAAGTCGCTGGAGATCCGGACATCGTAGCGGTACTTCCGTTGGAGGTAGTCGGTGATTCCGCGTACGCGCCGCTCTCCAGAGGGCTAGCTCAGATCCTGATATCCGACCTCGCGCTGTTGCAGCGGTTCAGGATGGTTGAACGACTTCAGGTCGGAGCTCTGCTGGATGAGATGAGCCTGACTCAGTCTCAGCGAGTTGATCCATCCACGGCGGCGCGCGTCGGGCAATTGCTACAGGCGGGACGTTTGGTGCAGGGGCTGGCTGCTCTTCCCTCCGTGGGAGATGCACGGCTAGAGGCGACAGTTGTGTTGTCGACAGGAGAGATCACGAGGCCGGAGTCGTTTACCGGGCGAGTGCGAGATCTAATGCGGATGGAAAAGGACCTCGTGGTCGCCATTGCGACACAGCTGGGGTACCAGTTATCCGAAGCGGAACGCAGGCTGATATTGGAGAACGGCACGCAGAGCCTGATCGCGTTCTTGGCTTTCTCCCGTGGTCTAGAGGCAGAAGACGCCGGAAACTTTACCGCTGCGACCGCATTTTACGCGGAGGCCGTGCGCGAGGATCCCAACTTCGACATGGCCCGTGACCAGCACGATGCCAACGCCGCCGCTCCGGCAGCCGTTGCGGCGACGCCGGCTACAGTGACGATTGTGGCTGTCGAAAGGCCACCGGATCCGATCCCGATCTTCCAGACCGAAGACGTTGTTAGCCAGGCCATCGATGCTTCCGTCATCGACGTTGCTGCAACCAGTGACGAGCAAGTCAGAGTTAGCGATCAGACCCAGACCACCACCAACGCCACTACTTCTTCGGCCTCTCGGCCACCGGCAACAGTGAGTCACCGGCCTCCGACGAGGATTGGAACGGTGCGCATCGTCTTCAGGCTGCCATGAGGTACGCCGTCGGGTTGTCGTTGTTGATCGCGCTCTTCGGCGCGAGGGCGGAAGCGCAGGGATCTGCCGGGGTTCACACGGCCGGAATCTACGAGAGCTACAGTTTCGATGAGGGGTCGGCGCTTGATCGTCTGACAGAGGTCACGATCCCGCTGGGTGTCGGAATTCCGCTGGGACGCTGGGGGTCCTTGGCGCTGTCGTCTGTGTGGGTCAATGTTGAGCTGGAGGTTGCAGGTGACGCGGCCAGCGAGACCTTGAGAGGGATAGTCGACACCGACGTTCGGTTGAGCGTGAACGTGCTGCCCGGCCGCCTAATGCTCCTGGCCGGTGGCGTAATTCCAACGGGGATCGAGACCGTCGATGCAAGCGACCTCGGGATACTTGCCGCAATAGCGAGCGATGTGATCGGTCTCGCCACCAACGAGCTGGGGGCCGGGGGTAGCGCTGGCTTCGGCTTTGCCGGGGCTGTACCGGTTGGCCAACTTGCCCTGGGCATCAGCAGTACGGTCAATACTAATTTCGCCTATCAGCCCGTATCGGACACAACAGCTAGACTCCGGCCGGGGAACGAACTGCGAGTTCGAGCCGGGTTGGAGGGTCCTCTGGCGCGCCGCTCGTACCTTCGTTTGGCGGGAGTTGTGTCGGTTAGCTCCAAGGACCAGGTAGATGGGAGCCCGGTCAACAGCGTGGGGAACCGTTTGACAGGCTATTTGTCATTCAACCAAGGGATAGCGTCTACTACGCTGATCCTCTACGCGTTCGACGTCTACCGGACCGATCCGCACATCGAGTCGACAGCGCTGGGAACTGCCGCCCTGCCTCCGGGGAATCTGTTCGGGGCCGGTCTCAGGTGGGATGTGCTCCTGGGCCGGACGTGGACGCTGACCCCGAGAGCGGAATTCCGGAATTCAGAGCGTGCCCCGTTTGACGCGCCTGATGCTCCGTTGGAACTCGCAGGCCGGTCATTACGAGCCGGCATCGACGTTCGGAGGTCGATTGGCCGGTCGCTGACCGTGGTGCTACAAGCCGATGGGCTGACGGGTTTTATAGTGGAACAGGGCAGCCGTGTAGGAATGAAAGGTTTCCGCGTAGCGTTGCACGGTGAGTTCAGACCCTAAGAGACCAATCGATAATTAGGGGCGGTGAGGAGTGAGCGTTTTGTAACGCGTCACTGCTCACCGTTTGCATTGGCCCGAGGATCGTGCAACTGATCTTCGCTGTGCTACACTTGTAGGCTGCCGCCTTCAAAAGTTACAGTTGAGTCACAATATGACTGACAACTCCGAAGTGCCCCCAACTCACTCGTCGTCACCACCCGAAGCGTGGCGTGGTGCGACCCGACTTGCCAGGAGTGTCAGGGGTTCAATAGACCGATTCCTCCACATTGAGGCAGCCGGTGGAATCGTGCTACTCGCGGCGGCAGCCATTGCACTCCTGTGGGCCAACTCGCCATGGGGCGAGAGCTACGACCGATTGTGGCACACGCACATATCGATCAGAATCGGAGACTGGACATTCGATGAGTCACTCCATTTCTGGGTGAATGAGTTGCTAATGACGGTCTTCTTCTTGGTTGTCGGCCTGGAGGTCAAGAGGGAGATAGTCGAGGGGGCGTTGTCGGACATCAGAAGCGCGACGCTTCCGATCGCGGGTGCGATTGGCGGTATGTTGGTACCTGCAGCGATATATCTGGCAGTCAATCCCTCTGGTCCTTCGCACGAGGGTTGGGGAGTGCCGATGGCAACGGACATAGCGTTTGCCATTGGTGTTTTGAGCCTGCTTGGCCGGCGGGTTCCTGCAACTCTCCGTGTTCTCATCCTGGCGATTGCCATCATCGACGACATAGGGGCGATTTTAGTCATCGCGATATTCTACGCGTCCGGATTCGCGGCGGAGGGATTACTGATCGCCGCTGTTGGACTAGGGCTCCTCTTCTTACTTCTCAAGATGGGAGTTCGGCCGGGTCTCATATTCGCAATTCCGATACTGATCATTTGGGTAGGAATGTTGAGGCTGGGTATTCACCCCACCATTGCAGGGGTAATAGCTGGGTTGTCTGCTCCTGTGCGGCCCTGGTACGGAAAAGAGGGCTTCCTCAGCAAAGCACGGAGTGTTCTGGATGAGTTCCAGTCCCGTATCGGTCAGGAGCACGACGATCACGAGTTGATGAAGCCGCTGAACGAGCTGGAGTTGGCGCGACGTGAGGCGCTTTCCCCGTCACTGCGGGCCGAGATTGCACTGCATCCCTGGGTTGCCTACGTGATCATGCCACTGTTCGCGCTGGCAAATGCCGGCGTTCACCTTCAGGGGATGGATCTGCAAGGTCCCGGGTCTATGACGATCTTCGGCGGTATCGTGCTAGGGTTGGTCGTTGGGAAGCCGCTGGGGATCATGCTTTGTAGTGCCTTGGTCATACGCTTGCGGATTTGTGCGCTGCCCGATGGAGTGAATTGGCGCGGTGTGTTTGTGGCAGGTGCGGGAGCCGGGATCGGCTTCACGATGGCGATATTCATTGCTGAGTTGGCATTCACCGATGCCGAGATGCTGAGCGTCGCGAAGCTCGCAATACTCATTGCCACTGTCCTGGCGGCGATGATTGCGCTACTGAGCGGGCGGTTTCTGCTCACGGGAGAAGAGCAGCCCACCGCGGTGGCCAGAGCCAGCGCGAGTGAGATAGAGGCTACCACGGAGTACTGGACTGACAGCCACGAAGTTATCGAGGATAAGAACCAGCTGTAACGACATCCGACCCTGCAAGGGCCGGCTAGTGGTGCACCAGGGTAGTCTTGGCCATTTCTTCGTGTAGGGTCACGAGTTTGGCTACATACTGGTTGACGTCACCTCGTACTTCAGTGAACAGATTGCGTATAGTGGTGGTGTCCACTTCCTGCTGTCTGCCGTGGATCGGCATCGTAACTGCCTGATGCTTCACGATCTCACCGATTTCGATCGGCTCCCATCCTAGCGCGCTGGCAGTCGAAGAGAATCGCTCTCGCGATTCTCGCGGTACTGTGAACAACAACTCGAACTCACCGTGTGGACCGGCTAGTAGAAACCATTCCGGCAGATCAGCAGCTCGTACAGCGTAGAGTGCATCCGGGTGAAGGATATCCTCGAGTTTTCCGGTGAGCTTTATACCGACATCGTTCAGCCGCACTAGTTGGTCGAGTGTGGGAATGACACCGTCACTCGTGTCCATGCAAGACGTAGCCCAGTGTCGGACCATCTGGCCTTCTCGTACTCGCGCGCGCGGTTTGAACATCATGTTTTGTGGCGGGTCCTCTGATCCTGACTGGAATTGAGTAAGGGCAAATGCGCTTCCGAGTCCCAAAGGGCCAGACGCGAACACCGCGTCTCTTGGACGGCATCCTTTACGCGTCATGATCGGGCCGTCCGCCAACACGCCGAGTGCCGTTGCACTCATGTGAATGCGTGGTGAGAAGTTCGTGTCGCCACCCAGAACGTGAAGCCCGGAAGCCGAACATGCGTCGCTTACTCCCCGTTGCAGTGCGGCCAAGAAATCGTCATCCGCATCAGGGGGAATTGTCTCGCTCAGGAGCACGCCGACTGGCTCCGCACCTACTGCAGCGAGGTCACTAGCATTCACGGTAACGGCCATCCATCCGATCAAGTAAGGATCTCGATAGAGGCCGACCTCCAGCTCTTCGGCTAGGCTATCTGTCGTCAGTGCCAGCACCAGGTCGCAGCCGGGCAGACGCAACAGCTCGGCGTCACTGTCCTGCAGCCCGTTGATTTGAGATTCATTCCGTGCGAAGCCTTGAGTGAGGCGTTCTATGAGAGAGTTTTCGAGGACGTGCTTCATCGTACGCAGATCTTCAGGAATCTGGGACTCACGGTAAAGCAAGCTTCCTTAGCAGTCACCACTTCACCGTCACACTCAACTGCAAACGACTGACGGCCTCTGACTGTTACGGTTTGAGCCCGCCACGTTCTGACTCCTTTGCGATCGGAGAAGCGACCGTGGGTGAGACCCCACAGTGTTCTGAGAAGATGCCACGGCGATACTCTGGGCAGTAGGTGAACATAGAAATGGCCGCTAGAGGGCTGGTATGGGGAATCGTAGCACAAGTCACCTGCGAAGTGGGGATTCTTGACGACGCCCAAGTTCTTAACTTGAGCGCGAACGGTCTCCCTTCCATCGATCGTCAATGACATCCGGCCACTTCGATGGCCTAGGATAGACCGCAGGGCGGCAATTGAGATTGCAGCAGCGGTCCAGGTGCGCTTCAGGAAACGGAGCAGCCAATCGGCGTTGTTGAAGAGGTCGTTGGCCACAGCGGCTATGCCTATACTTGCATTGATGATCCACCATCTGGTGTGCTGGTGTTTCCATCCGTCGCTGTATGAGAGCGTGCACACGTCATGTGCAACGGCACCTGTAAAGTCGAGCTTGCAGGGGATTCCATCGATTTGTGACCTGGTCAGGAGTGGTTTGTGGAAGTCATTACTCGACCCAAGCCCGATAGCGCCCAGCACCACCGTGTCAAGTACATCGGCACCATGATTCTCCATGATGGAAGACACCGTCATATTGACGGTCCCGTCCCCGCCTGCTGCCACGAGATGCGTTTCGCCGCGCGCTAACGCCCGTGCTATCTGTTCCTTGATGGCAGCGATGTCGTCGGTTAGGAGAGTCTCAAAGGCACCGAAGCGGCGCCTCATCGCAGACTCGATCCTGCTCCACTTGTGAAGTGCCGTGCCGCCGCCAGCTTTCGGGTTCAAAATGACGAGCATGGGATTCTCAAATCTGTTGCCGCATGGGCCGCGACCGCATGGTGACCAGAAAGCCCAAATAGAACAGGGCCAAGGTGGCTGCCCACATGGGTTTGTTTGCAACCGCGACGGCAGACATCAGCAGAATGTAGGAGTGAACCACTGGTGCGATGGCTCGGTGGGCGGTCGCTTCGCTCACACGGCGGAGCCTCACTTGTCCGATGATTGTGGTCATCACTCCAGCAGCAACGAACACAATGACAGCCAAGTTGCCTGCCGCTTCGGCAACTGCAACGGCACAACCGACCAGGGTGAAGGCTGCAAAGCCATCACTGACAGCGGTCGATGTGTGGAGCCCAGCGACGACAGGTAGCGTGTTGTACCCTGTGGCTCGGTCAGCGGAAATGTCCTTGTAGTAACCGGTCAGCACGAAGTTGGCGTAACCGAAGAACGCGACCAGGATTGCCCCGATCAGAGCCATGGATGCTTCAACTGCACCCGCTGCAGCTCCAGCACCGGCCGCATATCCAATCAACAGTAGGATGGCCACTATCGCAGCGTTGTAGAACGGCCCTGCCCACCAGCGCCGTTTGAAGTAGGTATAAGTTGTCAGGCCGACCACTGTGACCAACGCCAAAGGAATGTTGACGGAATTGTAGGATGCAACCACAAGCCCAGACGTAATGAGTCCAACGAGACTTACCGCCATGACCTGATCACGTCGTACCGTCCCGCGCACCAGAGGACGGTATGGGGCGGACAGTGAGTCTGTGTCCAGCTGGAAGCAGTCGGTTAGGGCTTGGCCGAATCCGTAGGATAGGAAGAATACTGTGCCAAGCAGTAATGCCGTTTCCACCGCAATGTGTGGAGCTAGTGAGAGGCCTGCTATTCCAGTAACGCCCGAGACAAAGAGAAGGTAGGGGCGCATTGTTACGGCGTATGCGCCTATGAAGCTCAGGCTTAACAACCGAACCGGACGTTGATGTGTAATAACGCTCATTGTAGACGAGCTCCCTCTGAGCTCATTGTCCCGAGTTTCGCCAAGAATCGGTAACGGCCACGAATGCCAAGCCGATCCAACCAGGGGTAGAGCAGCCGAAGCAACCGTGGAGAAGCCCCAGCGAGTTTCGCGAGAGGGCCCCGAATGCTGGGAACCGCGACCTCCATTCTTGGCTTTCGAATGGTCTGGACAATGGCACGAGCTACATCGCCTGTAGTAAGCGGTCTCCCCGCAAATGACAGTGAGGACCCTCTGTGTATGGCTTCTTCGAGCAGTTGAGAAGTCTGGGTCGAATCAGGGCAGATGACTGATACCGCGATTGGTGTACCCCGCAATTCCAGCGCCATCGCGAGACAGAAACCACGGACAGCGAATTTCGTAGCCGAGTAGGGCGCCTCGAACGGCAGTGGCACGATGCCACCCAAAGATGCCAGGTGAATGAAGTGTCCTTTCTGCTGTGAACGAAACAGAGGGAGCAGTAGCTGGGTGGTGTAGATCGTGCCCAGGACGTTGACTTCGAACTGTTCCTCAATGGCGGTGGGCGACTGGTGGTCCAGCTGCCCAGGCCGGATGATACCCGCGCAGTTTACCAGGACGTCGATAGTTCCGAAGGCGTCCATGGCGCTATGGTAAAGGGCCCTCAACGAGTCGCGGTTGCTCACATCGACGGCAATGGCAAGGTGATTGGGGGCAGCAGCTCGCAGCTCGCTCGAACATCGTCGTAGAGCTTCTTGATCGCGGTCGCAGATAGCGAGATTGGCACCGAGTTGAGCTAGTTGCCGTGCCGTGGCTGCACCTATGCCCCTGGCGCCGCCGGTCACCACTACGACCTTATCGCACAAGCTGCGAGCAGCCATTATCTCACGCTCCAGAGGAGCCAGCCCAACCTGAGGCCCAAGAGACCTCCACCCACGCACAAACCGCTGATCGCAAACGTTGTCAGGGTGTCGCTGTTGATAGGGAGATACAAGCCTTGTCTCGCGTAGAAAGTCAGGTCCAGAATGCCCAGATACAGGGTCATGGCTGCTGCGGCTACGAGAAGGAACGGACCGGGAAGCCTACGCCGTAGCAGGCAGAGACCTGCCGCGATGAGGGTGATTCCGAGTATGGCGTCTGCCACCGGGAAGGCGGCTTCGAACTCACTCGCTTTCGGGTCATCCTGGCCGAGGGCAATCGCACCCGAGAAGTAGAGGGCCCAAAAAAGAAAGATGAGCAAGCCTCCGAGGAGGGTGATCCATCCGGCAAAACGCTGTGATTGGCCTGGGGCCCACATGATCAAGCTCCCTGTCTCACTAACCTGGACCGACGTTACAGAAGGGCCGTCAAAGTGGCGTCAACGGGAACGAGGCACTCGCATAAATCAGCCTCATGCCACATCTTACGTCTTCCCACAGACAGCGCTGACCGGACCCGGCTCATGGAGGACGAGATGTATTCAGATCGCAGATTGGCATTCTGGTGGGCCTTTCTGTTCGCCGCCACCGTCTTGCTGCTTCCCTCGGAGATGGCTGCTCAAAGGACTCAGAAGCCGGTATTACACGGTCGTCACTGGATGGCCATCACGGGAAAGCCCCTAGGTGCTACCGCGGGTGCCATGATGTTCCAACAGGGTGGGAACGCTGTAGACGCAGCATGTGCCATGTTGGGGGCCACTGCGACCATGTGGGATGTGCTGAGCTGGGGAGGTGAAACTCAAGCACTGATCTACAACCCGAACACAGGCGAGGTGGTTGGGATCAACGCGCTGGGCGTCGCGCCAACCGGAGCTACGGTCGATTTCTTCCAGGACAAGGGCATGCCCTATCCTCCTGAGTACGGCCCGCTCGCCGCGGTTACACCGGGCACGCCTGGGGGGCTCATGGTGATGTTGGCGGAATACGGAACGATGAGTCTCGCGGATGTGTTGGCACCCTCGATCCAAATGGCTGAGGGTTATCCCATCGAGCAGGACGCCGTCGATCGCATTGAACGGAGCAAAGAGCGAATCAAGGAGTGGCGTTATTCGAGTGCGCTGTTCCTTCCGCATCTCGGCGAGGACCACGAAGCACCTAATCCCGGAGAGATTCTCGAGCAACCCGATCTGGCGGCGACGCTTCGCAAATTGGTGGAGGCAGAACGCGACGCACTCGACCAGGGCAAGAGTCGTAAGGAAGCCATTTACGCAGCCTACGACCGCTTCTATCGGGGAGACATAGCCGAGGAATTCGTGCGCGGGTCACAGGAAGAAGGCGGCCTACATACGATGGAAGACCTCGACAAGTGGAAAGTCTACATCGAGCCTCCGGTGAAGACCGAGTACAAGGACATCGAGGTATACAAACTCACTACGTGGGTACAGGGACCGGTCCTTCTCCAGGCGCTGAACATTCTCGAGGACATGGATCTCAAGTCGATGGGTTACAACAGCACCCGGTACATACACACGTTGTATCAAGCCATGAACCTGGCTTTTGCGGACCGAGACTTCTACTATGGCGATCCGCGTTTTCCTCCGGAGGAACCGGTGGAAGGGTTGCTGTCGAAAGAATACGCTAGGGAGAGAGCCAAGCAGATCAACTGGGAACGGAACGACCCGGACATCGGGCCGGGAGATCCATACCCGTTTGAAGGGAAAACGAATCCCTACCTACACTTGCTGGATCGGTCACGGACGACGTCTGATCCACCCAGCGGTGGGGACGATGGGGAATTTGAGGAGAGTTTTTTCGCAGGCACGACATCGATACAGGCGGCGGACGAGGAAGGGTGGGTCGTATCGATCACTCCAAGTGGAGGATGGATTCCGGCGACGATTGCCGGACGTACCGGCATCGGCATGAGTCAGAGGATGCAGAGTTTCGTTCTCGACGAGTACATCAATCCCTACAATCTGCTCGAGCCCGGGAAACGGCCCAGGGCAACGCTGACACCCAGTCTGGCGCTCAAGGAAGGAAAACCATACCTGTCATTTGCGGTACAGGGGGGTGACAGCCAGGACCAGAACCTGTTGCAGTTCTTCCTCAACATGGTGGAGTTCGGAATGAACGTGCAACAGGCTGCAGAAGCATCCAACATAACCAGCTACCAGATGCGCAGCTCCTTCGGCGATCACGGCTTGCGGCCCGGTCGGCTGACGTTGAACGAATCTGTACCGCCTTGGGTTCGCGCCGAACTGGAAGGAATGGGATACGATTTGAATTTCCAGGCGCGAACGTCCGGACCAATCAATGCGATCTTCTTCGATTGGAAGAACGGAAGTATGTGGGGAGGCTCGAGCAACCACGGTGATGACTACGGGATTTCCTGGTAACGGGAGCGACGAGCTAATTGCCAAATCGGCAGCCGGCTACCGGTCGCCTGGTACAGGCGTGGCAAGTATCTATACCTGCGGAGAACATGATGTCTGAAGAGAGTGGTGCTCGGAGGGACAAGGAGGAAGACCAGGCCGAGCGTCGTTCGCACGACGCTGCTCCGACGGGCGACAGCTACTACTCATCCGAACAGGACAACATGCTGCGCGTAGACAGGCGCAGAGTGCGACGATCTCAGACGTATTGGGTAGGCGGTGAACATATGGAGCCTCGGTTTGCGGATCACGTTCAGGTGACACAGGTGGACGAGCACTACCACTTGACGTTTGGGCACTCCCGTATCCCAATCTCACGCGAGGCGAACGAGCTGGCGAGCGTCGCAGAGGTGTTGCCGGTTGCAAGAGTGATACTCCCCGAAGACGTGATAAGGCGTCTAGCAATCACACTGCGGGACAAAATGCCGGGTCAGGGGTAGCTAGCTGGTGTTGGGAGGGTTGGCGGGTCTTCCGCTATAATCCTAGATCGCAGCCCGGGGGAGCTCCGTGTTCCACAGAGCAGGAGACTCCAGCGAGTAATCGACGACGACATCTTACAATCAGGAGACGTTACCATGCGGGTTGTCACAATGCTGGTCCTTCTGGGGCTCACGGCCGGTGGGCTGTATGCCCAAGGAACGGAAAACGAGAACGTACGAGAGGCGCAGCTGCGAAAGCTCGATCTGGAGCGAAACACTTTGCTGGCGATGGCCGACTCAATGCCCGAGTCACTTTATCGTGACAGGGTCACTCCCGAGCAAAGAGATTTTGCCCAGCAGATTCATCATGCAGCGTCGGCTGCCGCTCTGATTTGTGCTCGATACTTCGCCAGCGAGCAACCCACGTTGCCTGATACTTCGGTCGCTTTGAATAGCCGGGCGGGACTAAAGGAGTATATCAACGCTGCCTACGACTTCTCCGCTCAGAGTTTGAAAGATGAGACCGCATCTGACCGGACTGAGGTGGTGGACTTCTTCGGCATGATGGAAATACCCAAATGGCAAATTTGGGATGAGATTCATACACACACGATCTGGACGGCCGGCCAGGTGGTGGCAAACTTCCGGAAGCATGGCATGCCGCCTCCGGCGTTCGCGTTCTTCTAGGGTAAGCATCAAATTGTTGCGGGCGGGAGCCCCGCCCGCAACAACAACCTCAGGCGTTTCCGAGCGCCAGCAGCTCCTCCTCTATAACCCCTTTGAATAGCGGGATCTTGTAGGCATTACGCTTTAGCGCGACAGCATTACGCATAGCTGCCTCGGCCGCTTCGCGTGCAGTGGCAGCGTCGATCTGTTTTCCGGTAATCACTTGCTCGACTTCATGCGATCGCCACGGAACCGGGGCGACGCCGCTCAGCACGACGCGGCCACCCGTCACCTGGTTCCCAATGAACGTCAACGCCAGCGCTACTCCCGCCAAAGCGAAGTCCCAGGCACCGCGCGCTCGTACTTTCCGATATGAGCTCCGTAATCCAGCCTGTGGGGTTGGAATGAGGACGTGGGTGACTATCTCACTTGGCCCGAGAATAGTCTCTCGCTCGATGTCGGTGCTGGGCGGTACGAAGAACTCATCCAGCGGCAATGTTCTGGAACCAGTCGGTCCAGAGACCTCGACCGAAGCTCCAAGGGCCAGCAACGCCGGTGCGGTATCAGAAGGGTGCACTATGTAACAACCAGAGCCTCCGAGCACGCAGTGAAACTGGTTCTCTCCCGCCATGGCATAGCATGTAGTACCGCCCTTCCGCCGACACTGAAATTCTCCGCGGTAGTACCAGCACCGCGGCCTCTGGCAAATGTTCCCGCCGAGGGTTCCCTGGTTACGAAGCTGCGGGCTGGCAACTTGAGAGGCGGCTTGAGATAGGCCTGGGTAGAGCTCTTGGATAGTCGGATTCTGAGCTACTTCGGCGACTCGCGTGAGCGCGCCGATTCGAAGCCCGCCGTCGCGACTGCGCTCTACACCCCGCAACTGAGCAAGGCCCGTTATGCTCACGACCTTCGAGCAATCGAACACCTCGTCCCGGAGACAGCCTATCAAGTCGGACCCTCCGGCGCAGACTCTCGTATCGTCGGAGGAAAGCTGTCGTACGGCCTCATCGAGGGAATCGGGTCGCACGTAGGTGAACTTGGGCAACATGGCTCACTCCCCCTTTTCGCTGGCAAGTGCCTGAATGAGCTTGCTCGGATCAATAGGCGTGTCAGTCATTCGAACGCCAGTTGCGTCATGGATTGCATTTGCAATCGCCGCCGCTGTCGGAATCGTAGCTGGTTCGCCGATCCCCTTTGCACCGGCTGTATTGGCCTCTGTGTCATTGAGGTCTACTGGAACGACGGTCATGTCAGCTGGGACATCGAGCGCAGTCGGCAGCTTGTAGTCGTGCCAGTTCTTGTTGGCCATCTTTCCGGTCTGATCCACGTCGAGCACTCGTTGCTCAGTCATTGCGTATCCGATTCCCATCGTGATTCCGCCGAACACCTGATTCTGGTAGGTGAGGCGGTTCATTACTCGCCCGCTGTCATGTGCACCCAGGAAGCGAACGACCTTTACCTCGCCTGTGCTCGTGTTGACTTCGACCTCACAGAACTGAGCTGCGAACGGAGTAACCACTTTGTCGCTTGGGTTGGGACCGCGATACCCGATCCCGGTGATGTTGCCGCGCCGCCGTAGTCCACCGAGGCGAGGTATTTCGATTTCTTGGGGTGGATCTGCTGTCGAGATTACCTTACCCGCCTCCAGCCTCAAAACGGAGCGGTCCACCTCCAGCTGTTGTGCGGCTATGTCGAGGATCTGATTCTTGGCATCGATCGCAGCAGCGCGGACGGCAGGTGACTCGGTGGGAACTGTCTTGCTGCCGCCGCTCGAGCTGGCGAACGAAGTCGTCCCGGTGTCCGCGTTTTCGATCTGGACATCTTGGGGTTGCACTCCGAGTTCCTCCGCCACGATCATCGCCATTACTGTCTTGGTTCCAGTCCCGATGTCGCTAGCACCCATGTTGAGGTTGACGGAGCCGTCCCTGAAAATCTTCACTATGGCTGTTGAAGGCGGGCCACCGCCTCCAGCAACCCACGTTCCACCTGCAACCCCGACGCCCCGTTTGATATTGCCGTTGCCACTGCTGGCGGCACGTGCGCTGCTCCACCCAAAGGCTTCAGCCCCCTCTTCGAGGCACTGTCTGAAACCCGTGGTTGTATATGGTGGATTGCCGGGTCGTGCTTGGCTAAATGAAGCCACATTCTTCACGCGCAGCTCCACCGGATCCATGTCTATTGCCTCAGCCAGTGCGTCGATCATCTGTTCGAGCGCCCAGGCCCCCTGTGGATGTCCCGGTGCTCGGAACGGTCTGGCCGGACCCGCGCTCATATAGAGATCCGTCGTGTCGCAGCGGACGTTTGGGCACAGGTAAAGATCGCGCACCAACCAGTCCAGCAGAGAGGTACCGCCAGCCGGGTATGCGCCACCGCTACCGGTGCCCGAGAACTCCATAGCGGTCAGGGTCCCGTCCCGCTTCACGCCCGCCTTGAGCCGCATGTTGCTCGGGGGCCTGTTACCAGTGGCTAGCAGCGTTTCTTCGCGAGTGAGCACCAACTTCACGGGGCGGGCAGACTGCTTGCTCAACAGTGCAGCGGCAATAGTGTACTTACCAGCTTGGAGTTTGCTTCCAAAGCCACCGCCCATGTAGTGCCCAACCACTCTTACCCTGGAGAGCGGCATGCTCAATGCTGATGCGGCTTGGGCTTGAACCGCGAATACTCCCTGAGTCGATTCCCATATTGTCAGGCTGTCGCCGTCCCATCGTGCCACACACCCGTGAGGTTCCATAGGAG
>JBDGZZ010000078.1:0-14892 GCA_039588335.1 Gemmatimonadota bacterium | reverse complement strand
GACTGGAGTAACTGGCCACGGCAACCTGCTGGAAGGCGAAGGAGCGATAGACCTCGCCTGCGCCGTCGATGTAGTCAAATATCGTCTCACGGTCGTAGGTAACCGCAGATTCACTCCGCGTCCAGTTGTTGATATGTGTCGGAAGGAGATCGACGATAGCGCTCATAGATCTATCAGCACTCTGGTCGGCGCACCCGTGAAGCGTCACGCTCGAGAAACCGAGCGCTGCCAGCACCGGAACCGCTCTCGTCATTTGGATGGGCCACTTCAGTTGAGCGGCTTCGGAGAACATGGCCACTCGACAATACGGTGTCGGGCCGAAGGTAGTGCGTCCGCTACCAGCTAGTCAAGTGATGGCCATCCGGTGTGGGTACGCCGCCGTTTGCGTACTCGGCCCCACAACAAGCAAATTACTGGTATGTCTGAGCAATACGGGACCACCGGAGCGATCGTCGTCAAAGAACATGGCACGCCCGAAGTACTCGAGTGGATGAGTGTGAGCCTCGCTCGTCCCGGGCAAGGTGAAGTCTTGGTTCGACACACTGCAGTGGGGCTCAATTTCATCGACGTCTACCATCGCACCGGACTGTATCCACTCGAGCTGCCGTTCACACCCGGTGTTGAAGGCGCAGGGTTAGTGGAGGAGGTCGGGCCCGACGTGCGTGATTTGGAGCCCGGCGACCGTGTGGCATACACCGGGAATGGGCCACCGGGTTCATACACCCAACTTCGAGTCATGCCTGCGAGTCGACTGGTCCGGCTACCGGATGCGGTGGACGATGTCAGCGCGGCCGGTATGATGCTAAAGGGCTGCACGGTCGAATACCTCATTCGTCGCACCTTTCCCGTACGCGAGGGCCAATGGGTGCTATGGCACGCGGCGGCCGGTGGAGTCGGTCTCATTGCCTGTCAGTGGTTGAATGCCATAGGCGCGAAGGTCATTGGAACCGTCGGGTCCGAAGCCAAGGGAGCACTGGCACGTGAGAACGGGTGCCACCACGTCGTCTTCTACAGAGAGGAGGATGTGGCGGAACGCGTGCTCGAGATAACGGACGGGAAGGGAGTCGACGTAGTCTACGATTCCGTCGGCAAAGACACCTTCAGCGCGTCCGTTGATGTTCTCCGTTCCCGAGGTATGCTAGTCAGCTTCGGCAACGCCTCAGGTCCGGTTCCCCCATTTGCACCGTTATTGCTATCACGGAAGGGATCGTTGTTCCTCACCAGGCCGACCCTGAAGGATTACTACTCCGAGTCGAACGAGTTCAGAGAAGGGTGTGATGCCGTGTTTGATGCAGTGCTCTCTGGAACTGTATCCGTGCCGGTACTACAAACCGTGCCCCTCCGGGAAGCAGCGAGGGCTCATGCCCAACTCGAAGCCCGCGAGACCATGGGTGTCACGGTGTTCACGGTGGAGTAGGCATTAGTGTTCTGCGCCCTCGCGAGTTAGAAAGCCACGGTGGCCGTGAATCCAAGCCGGCCACCACCGGCAATCAACCTCACAGACTGGCCCGCAATCGAGACTTCTTCCCACCTATCCGTCTTGATGGATGCTCCGATGACTGTTCCGATGAGCGCGCCACCAGCCGCCCCGATCCCCATGGTTCCCAAGACGGAGATCCAGGTGTTTTGACAGGCTTCGGTGGGCTCCACTGCCAATCCGGTGTAGCAGCCATCGGTTTCGAAGTTAACAGCCAAACCCGTAATGAGACCGGCGCCGGCTCCAATAACAGCTCCGGCAGTCATGCCCTTGAGCCAATTGGACCGAGGTCCCTTGTTCACCTCGATGCCGGCTATGGAACTGAGGGGCAGGACCACGGCGATCCCATCACTCGTCATCAAGGCAAGTGAATCGGTGGTGAGTGCCAGAACAGTTCCTGCCGCATCGGGTCCATTACGGCTCCACAGGCTTCTTGGCAGACTGCGCTGATAAACCCGCACGTTGTCTCGCTGGCCGAGCCGATACGGTTCCTGACAACGGACTGCTGCGAGAGGCGCCGAGAACCATAGAATCAGGAGTGACGTGAAGAGTGCACGCATGACCGTCTCCTTGCAGCGGTACACAGGTCACTCTACTCGTGCAGCGTCAAATAGACGTCAAGCTCCAATCAATGAAGACGCAGGTCATGTTCGCGATTAAAGCAAGAGCTGCTCCGAATGCCTGCGCATCCGGAACAGCCGTGGCCGTGGATTGGTCCCACTCCCCGCTCTAGTTCTCCACCTCGTATTTGACGCTCAGTGCTTGCAGCTCGGCAGGAGGACCTTGCCACAGGATCATTGATGAGATTTGAGTCGCTGACAAGCTCCTGCTGCGGCAGCGACGGCGAGAGCTCCGCAGATGCGAATGGATGTAGTGAGTTTGTGGTAGTGCATGTTTGCCCCCGGTCTAGTTGGTGCTTGGAGATGCAGCGCGATGTAGCGCTGTGTGTCACATGGGGACCTGCTGTCCGCAGTCAACGTGCCATTTGACGTGTGCGCGGTAAGTCGTTGGTGTACTTACAATTGTGTCGATTGGTGGAAGAGAACTAATGCACCAGAACGATGCGGCTGCAGCGGAGTGAGAGGGCCACTCTTTCAATTGGACCCGTACCTACACCGTGCACCGCCTGAATCCCGTATCCCGCGTCCTGTCTCTATGGCTCTTGGGACTTGGCCCATGCTTCTAACCGGACATCCAGGTCGGCCGGGAGCGCAGTGAGCAGTTTCCCCGTCGGCGAAACATAGAAGAGTGCTTGCCGCACACCTGGGAGCTGGCTGTTGCGGTAAGTAATGACCCACGCACGGGGATTTCCGGGGAGTCTTTCGACACCACCAAACGAGAACTCCATGGTTCGACCCGAAAGCGGTGGCCTGGGTCCCACGAACTTGCCTACCGTCACCCGTGCCGCCGCGTACGAGGCACCGGCCGCCAGGCCGAATGCAAAGGCGAGCACGAGCAGCCACTTGAACAGCTTGTACATGGGAGATCTCCCCAAGTGTGTTTTGGTCCAATCTCGGGAATGATGGCGTTCCGGTCAAACCTTCTGCGAGTTTTGGCCCAACCTCCGCATACTCCGCTTCCCGCTCTCCGCTCTCCGCTCCCTGCTCCCATCCCAGCGTGTGACCTCCAATGCCATCCCAGGGTATCCAGAGTAGACTGAGTTGGAGTCCTGAGCACATGAATTCTCTGCGTGTTGTTGCCCTTTCAGTCGTGACCACTGCGATCACGGGGACTGCTGCGTGCTACGAGGATCCAATGAGTCCGTGCGCATGCACAGAGGAATTTCGGACCCACACAGTTTCCGTGGTCGACGGCGCCGGCGACCTCGTGCCCGACGTTACGATCACTCGCACCAATCAACGGACCAACGAAGTCCTCGAACCGGGTTGGTTGGGGATGCCACAGCCAGGCGTGTACGTCGTAGCCGACGACCAGATGATTGATGACTTCTCAAGTGCCGGCGATGTGCTACGAGTGACTGGAGAGAAGGAAGGTGCGACCTTCCAAGCGGATTTCGTCTTTGCGGTGCCGGGACCGTGCGGCTGCCACGTTGAAAAGCAATCAGGCCCTGACTCGGTGGTGATCGAACGGGAGTGATTGAGCCTTCAGACGGATCGTTCCGTGGGCGGCAGGATAGTCAGGATACCATCCGCGCTACGGCTCATAGGCGAGCATCATGATCTCGACTAGTGCGTCGGGTCCCATGAGCTCCGTACCCACAACCGTACGTGATGGTCTTGTGCCGACCAGCTCGTCGAGCAATGCGTTCACTGAGGGTGCATGGAGTATGTGCGGGACGAAGACATAGACGGCGGTGACGGAGCTGAAATCGGTTTGGGCGGCTGCGAGCGTGGCTCTAAGATTGGCCAATGTCTGACGGGTTTGAGCCTCGACGTCTCCTTTAGCTAGTCCGCCCGGGCCGGACCCTACCGCACCGGCAGTGTAGACCCGATCGCTGGCCCTGATCGCTGGCGAGAACGGGCTGCTTGGAGGTGAGGCACCTTGTGCTATTACGGATGACCGCTCTACTCCACGTGCGGCAACGCACTGTATCTCCACTCCGAAAGCTGGGTTCATTAGTCCCGCCCTCACGGTCGCACGGGCCGGCGGGTCACCGGGAAAGAACTCGCGGTAGGCTTCGTTCATCGTGCTGAACTCGCGCGGATCGTTCATGAAGACGGTACACGATGCCAGATCGCCGTAGTCCATCTCTGCGGCTCGCAACACCGTGCCGATGTTTCCGAAGATGCGACGGGTCTGTGTGGCTATGTCTCCAGCAACCGGTTCATATGTTTCTGGATCGCGGCTCGTTGCTCCGGCAACGAACAGCGTGTTTCCCGCAAGGATCCCCCAACTGTAGGGCAACTCGGGTGATTTCAGCTCGGCCGGCTTGATCACACGTCGACTCACGTTTGGCCGCGCTACCACCATCGCGATCTGCACCAACGCACCTGCCATCGGTAAGTCAGCTCCCACTGTGGCTCGCGTCGGCGGGTCGACTGGGAAGTAGGAGCGGTAGACTTCATTCATCTCGGGGAAGTGGCGCGTTTCGGAAAGGAATACGTTGACGCTCACAACCTGTGAGAGATCTGTACCCTTTGACCACAGCAATCCGCTGATGTTTTCCATCGCCTGCCGTACCTGGTCCCCAACGCCTTCGGCTAGTTTGCCCGACACGGGGTCGACCCCCATCGTGCCCGGAACGTAGATGAAGTCGTTGTCGACCGTGGTCAGGGGTGTGCCGGAAGGCTTTGCCACGACGAGAAGTGCGGCGAAAAACGCTATGAGGAGCGACGCTGAAAGCGACGAGCGGAGTGGCTCCGGCATGGCATCCTCGAGGCAAAGGGACAGAGTTGGCGGAAAGGGCAAAAGATGCAGACCGGTACAGCGGGGCGCGAGGGGGGCGGTGTCGGGGATCGCCGGGAGGGCTTGACTCCAGGGGTTTTTAAACGTTGTTTAAAAGAACGACCCTAGGAGGCTCGATGACCAGGGGAGACTATCTCGGCGAATTTGAATTGGTGGTAATGCTAGCGCTGGCTCGACTCGACGAAGCGGCATACGGCATGTCGATCTACGACGAGATTCTGGCTACGACCGGGCGGGATGTCTCAATACAGGCCGTATATGTGACGCTGAATCGGCTGGAGAAGAAGGGACACGTGACGTCCGCCGTCGTCGGCTCTGCCGAAGACGTGGGAGGCCGCGCCAAGAAGTGCTACACCTTGTTGGCCTCGGGTCTGTCCGCGCTGCGCCAATCACGAGCGATGTATGACAGCCTGTGGGCTGGTGTACGACTGGATCCGCAGGCGAGCAAGTCATGAGCCGTACTAATCAACCGCAGGCCCCGGCGCGTCCGCCTCGCCTGGGCCGGTTGATAGTCACTCTGTTCGCAGCCCGCGGCGTGCGGGAGGCCGTTCTCAATGATATGGCCGACCGTTTCGAACAGATGGCAGTGACGAACGCCGCATCTGCCAGACGTTGGTACTGGTCTCAGTCCCTCCGGTGTCTCAATCCCTATCACCGGCTAAACGTCAAGTCACGCCGCCCAACTGGACAAAGGTTATCTGCGGAGTCAGTCGTCAGTGGGTTTGCGCAGGACCTTCGCTACGCGGTGCGTGGTCTGGTCAAACAGCCGGGATTCGCAATCACCGCCGTGCTCACTCTCGGTGCTGGAATCGGTGCAACCACCGCGATTTTCAGTGTGGTAGACGGAGTGTTGTTACGGCCACTACCCTACGCTGAAGCCGACCGTCTCGTCAACGTGTGGCAGGTAAACACGGACTGGTTCGACTCACCAAATGCTGGACTCCGATCGTGGGCAAATGAGTTCCCCAGTTCCCAACCGACATTTCGTGATTGGGAAGAGCTGAATCCCGTGTTCCAGAGCATAGGAGCCTACGATGACCGCTCGTACACTCTGTCGAACGGCGACCGTCCGGAACGCGTGTACGGCACTCGAGTGACGTCGGGCGTTTGGCGGGCTCTGGGAGTAGCTCCCTCGATGGGACGCACCTTAGTGCCCGACGATGATGCGTTGGGGGCAACTCCTGTAGTCGTGCTGAGCTACGGATTTTGGGAGCGGTACTTCGGTGCGGATCCTACCGTGTTGGGCACCACGGTAAGGCTCGGCGAGTCCGTTCACACTGTTGTCGGGGTCATGCCACGAGGCTTCTACTTCCCGAGCACGGGTCACGACGTATGGACCAATTTTGACGATGGGTCCAAGTCAGATGGGCGCGACACGCAATACCTGCAGTCCATTGCACTGTTGAAACCAGGAGTCTCGCTGGGACAGGCACAGCGTGAGATGGAGTCGGTGACTGCAAGGATGGTCGATTCCAGAGGCCACAATCCAGACTACGGTGTACGCCTGGTCCCACGCGTTCAGCAAGTGGTGGGAGATGTGCATCTGATACTGCTCGTTCTACTCGGCGCAGTGGGGCTGGTCCTGCTGATTGCGTGCGCCAATATAGCCAACATGTTGTTGGCCAGGGCAACAGAACGGCGGCGCGAGTTGGCGATCCGGTCGGCGTTGGGTGCCTGGCGTGGTCGATTGCTGCGGCAACTCTTGAGTGAGAGTCTGGTGCTTTCCCTCGTTGGAGGTACGGCAGGTGTCCTGATTGCGGTGGCGACCTTCAAGCCTCTGCTAGCCTCATTACCATCCGGCCTTCCACGCGCCGACGAAGTCGCGCTCGACCTCCGCGTCCTGCTCTTCACTGCGGCGATCTCGGTCCTTACGGGGTTGTTGGCCGGTGCTCTCCCGGCGTTCCGGGCCGCTCGTACGGATCTGACGGAGACACTGCAAGATGGAGGTAGGGGTTTCGCGGGCGGGCGGAGGCGGAACTGGACCCAGGGATCGCTAGTCATCTCCGAGATCGCACTTGCATTCGTACTGCTGGTAGGCGCTGGATTGCTGGTCAAGAGCTTGCTGCAGTTGACATCCGTAGACCCTGGCTTCGACGCGGAACATGTTCTTGTCTTCGGTTTTCCAATTCCTACCACAGATGCCGGACTCCCGAATCGCTCGTCCACACCAAGACCTCCTTCCTCGCTAACTCCCCAGCAGCTGGAATTGCTGGCATATGTCAGGCCTCTGGAGGAAAGGCTCAAGGCCGTTCCAGGAGTGCAGCTGGTGGCGGTTGCGGATAACATGCCGTTCATGCGCGGTACTAGTTCAGGCACGACAACTTTCGAGTCATCGACCGGCATACACGAAACAAATGTAGAGCGTAGTGCCGTGAGCCCTTCGTACTTTCGGGCACTGGGAGTGCCCATCGTTGCGGGCCGGGCGTTTCAATCGGGCGACCGGGAAGGAAGTGAGCGAGTTGCCATCGTCAGTCAAGCGATGGCCGCTAAGTATTGGCCGGCGGAGGATCCGGTGGGCCGGCGTCTAAAGCGAGGGAGCCTCGATAGCGACAGCCCATGGATAACTGTCGTGGGGGTTGCAGAGGACGTTCGTCACCAGGGCCTAGATGTGGAACCGCGTCCCAAGATGTATCTGCCATACGCTCAGGGACCGCGATCCAACATCGACGTGATACTCAAGACCTATTCTGACCCGGATCTGGTGGCAGCCGCGATACGAGAGGCAGTTGTCGAGTTGGACCCGACCGTGCCAATCCCCAACATTCGTGAGCTGGATGGTTTGATATCCTCTTCAGTTGCAGCGCCGCGGTTTCGCACGGGACTCGTATCGCTGCTAGCGGTGTTGGCCGGGCTGCTGGCGGTTATCGGCGTCTATGGCGTGTTGGCCTACACGATGGCGAGGCGCACCGCGGAGATCGGGATTCGGATGGCTCTCGGTGCCAGTGCGAACGCTGTGCTGAGTAGTGTGTTGGGGAGGGGGGCTGTCCTGGCGTTGGCCGGGCTTGCCATCGGAATTGCGGTTGCGCTGGCAGCGGTGAGGCTGCTCGAGAGTTTCGTTTTTGAGATGAGTACTCATGATCCTACCATATTCCTATCGGCTGCGGTCGTTATCGCGGCTGCTGCCCTGGCCGCAAGCTACCTGCCGGCGCGGCGAGCCATGAGAGTGGACCCTGTGGAGGCGCTCAGATCCGAGTGAGCCCCCGGGGTCCTGCCAATAACTCATTTATTGACAACATGTTAGGCGGACCAATCCGGTGAAGCCAGAGTTCGGGCTTGACGATAGGAGGCATTGCTGGCATTATTGGTAACCAGATGGTTACCAATGGTTCGAAACTCGACCGCACGTTTGGCGCTCTGGCCGACCCGATCAGGAGGGCCATTCTGGGGCGGCTTGCAGACGGGGATGCCACTGTGGGTGAGCTGGCTCGCCCTTTCGACGTATCCCGCCCGGCCATCTCCAAGCATCTGAGGGTGCTGGAACGAGCTGGCCTGGTGCGTCGAACCAGAGATGGCAGGGTCAGCCGGTGTGGACTCGATGCAAATCCAATACGCGATGCAGCGCAGTGGGTAGAGCAATACAGAGGATACTGGGAGCAGCAGCTCGACTCCCTTGAACGCTATTTCGAGCAGCATGAACCGAGGCAGGAAAAACACCATAAGGAGGAACGGGACCAATGAGTACGGATACCAGCACATCGCTGAGGATTTCACGTGTGGTGCAGGCCGATCGGGAGACAGTATTCCGGGCCTGGACGGAAGCCGATCAACTCAAACAGTGGGCCGCGCCAGAGGGCGTTTCAGTGGCGGCAGCCGCAGTCGATCTGACTGTTGGCGGTCGCTATCACATCCACATGCAGTCACCGGAAGGGAAGGACCACAATGCGGTCGGTGTGTACCGCGAGATCGACCGACCCGCCCGGCTTTGCTATACGTGGCAGTGGGAGGAAGCAGAGCACGACGTCGGTGAGACCCTCGTGACCGTTGAGTTCAACGATCTCGGCGGGTCAACCGAGATAGTGCTGACACACGAGCTGTTCCCCACCGCTGAGGCCAGGGGGGACCACGAGCAGGGCTGGACCAGCTGTCTGAACCGGATCGAAGCTTTGTTCGCCTGACTCGACGCGGGAGGTCGGCCGTCATCCACTCAGGCCCGGTGTTGTCCCGCCGGGCCTTCCTGGTTCCCGGTACCTGGTGAAGGCCTGATTGGGGCACGCTGGAACAGATGTGTCCCAGAGCTTATTGTAATGGTTGCTACGGATCACTTGAGGCACCGAAGAGACAAGTGTATGCGCTCGGGCCTGAGGACCAGGAGAGAGACTATGACATCACCGGACATGGCCGCTTCCGTCGGCGCGCATAATCGCAAACCGCGGGATGAGGAACTCGACGTCTACGGCCTCACACATGTCGGGAAGGTGCGGGAGGTGAACCAGGATCATTTTCTGCTCTGCTCGCTGCACAAACAGATTCAAATCCACCGCACGAGTCTTCCGGACGTGGACAAGCTTCCCTTGGAGGGGCCGCGCCTGGCCTACCTCGGTATGGTTGCCGATGGAGTGGGAGGTGGGACTGGTGGAGAAGAGGCCAGCCGGATAGCGATCGAAGTGGTAGCACAATACGTGGCTCACAGCATGCAGTGCTACTACGAGGCCGACCTGGACAACGAACATACCTTTCTCGACACCCTAGAGCATACGGCCATGCGATGTCATGCGAGCGTATTGCGGAGAGCTGAGGAGGATCCTGACCAACGCAGCATGGCGACGACGCTCACGCTGTGGATAGGCATTTGGCCGCGTGCGTACTTGGTCCAAGTCGGTGATAGCCGCTGTTATCTGTTCCGCGAGGGAAAGCTGACTCAGATAACGCGAGATCAGACGATGGCTCAAGAGTTGCTCGATGAAGGCGTCTTTACCAGGACGGATGCCCACAGTTCGCATCTCGCAAATATTCTGTCGAGTTCGATCGGGGGTCCGCAAACGGCACCAGTGGTGACGCGCGTGGACCAAGCGTGGGATCATGTGGGTCTGCTCTGCAGTGACGGGCTCACCAAACACGTGTCTGACGACCAGATCGCCGAGCGGCTGCGGACAATGCAGTCTTCAAAGCAAGTGTGCAAAGCTCTGCTCGAGGACGCGCTCGACGGCGGTGGCAGCGACAACATCACGATAATTGTCGGCCGCACAGTCCGGAAAGAAGGTTGACAGGGAGCAGGGAGCAGTTCACTCCTAGCGAGGCGGAGCTCCAATCACTGTGCCAACGCACCGCTTCCCGCTTCCCGCTTCTCGCTCCCCGTTCCCTGCTCCCCGTCTACTGCTCCGTCGTGTCTGCCTTTTTCTCGTCTACCTTTTCAAAGTGTTCGTTGTACCACCCGATGATGCGGCCCCAAGCGTCGGTGAACTCCTCCGGTGAGTAGACAGAGTTTATTCCGTGCCCGCCGCGGTAGTAGTTTATCCACACCACTTCCTTATCGAGGCGGCGTAGAGCGTAATACATCTCCCTCGTATTGGTGCCCGGTACGTTCCAGTCGCCTTCACCAGTAATCAGCATCAGAGGTGTGTCGATTCGGTCAGCGTACATTATTGCTGAGTGGGCGATGTACTTCTGAGGTTGTTCCCACAGGGTTGCCCCGATTCGATCTTGCCCGCGCTCCGCAGCCGAGTAGTTACGGATCCCGATACGGGGGCTGTCTCCCAGGAAACTGATGATGTTGACCTTGCCACTGATGTTTATGGCGGCGGCAAAGCGGTCGGTCTGCGTGATCAAGAGGTTGGTGGCGTATCCACCGTAGCTGGTCCCGTGTACACCGATCCTTTCTTTGTCCAGCAGTCCACGCTCGATGAGTTCGTTGACGGCGGTCGTGATCCCCTTCATCCAGGCCTCACCGGGAAATCCTTCCTCGAGATCGACTGACGGTCGAAATCCGAAGAATCCAGCATTGGTGATCAGATTCATGTTCGTGTGAAATCCATTGTTGAAGAACTGTTCGTAGATTTCACAGACGAGCGGATACTTCTTTCCCGGTTCGTACCCAACCGGGTAGTACAGCACGCCGTAGAGTTCGTTGCCGTCAACGTCCAGGTACCTGATGAGCTCGCTGTGCGTTAGCGTTCGTTCACGCAACCATGGGTTTAGATCTGTCAGCTGTATGGCGGAACTCAAATTGGCGTCTGTGACATACAGCTCGTTGGGGAGATCTCCGTCGGAGAAATAGTAGAACACACGCTCGCCGTCCTCCGAAAAGCGCCAACTCGTGTAAAGGTTGGCATCTTTGACTAGTGAGTGCTCCTGTTTGGCGTCGAGATCGAAGCGCAAGAGCCCCCGCTCCCACTTGTCGCGTGCAGAGTACGATGTGTATAGGAAACGGCCATCATGACTCCAGTGTACTACATCAACGCGCGGTCCCTCCTCTCGATCCTTGGGCATTGGATATACCAATTCCATTTCGCCGGACTCCAGAGCGTACAGGTGATAGCCATGCTGTGAATTGAGGAGCAAGTGCGAGTTGTCGTAACTCCATCCCTCGACACTGTAACTGAGTTTGGTGGAATCGTCCTCGCTGATCGGGGTGCGGAATTCTTCGGTGACGTTGGTGGCCGAGTCGTCCAGAATCGAACGCACAAAGACGTTGCCTCGATCGGCATAAGCATAGCGATCGAATGTCTCATTGAAGGTACGGCTGCGACGCTTTGTGGAATCATCGTGTAGAACGGTGGTGCTGATGTCGTCGAGATCGAGGCGGACAAACTCGTACTCCGTACCAGTGTTCCGCAGGTATCCCGTCTTCTTCGGCTCGACCGCAGTGTAGGTGAGATACCTGCCGTCCTTGGTCTGGCGTAGGTCAGTAATGCGGCTCTCGGCGACCAACTCTGTAACCTGGCCGTCTTGAGGATCGACCCGGACGTGCACTTGGAGTCCGTTGCGGCCCCGCAGCTCCTCCCAAGCCAGGAACGGATTCCGAGAGTCTCGTACGATGATGGGCCCCTCAGTCAGGTTGAGGAACGCAGATCTGGCGCTGTCCGCCCAACCTTTGGTGCGCAGGGCTATCAGCACTGCGTTTCCGTCGGGAGTCCACTGCAAATATGAATTCGATGCGACGGTGAGATCTGTGCGCAAGCTAACTCGCTGTGTTATCGCCTGCTCCCGGTTGTATATGTTCAGCTCGTAGTCGTCGCCGTTTCGGAGAAAGAAGGCCAGAGTGGTTCCGTCCGGTGACCAGGTGAGGGACCTAACCTGGACCAATTCGTTGAATACGGTCCCCATGCTCCCGTCTTGGGCGTCGATCACAACCAGCTCGCGGTAGTTGGGACTCAAGTAGGTCGGGTCTCCGAATCGCTTGTGCAACACGCCCATCCGGTCCCGGCGCTTGCCGATTGTGGCCGCAACGTAGCGGCCGTCGTCAGTGATATCACCAATACTCAACGAACGGACATTGAGGGCATCATCAACCGTGAACGCCGTTTGGTTATTCGAGGCTTGCCCGAAAAGCGGAACTGAGGCACAAACGAGCAGAGTCGATATCAGTAGCGAGCGTGGCGGCGCCTTCATGCGGGCCTCCGAGTGCAGGTGAGTAGAACGCCCTAGAGATATGTATTGTTTTCGGATGCCGCTAGCCCTGAGTGTTGTAGGTACTCCACATATCTGAAACTGGCCATCGCCGATGGAGATCCGTACCTTGTTGTAGTCACGATCCAACCCTCGACAGCGGAGAATTCTCATGCTCCGGGCCTCGCTAGTTCTATTGCTCAACTTGGCCGTAGTCACGGTCGTATCAGCCCAGGACCGAGGTGTTCTACCACGGGACTACTACCAGATGACGTCTGTGAGCGGCGTTCAGATATCGCCTCCGGGTGATCTCGTTGCATTCGTCGTCACCACCGTTATCGAGGACAAGAACGGGCGACACCGGGAGATTTGGCTGCAGCAGATCGAACGGGGACGCCCGGTTGGCGAGCCATTTCGCTTGACAGATCCGACTGTGGAATCGTCTGCACCGCAGTGGTCACCGGATGGATCTGTTCTCCAGTTCTCGTCACGGCGTGGAGACGATCGAAACTCGATCTGGTTCGTCAGGATGACTGCTCCTGGAGGTGCCCCCTACCACATCGCGGGCGTTGACGCCACGCCGAATTGGTCCCCGGACGGCCAGTGGATCGCCTTTACCAAGTCGCCCCGCGACGATGGGGAGCCAGCGGAGGAGCGGAATAGGCGTGAAGGGTGGATCGCACCGGACGCGATCAGCAATACCCTCGATGCAAAGCGTTTCGACGGCCGGGTCATCACTTCAATGCGCTACAAGCGCGATGGCACGCTGACCCTGCTGCCCGATCCGTCGATACGGGACAAGGCGCAGCTGTTCATAGTCCCGGCCACGGGAGGAGAGCCTCGCCAGCTCACCGAGATGCCGTTCAGCGTCCGGGGGGCGGTGTGGTCGGCCGATGGAGGTACGATCTTCTTCGGCGGAAATCCGGAAGAGGACAACGAGCACAATCGGGACAACACCAATGAGATTTACGCCGTGTCGGTGGACGGTGGAGAGCCACGCGTATTAACGACGAACCCGGGCTCAGAGTCCAACTTCGCTGTTTCACCGGACGGCGGCTCCATGATTTTCAGCTTCAGTGCCGACCGCGGTTCTCAGTCGGAGGTAATGGTAGTGGACCTCGCACCGGACGGGAGCTTTGCGAGTGAACCTCAGATGCTAACGGGTGGTTTTGATCTCGTTCCACGAGGTTTGACCTGGGCCGCCGATGGCAAGACCATCCGATTCTCGGCGGGTATCGGGGGCAATACACATGTATTTGAGGTTTCCGCAAGAGGAAGTGAGGTTCTGCAGATTACTACGGGTGATCGTCGACTCTCCTCCGTGTCAATGAGCGAAGACGGCAGATTCATGGCGTATACTGCGACCGACGCCACCACGCCTCCCGAGGTATTCATCGCTCGAAGTGACGGTTCCAACGAGGCGAAAGTCACGTCCTTCAACGATGAGTGGCTGGCTCAAGTAATCCGTATGCCAGCTGAGCGCCTCACTTGGAACGTTGAAGACGGCACTGAAATTGAGGGCTGGGTAATCAAGCCTGTGGGATACGAGGCCGGGCGCAAGTACCCGATGATTCTGAAGATTCACGGAGGGCCGTACGGCGCGTACGGTAACACGTTCTTTCAGACGTTTCACGTACTGTCAAATGCCGGTTTCTTCGTACTTTATACCAATCCGCGGGGATCTACGGGCTACGGCCACGCCTATCAGTGGGCCACACAAGGAGCTTGGGGCGAGGTCGACAGCGAAGACTACCTGGGGGGCGTCGAAGCTGCAGTGGCGAAGTACCCGGACATCGATCCGGAGCGGGTCGGCGTGTCCGGGGGCAGCTATGGTGGCTACATGAGCAACTGGCTCAGTTCCACGACGGACAGGTTCAGCGCGGTGGCGACGAGCCGTTCGATTGCCAACTGGGAGAGCTGGTACGGCGATTCAGATGCGCAGGGACTTACCGACTGGGCATTCTACGGTCCGCCATGGGAGCAACGGGAACTCTACAGGAGGCTCTCGCCGATCTCCTATGTCGAGAATGTGACGGCGCCGACACTCATCATCCATAGTGAGAACGACTACCGCACTCCGATTGGAGATGGAGAGCAGTGGTTCATGGCGCTCAAGAAAAGGGGCATCCCGGTTGAGCTGGTGCGCTACCCGCGATCGTCGCACGGTCTGTCACGTACGGGAGAACCCTGGTTGTTGGTCGATCGATTGGAGCGCATCCAATCTTGGTTCAAGTATTGGTTGATCGACCAGTCGCCGCGAGCTGCGACACCGTAATCGGCAGGGCAAGGTGGCGACTGTCTTCAGAAGACCGTGACCTCGAGTGGCCAGCGTGCAGTGTTAGGGCCGGAGGGAGATAGAAAGAGTGACGACGCCCCGACGAGTGAAGTTCTTGAATGTGAGATTTGAAGAGCTTTCAGATAACAGACTTCAAGCGCAGGTCGAATTGGAGTGGGATGGAGAAACGTATCGAGGATCGGCAGACGATGTGCTCCTCGAACATACG
>JBDGZZ010000077.1:0-14937 GCA_039588335.1 Gemmatimonadota bacterium | reverse complement strand
ATCCCGAAGTCTCCCACCTGAGCGTGGTCGCAGGACCACATCACGTTGTCAGGCTTGACGTCACGGTGCACGACTCCTCTCTCGTGCGCGAACGCGAGAGCATCGACGACTTCGCGCATGATCTTGAGAGTCCTGCACACGGGAAGCGAACCCTCATTGTCCAACAGTGTGCGCAGGGAGCCACAGGCTACAAGTGGCGTTACGTAGTAGATGACACCATCTGTAGCGCCCGAATCGTACACTGGCAACAAATGGGGATGGTTCAGCCTGGCCGTGGTCTGGATCTCTCGTAGGAATCGCTGCGAAGTGATCGGATTGGGCGAGTCGCTCGAGAAGACCTTGATGGCTACTTGCCTGCCATGCTGTAGGTCGTGGGCCCGGTACACGTCTGCCCATATTCCTCCCCCCAACCGGCACTCGATCAGGTAGCGGCCGTGGAGCACGGTTCCAACCTCGACCTTGGATATTGTCCCGCCTTGCGAGACAGCGCTCTCATTCGTCCCGACGTTTTGCGGATCCAGAGGCAGGGTTGTCTCAGGCGTCTTCCGGTCGGTCTGCAGCGTTGTATCTAACGGTCCCTGTGGGGAATCGAGTGCTACGTATTGCATTGAGCTTCCCTTCTCTTGGTCGTGTCAGGCAACGTCCGACTGCGGTTGTGCGATCTTGCTACGAGACGCCCGCTTGCCCAAAACATCGGGTACCAACATGGGTACTCTCTTGCGGTACTCGGCATAGGGGGCACCGTGTGCATCGATCAGGTCTCTCTCCTCGAACCGGATCGCCACGAGTATGTATGCTGTGGTGGCTAGAGCGAACACGAGGTGTGCTGCCGTCATGGTAGGTGTTGCCCAGAAGGCGAGAAACCATCCTACGTATAGTGGGTGACGTATCCACTTATACGGGCCTGGGGTCACGAAGCCAAGAGGCGTGTATTCCTCGCCGCGCAGGTATAGCCAAACCTGCCGCAAACCGAACAGGTCGAAGTGGTTGATGAGGAATGTGGACACTAGCACCAGAAGCCATCCGAATACGAAGAGCGACATGGCGAGCGCGGCCAGTGGTGTTCCCTGAACATCCCAAACCACACCGCCCATCGGCTGCCACGCCCAGAATAGCAGGATCAGCGCCACGCTTGTGAGCAGGACATAGGTGCTGCGCTCGACCGGCTTGGGGACGATTCGGGTCCACCACGTCTTGAACCTCGGACGTGCCATCCCGCTGTGTTGGACGGCGAATACCGTTAGCAGCAACAGATTAACTAGCAGAGCAACGACTAGCGATCCCTGGCGTGCCGAGTCGATTGACTTGGGGACGATGACGTTCCCCAGAAAACCCACGGCATAAAGGAATGTGACCAAGAAGATCCCGTACGTGATGAGGCCGTAGATGAAGGCGCTGATTCTGCGGATCACTGAAATCCCCCCGTTCATGAGTGCTCTCGTGGCGGACCGATTGGACCGACCACCCCGCGTCCGTTTTGGCGCTCTCACTTTTACTAGGCGCAGGAGGGTCTGTAATCGGCTCAAGAGCTGAGCCGCGCTGAAGAAGTGGCTAGGCTGCGGTGAGTACCTAAGGTGAGCTGTTCATTTCTCCCATTAGAGCTAGTCGCTGTGCGGCCTTCTGGGCTGCTCTGGCGCCCGACCCAAGGTGGGAGCGGATCACGGCATGTCCTTCTTCCAGAAGCTGGCGAGCATCGTCCGCCCTCCCCAACTCTAAGAGCGCAGCACCGCGCAGGCTCTTCACGGTGCCGATCTGCCAGTGCCAGCCGGGCAGTTCGTGCAGGTTGTCTTCGGCCGTGCGCAGGATCTCCTCGGTCCTTTCTGGCTCTCCCGCGTAGAGATACGCTTCACCCAGCAATTGGAGTGTAGTCCCGATCCGAGGGTGAGGTTCAGGGCGTACCACACGTTCGTTCTGCAGAACGCGCTCGAGCAAACGTACGGCCTCGGGTACTCGGCCCCACTCAAGCAAAACAACTGCCCTGTCGCGCTCTAGGGCCAGCCTGTAACGGTGGTTCGGCCTGAGTTGCTCGTCCGCGATCGCAAGTGCTTCCTCGAGCAGACTGTCGGCAGTAGCGTACTTCCGACGCTGAATCTCGATACGGGCCAATCCGTGCAGAGCCAGGAGATCTGAGACAGCAAGCGACCCCGGAGACAGTCGCTCACCCATGGCCAAGGATTCGTTGATTCGAGCTTCGGCCGCTGAGTATCTGCCGCTTGCGATTAAAGGCTGGGCCGAACGCATCAAGGCGAACACGATTTGAGGATGGTCGTCCCCGAGGCGTTCGCGTTTTGCAGCGAGAGACGTGTCGAAACGGGTGATGGCTTCTTGGTATCGACCGGTGGCAGTCATTATGGAAGCGAGCTCCTCCCGCATGGTGCTGGCCAAGGGGTGCTTGTACCCGAGGGCGTTGTCAGCTCTTCGTAATCCATCTCTGAGAACCCGTTCCGCCTCGGTGTACCGACCAAGCTCGTGAAGCTCTATTCCCCACTGGCTGATTGCTTCGATCACCTCCGGGTGGTTGGGCTCGTACAAAGCGATGCGCATGGACACCGCCGACGAGAGTAGCAGCTCCGCTGATGCGTACTGCTCTCTCAGCCGCCTGATCATCCCGATATTGATCAAGGCGGTGGCTGCCAGGGGGTGAGGCTTCCCGAGGCTCGTATCGTAGTTGGCGAGGGCGTTCTGAAACACCTCTTCGGCTTCGTCGAAGCTGCCTTGGTCGTGGTAGGTTGCCGCGAGGCCGAACAGAGTCGAAGCCACTTCGGGTCGCTCGTCGCCCAGCAGGGACCGTTGCGTTTCGAGCGCCCGCGTGAAGAGCTCCGCTGCTTCCTGGTGCTCCCCCGCGGATCTCAATTGCCAAGCGAGGTCGGCCTGGGTTTGGGCGAGCGTGGTGTCGGGCGACGCCAACTGCGCTTCACGAATCTCTATGGCCCTGCGAAAGTTCTCGATTGCCTGTTCCGACTGTCCCTGAGTGGCGTGCAGTCGGCCTAGCTGACTCAGGCTCTGGGAGACTTCCAGGCTCATGGGACCGTAGAGGTCGCCTCGCAAGTCGAGGGATTGATGGGCCAGCGATTCAGCCCTGCTTATCAATCCCAGATTGGCATAGACCTTGGCCACCTCTGCAAGAATCTCGGCCTGGACGTCTGGTTGGTCACCGAACTCGGTTTCGATTCGGTCCACGCCCCGGTCGAGCAGTTGGCGAGCTGTTACAGTATCACCCAGAGTGGCGGTCGGATCAGACAGTCGAAACAGATCCACCATCAAGTTGGTGATCAGCGCTGCCTTTTCGGCCTCACCCTTGGCTAGGTCACGCTGTTCAGTTGCGCGCTGGGCCTGCCAGCCTGCTGCCAGCGTACCGGTCACGAGCGATACCGCAACCAGTGCGGCAGCGGCAACCCCGGTCCGATGGCGACCGATGAACTTCGAAGTGCGATAAACGATGCTGTCCGGCCTGGCGAGCACCGGCCGCCCATCGAGGTGTCGTCGGACATCCTCCGCGAGTTGCTCGACTGACGCGTACCTTCGAGAGGGTTCTTTGGACAATGCCTTGAGGACGATTGTGTCTAGGTCGCCGGAGAGAAGTCGGCGCATCCGTCTCTGAACTGCACGAACGCTGGGTCGCTCCGGCACGGTATCGCACACGATTCTCTCGATTTCAGCAGGGGACGGCGTCTCGACCTGGTACGGAAGGCGACCTGCAAGCAGCTCGTAGAGGAGTATGCCGAGCGAGTAGATGTCCGACGGTGTCCCCACCTGCTTGCCCCGAACCTGCTCGGGGCTGGCGTAGGATGGTGTGAAACAGGGCATGGTGAGTGTCGCACCTTCCAGGCCCTGGGCAGGGTCCAGCAGTTTCGCGATCCCGAAGTCCAGCAGTTTAGGGTGCCCGTCGTCCGGAACTATGATGTTGCTCGGTTTCAGGTCACGGTGAACAATGAGCTGTTGGTGAGCGTAGTGAACAGGTTCGCAGATTCCCAGGAATAACTGTAACCGGTCGGACAGTAGTAGACGATTCTGCTCACAGTATTCGAGGAGGTTCAATCCCTCCACGTACTCCATGGCAAAATACGGATGGCCTTCCGGGGTGGCGCCGCCGTCGATGAGGCGCGCTATTCCCGGGTGTTCCAGCCGGGCCAGGATCCGGCGTTCGCCGAGAAGCCTGTCACTCAAGTGTGGGTCGGCGAAGCCGGCGCGTAAGAGCTTGAGCGCTACTTTCTGTGTGAAACCGGCACCCTCCCGCTCCGCCAGGTATACGGTGCCCATCCCGCCCTGACCCAGGGGTCTAAGCACACGATACGGACCGATCCACTCGATGGCCGGCACCATTCGGGCCGAGTGCTCCATTGCACCCACCGGTCCTGCACCGTCCAACGCTCCGATGAGCGAGACCACCTCGCGTAGTAGTTCCGGGTCGTCTGCGCAGGCTTCTTCGAGGAAGGACACCCTGTCTGCAGCGTTCCGGTCGAGGGCCGAGTGCAGGATTTCCTGGACTTGCTCCCAGCGTTCCGGGCTCAACCCGCCAACTGTCACTGGCTCAATTCCCTGTTTAGAAAGGCCCTGGCCGCTGTCCACTCTCGCTTGACTGTGGCCGGTGAGATACCGATTGCCTCGGCAGTTTCTTCCACTCCCATCCCGGCGAAGAATCGGCACTCCACTACCCGCGCCTGGCGCTCGCTTAGCTGCTCGAGCTTGGTGAGAGCCTCATCCAACGCGATTACTTCAGCCGGTCGCGATTGGGCGGCTAGGATAACGTTGTCGATAGGCACGTGCTCCGATCCGGCGCCTCGCTTGTCGGCCTTCTTCATCCTCGCGTAGCTGATGAGAATGCGCCGCATTGCGCCAGCGCAGGCGCCGAAGAAGTGTGCGCGGCCACGCCAGTCGATGCGTTCCAGCTGGACCAACTTGAGGTAGGCCTCGTGGACAAGTGCTGTCGGAGTGAGCGTGTGATCCATACGCTCTTGACGCATCTGGTGCTCGGCCAGCTGACGTAGCTGCTCGTACACCAGTGGCAGCAGGCGATCCAGCGCACTGCTGTCACCCTCACTCAGTTCTACCAGGACCTGCGTGACATCCGAGCCCATAAATAGGTCCTCCCACCCGTGTCGATCTCGAGGGTATCGTTTGGGAAAAGGCAACAATTAAAGCCGAGTCACGGGAAACGCCAGTGCAGGTGGGCGCTGAGCCCGATCGGAGGCCACCTGCGCCTTCTTTGGGTGATGGCGGAACTGACCTGAGCTAATGAGACCGTTGGGCTGAAAGCCCTTTCGAAAGAGGTACGATATGGCCGGCCACATGAACACCGAGACTGTCCTGAATCGCTGGAAGCCGGTGGAAGTGACATTGCAGGACGGCTGCCGCGTGTTGGTTCGTCCGGTGCTCCCCAAGGACAAGGCACTGATTGAAGCCGGTCTGAGCCGCCTCAGCGAACGTTCCCGTTACCTCCGCTTCCGCTCGTCGCGTTCCGGGTTCAGCAAACAGGAACTCGAGTACCTGACTGAGCTGGACTACGACACCCACTTTGCTTGGGGAGCCGAGTCCCTGGAGGAACCGAAAGCGGGGGTCGCCGTGGCGCGGTATGTTCGCGATCCTGAGGATCCCGTGGCCGCTGAAGTGGCGGTAACCGTCGTTGATGAATACCAGGGATTGGGGTTAGGTGAGACACTCATTCGGTTCCTGGCTGTTTCGGCTTCAATCAACAAAATTGAGCGACTCGTCGGCGAGGTTCTCCCCGAAAACGACGGCGCCATGAAATTGTTTCGTCGTCTTGGCGGCGAGACATCAGAGACCGCGGGTGCATTTCAGCGAATAGCCCTACCGCTGCCACTTGGTGCTGCAGGGTGCCTTGCATAGTCCGAAGTGATACTAGTTCGGGATTCATGGACCAGCTATCGAGACCTTTCGTCCCAGCCAACTGCAACTTTTTCGCGATTCCGGTAGTATCTGCAATGGAGAAGGTCGTGACTTGATGCTCACCGGGGGGAAAGCTGCAGTTACATAAGTTTGTTGGTTTTGGTGTACTTACCCTGCTAATCGTTGGGTGCGACGCGACCGACCCCAACGTTGACCGGATCGATATCCGCCTGGTGTCCCCCTACGCAGCCGAGGGAGCGGCCCTAGTGGAGTTGGTGGGAACTCCGGGAAACGTGTTGGGACCAGAGTTGAGTGAGGTTCTGACGTACTCGAGGGGTGATACTGTCTGGGTCTTCGTCGCTCTGCGACAAGCAGGATTGATTCGCTTCACCTTGGAGGTGGCCAAAGGAAGCCCAGCCCCCGCTGCTCGCGTCCTACAGGTAGCGGATGGAGCGAATCAACTCCGTACGCAACTCGAGGATTATGCTGTGAGGGTGAACCGGTGACCGGACGTCTCCACGGGCTGAGTCCGATGGGACCAGTTGGGTCGCTGGTGCTGGTGTTGATCCTCCTGTGTGCTCGAATCACACACGCTCAGCACGTGGAAGATCTGGAGACTCTGCGGTCATTGCTTGGCCTACGAGCCGCACCGGCAGTTGAGAGAGCAGTGGGATTCAGTGACGAGGGATGGGCTCTGCGTGCCGAGCGGTCGGCTGTCACGGGTGATCCGATCACCGGAGTGCTAACCGTTCTGCTAGTGCCGGCCCTCTTTTCGGATTCTGAAGATCCACAGGCACCCGAAGGTCACCTGCAGCAACTCTTCTTCGAAGGTCCCTCGGCTTCTGGCACTTTGCGTGAATTCTTCGAGGAAGCGTCGAGCAGCCGGCTCAGCGCGGCCGGCGCAGTCGCTCCGTGGTACCGGACCTCGGTGACTCTTGAGGGCGGCACCGGGGGCGATACGTCGGTGTTTGGAACAGGACCAGATTTCAGCGCTTACCTGTTGGAGGCGATAGCGGCGGCCGACCAGGAACTCGACTTTGGCCGGTTCGACAATGACGGCCCTGACGGGATCCCCAATAGCGGGGATGACAACGGAACTGTAGACGCTCTCACATTCCTTTTCACGGAAAGCGCACGGTCATGCGGTGGTTCAGGTGTATGGCCCCACAAGTCAGGTCTGGCACCGCGGAACGGTGGGGTCCCGTACGAGTCCAATGACTTGAGGCCCGCTGGCACTCGTATATTGGCCGACGGTTATGTCATAATCAGTGCTTCTGAGTGCGATGGAGCTCCTCTCTCCACGATTGCCGTGGTCGCCCATGAATTGGGCCACGAGCTTCGACTCCCGGATCTTTATCATCCGATAGGAGAGGGGCTCGAGAGCATCCTGTCGGTAAACCGTCGCTGGGTTCTTGGGTGTTTCGATCTCATGGCCGGCGGGTCTTGGGGCTGCGGGCCGGCAGACGAATTCCCCAGCTTTGGACCAACGCATTTCTCACCTTACATGAGGAACCGTCTTGGGTGGATCAATCTTCGAGAGGTGGGTGACGTCAGGCACGGGGAGTTCGTTCTGCAGCCAGTCCAATCCTCACAACAGGTGTTGCAGGTACCTCTGGATGCGAGCGGAGTCGAATCGTTATTCATTGAATACCGACCGGCGGTAGGATTCGATGTCGACCTTCCTGGCTCAGGCATCTTGATCTACCACTACAACCAAGGCGGTGTGTTGAGACCCAACCCTCCCGAGACGTCTCCATTCTACTTGGTGAACCTGATAGAGGCTGATGGAAACAGCACCCTGGTGAGGACCCACCTTGAGGGCGGAAACCGAGGCGAGGCGGCGGACATCTTTGTAGTGGACGGATCGGTGCCGATCATCAGTAACCTCTCGTACCCGGCAACACGTCTTGCCGATGGAACGGCCACGGCGGTTACGATCCACTCGATCGAAACAAGTGGGAATGGAGTGCGGCTGGTAATCTCCACGGCGGAGTCGCCAGGGGTGGTGGCCCGGGGGGGCCTCGAGGATGTTACGGCACTCGAGTCGGTCAGCATCGATCTTCCGATTGGCGGTGGAGTGCTCCCTTATGGTGTGGCGGCGGGTCACAACACGTTGCCACGCGGACTCGAGTTGGAGATCGCCGCCGACCGCCTCTTGGTTGAAGGCACTCCCTTTCAGACAGGTGAGTTTGGTCTCGACATTCAAATTCGGGACGACCGTGGGGTCACGGGCACAACCGTTCTCACCCTGAGGGTTCGCTCTGTGATAATTCCCGATTCAACCTTGATGTCGGGTCTGCTGCCGTTCCCTACTTCTGTGCTAACAGACGATCAGAGACTTCTCCTGGATACGGACGGTAACGGGAACGGCGAGTATGATGTTGGAGATTTGCGGAGATACCTGTTGGAAGGTGGGTAGGAAGAGAAATGCAGGACGTTTACATTCTCTCCTTTCCCACTTCTCTTCTTCCATTACTCCCTCAGCACCTCCTGTGGATCAACCTTGAGTGCTCTTCTCGCTGGGATTATGCAGGCCGCCAATGCTACCGCTGCCAGGCAGAGGCTCACTCCGCTGAAGGTCAGTGCGTCGGTTGGTGCAACGTTGTAGAGGAGCGTTTGCAGCACGCGCGCACCTGCGAAACCACCCAACAGTCCGAGGATGATGCCGGCTCCTGTCAACAACATCCCGTGTTTGAGCACGAGTACCATGATGCTCTTGGGGCCGGCTCCCAAAGCGACCCTGATGCCGAGTTCCCGATTGCGTTGCCTGACAAAGTAGGCCAGGATGCCGTACAGTCCTGTCGAGGCGAGGATCAAAGCCACGATTGCGAACAGTCCCACCAGAAGCATGCTGAACCTGGGGCCGGCTAACGATTGAGAAACGCGCGACTCCATCGTCTGTAGCCCTGAGATGGGAATGCCGCGGTCCATCTCCCACACCGTTCGGCGCAGCGCTCCGGCCAGTGCCAACGGATCTCCTGCTGTCCGCACCAAGAGCTGCGTTCTTACCTGGGGCCACTGACGGGTGGGCATATAGAACACCGGAGGCGTTGTTGCGCCCAGCCCAAACTCCTTCACGTCGCCCGCGACCCCCACGATTAGAAAGTTCTGCTCCCACAGAACCATTTCCTTGCCTAGCGGACTCTCCTGTGGGAAGAACCGATCCGCCATTGTCTCGCTGATGACGATTACGGAAGGGCTCCCCTGCTGATCGGTTGGTTCCAGTGAACGCCCCGCCAATATTGGAATGCCCATGGCGGTGAGGTAATCCTCTGACGCAAACCTGCGTTGGGCCCACATCTCGGACCGTTCTGCCGCGCTCGTAGGCGGTTGGTCTGCTCGATGGATGTGATTGTAAGTGCCGCCAGAACGTATGGGAACTTGATCGATAGATCCGACCCCGATGACGCCAGGGAGAGCACGCACTCGATCGTGCAACTCAGCCCAGGCCTGTGCCTGTTCTTCGGAAGATGTATATCTCCATTCCGGAAGCTGCAACTCTGCCTGTAGGATTCCTTGGACCCGGAATCCGGCTTCCTCGCGTTGCAGTCGAGTGTAGCTCTGTATGAGGAGGCCGGACGCAATCATCAGCATCAGAGAGAGAGCTACTTGCGTTACGACGAGTCCGCTGCGGAATCTCGTCTTCCCGTGACCGCTGCTCCGTGCACCTCCCACTTTGAGTGTCTCAGCCAAGGGCAGTTGTGTTCCTTTTAATGCCGGCACTATCCCGACCAATACACTCGTGAACAGTGAGATAGCGAATGTGAATCCCAGCACTCTCGTATCGATGCCAATCTCCTGAAGCCGCGGTAGGGCGGGACCCAATGATTTGAGCGCCCCAATTCCATAGTAGGCCACGACGAGACCTACTCCACCACCTGCAAGTGCGACGAGGAGACTTTCGGTGAGCAACTGACTGACAACTCGCGATCGTGCAGCACCGAGTGAGAACCTCACGGCGATTTCTCCGCTGCGAGTCGAGGCACGCGCCAGAGACAGCGAGGCGACGTTGGCGCATGCGATCAACAGGACCAACCCCACCAATCCCAGAAATACCACCAACCTGGATCGTGTTCCCGCGAAGTAGCGCTCATGCAGCGGAACCAATCGGAGACCCCACGACTCGTTCGTTTCGGGGTAAGCTTCCTCCAACCGGCGAGCGATCAAGTCAACCTCTGTTTGAGCCTGCTCTATGGTAACCTCGTCGCCTAGCCGTCCGACGTAGAAGAAATTATTGTTGCCGCGGCCTTGGGCGTAGGGAGTGTCATCCCGCATGGGGAACCACATCTCGATGCCACCCGGGTAGTCGAACTCGGCAGGCATCACTCCTATGATCTGGTAGGGCTCTCCGTTGACCGTGAGGGTGGTACCCACTGAGGCAGGGTCTCTTCCAAGCCTCCGCTGCCAGAACCCGTCGGATACCACGACCACATTTTCTGATCCATTGCGCTCTTCTTCTCTGAGGAACGATCGACCGAGCTGAGGAGAGACGCCCAGTGTAGAGAACAAGTTATATGAGACGAGCGTACTGAAGACGCGTTCGGGTTCGGTTTCGCCGGTTATGATCGCACGGGGCGTGAACAGCAAGAAAGCACCCAGGGACTCGAGCGCGTAGCTCTCCTCCCGATAGTCCCAATAGTCCAACGCTGACATGGAATTGGAGCTTCTGGTATCGTTGGTTCCCCAGGCCCACACGAGCCTCTCTGGATCTTCGAAAGGCAGGGGGCGGAGCGCCACGGAGTTGAGCGTGCTGAACATGACAGTCACCGCGCCGATTCCGATGGCTAACACAGACACGCTGGCGATGGTGAAACCGGGGCTACGCAGGAACATGCGCACTGCGAAGCGGATGTCCTGCCACAGGTTATTCATGGTTGAGCCTCTCTGAGACCTACTGGTCGGATTGTGAAGCGGAGAGCCGGCTGGGTGGGAACGTTTGCGTCCATGCAACACGCTATGCTTCAGGTAGTTCGCTCCAACAAGCAGCGCCTGAAGCCAATACCATCGCCTGGCACTGAGCGATCTGCTGAAGCCCGACGCACGCGTTTCCACCATGTCTACGTATGCTTCGTGAAGGTCGCCCAGTACGCTCTCCCTCGTCCTGCCTCTAGGAAGGCACACAGCGAGCAACGCTGTAGCGATACCTGGCGGAGAGATGTCGCGAGCGGGTCTCATGGTTGTTCAAACACCGAGTCTAGTCCCTCCCATAGACTCAGCCATGCAGTTCTGGACTTTCGGAGTGCCGCAACTCCGGCGGCAGTGACCCTCAAGTAGCGCTTTGGCCGTCCTCCGCGCCGTGGGGTTGGGTCGCCGAGTTTCGACGTCAGCATCCCTTTCTCCTCCAGCCTATCTAGCGTCACATAGAGTGCTCCCCGCGACACCTTGCGCTGAACCCGGATGTTCAGCTCGTCGAGTACGTTGGTGCCGAAGGCCCTGTCTCTCAATTGGAGGATGGCGAGTAGAACCATCTGTTCCAGCTCACCAAGGTATCCGGTCCTTTTCACGGGTCCTTGCCGGCTCGGGTGATGTGCACTATCCAATCATACAAAATAGACGTTGCGGGTGGAAATAAGGTTTCAAAGCGGTGGAGCCGTAAGGGAAGGGACCGTGCAGGCGGCGATTCTAGCTCTCTTTGACCTCCTCCAACACTCCTATCGTTGCATTCACGGTCTTACCCTTCAGCTCCATTCCAACAATACGTGCAGAGGTTCTCCCTGGGGATTCCTATGGCGGCAACTAGGTCGTCCAGACGCTGATATCTGAGTGAGGTAAGGCCGAGTCGGTTCCTGATCGATTCCACCATTGCGCAGTGGTTATCCGAGTCCGGGTTGGCGTACTGGTCGAGATTGTCGGGATCGTTTCCCTCCAGCTCGTGCACGGCTCTCCGACCGGCCAGGTCGAGTTCCGACCGGGACCGTGAAAAGTTGAGGAACTTGCACCCAAAGACCAACGGAGGACACGCGGGGCGCATGTGGACTTCCTTTGCTCCGTAATCGAAGATGCGTTCGATGATGTCTTTGAGTTGCGTGCCGCGGACTATTGAGTCTTCACAGAAGAGCAGCCGGTTTCCGTCGATGAGCTCTTTGATCGGGATTAGCTTCATGCGCGCGACAAGATCTCGGATGCGTTGATCCTGCGGCATAAAGCTGCGTGGCCATGTGGGGGTGTACTTGACAAAGGGGCGGCGGTAGGGCACTCGAGCCGCATTGGCATATCCGATCGCGTGGCCGGTGCCCGAATCCGGAATTCCTGCCACGATGTCGACTTCGACATCGTCGCGTTGCGCCAAGAACTCGCCACATCGATATCGAGCGGCTTCCACGTTGACATCCTCGTAGTTCGAGGCAGGGTATCCGTAGTAGACCCATAGGAAAGCGCAGATCTGCATTCGGTCTCCCGGTGGTACTAGTTGCTCTATCCCATCGTGGGTAGCGCATACCACTTCTCCCGGTCCGAGATACCTGGAAACGTGATATCCAAGGTTGGGGAGTGAGCAGGATTCGAGTGTAACAGCAAAAGACCCGTCCTTCTCTCCCGTCACTATCGGCGTACGCCCGAGACGGTCCCGCGCTGCATATATGCCTTTGTTGGTTAGCAGCAGGATCGAACACGATCCTTCGATCTTGTCCTGTGCATGTGCAATCCCTTCTTCGAACGTCGCTCCTTGATCGATGAGGTGTGCTACCAGCTGTGTCGGATTCACTTCGCTTCCCGTCATCTCCGAGAAGTGTGTGCCATTCTTCTTCAGGGCCGCCTGCACCAGCTGCTCTAGGTTGTCGACCTTACTCACTGTTACTACCGCATAGGTCCCATGGTGCGAGCTGATAATGAGCGGCTGATCTTCATAGTCACTGATGACACCAATTCCCATGTTTCCCTGGAGCTTATGAAGGTCGTCCTCGAACTTGCTTCTGAACTGAGCGTTGGTGATGTCGTGAATGAAACGAGTGAACCCCGTCCCGTTCTTCACGGCCAGGCCACCGCGCATAGTCCCGAGGTGCGAGTGATAGTCGGTACCGTAGTACAAATCGGCGACGCAGTCGTCGCTCGAGACAACGCCAAACATTCCGCCCACTGCCTACCTCCTGCGTAGTCGAATGTGAGGTTTGTTGATGTGAGAACTACATGCCGGAAGGTAGCCGGGTGGAACGAGTGCGTCTATTGGCGGTGGAATGTGCTACATGCAGTCAAATGCAGTACGACCCGCGCGGCGTCAGAAGACCCACCCTGCCGACAAGCTCGTGGTTCTGTAGCGGTAGTCCCCAACGTTCGAGCCGAACATGCTCAGGCCGGTAGTGGAGAACCCTCCCGTCAGTTCGACCTCGCGGCCAGGACCGACCCGGTATCCCAGGGCAACGCGGGCTCGTCCGGAGAAGGACAGATCTCCGCCCTTGCCGACCAGCTGTAGTCCTGGAGCCAGAGCTACCGCAGCGTACCACTTGCCATATTGGTTTCGCCAACCGGCATTGACCTCACCGAGGAAGTAAAGATCCGGGTCGAAGTATCCGTCGTTCAAGTCTTTCTCGAATCCGAAAGTCCTGATCGCCGTCCCGGCCGCGATCTGCCGAGTAAAGCGCCGCGTTACACCCAGGAAGGCAGCCCTTCTGGGATTCGGTTCGGATCCGTCGAACTTCGCGTAGGAGCCGCTGACGTTCACGGTCCACCCGCCCGCGGGCACAGCACGTGCCTCGATGCTCAGCATGTCCACGGTTACCTGGTTTTGTACCAGCAACGCCGAGGCATCTAGTGGCTCATGTGAGAAGGCAACTGTTCCCCACACTGGGTACCGGCCCGGACTGCTGATCTTCGAGGAGAACCGTCCTAACGCACCTGTACCGGCCGCATCGCTGCCACTCACACCCAAGCCGAGAAGAAACTCCCATCCGGGCTCGATCTGCGTCCAGCCATCCACCTGAGCGCCGTATGCGGTGTACTCCACCGGATTTGCTCCGGTGACTCTGAGGTTGCGCAGGTAACCCATCGCGCGCAGCTCGTGTCGCGGCGTGGGTCGCCAGGCGACCGGACTCATGAGCGAGGAGATGCGGTTGCCGTCCGTGTCGCTTTCATACACCCAGGCGATCGTCCCCCGAGGCGCCACCGCCGTACGAACCCACTGGAGTTCTGTCCGCACGTCGCCATGGCCTGGTGCGATTGAATCCGCCTGCACCAGGAAGCCGAGTGCCTCGGCGTCGCGGCCCTGCCACCTGAGTGTCGCCGCGAGTCCGGCCAAGGCGTTTACGTCTCGTGGGCTGACCGCAACGGCCCGACGCCAGTACCGTTCACCGCCAACCAAGTCGCCGTCCCAGCTCAGAACGCGACCCAGGCCCTGTAGCGCCTGATCATCCTCGGAGTCGACGGCGAGCAACGCGTGGTAGATAGCCGCTGCAGAGTCCAGCTGGTCAGCCCATGACAACACTAGGGCAAGACCGAGTCGGGTCTCACGATCGGCGGGGTCGGTTTCAAGTAGGCTATCGTAGATGGCGATAGCTGCGTCGAGCTGCGAAGACCAGGATAGCACGCGGGCACGCTCCCGCGGTATCGACCGATTCTCAGGAACTATCTGGCCGATCTGTTCATAGGTCGACATGGCTGCGCCGTGCTCGCCAGCCCATGATTGGAACAGGGCTCGGGCCTGTAGGGCAGGCACGTACGTCGGCTGCTGCTCGAGTACCTGGTCGAGCAACGTGAGGGCCCTCTTGGTTTGTCCTTCCCATGCAAAGACCCGGGCGCGGTCAACGGACGCCTCCCAGTTCTGCGGGGAGATCTCCAGCAAACGATCGAACAGCCCGATACTCTGCCGGTAATGACCGTTCCATCCCGACATGAGAGCCATGCGGTGTAGCGCAATTTCATCTGAGGAATCGGCGGCGAGACGCTCTGCATAGAGGCGCTCTGCGGTGATCAGGTCCCCCTGCCGCCAAGCGATGTCAGCTGGATTCTGAGCGCGTGCAACTGCAGGCGCGGTTGCGCTCAACACTAGTGACAGAGCTATCAAGCGTGTCCCGCTCATCATGGCTTGCCGTCCACTAGTACGACCGGTAACATCGTCTGCCACGTCCTTCGCATTTCATCGAATGCGAGCCGCCGTCG
>JBDGZZ010000076.1:0-15472 GCA_039588335.1 Gemmatimonadota bacterium | reverse complement strand
GAGGGATTCGCTCCTCCACAACGAGAACATCCGGCTCTACAAAACTGATCCGCGGTGCCGCTATAGCCGCCTGAACGTCCATTCCGAAATCCACCATGTTCATGACCATTTGAGGCACGGTTTGGGCGATGGTGTGGCCGCCCGGTGTGCCGATGGCGATCCAGGGACGGCCCTCCCTCATCACGAAAAGCGGCACATCACCGGATAACTTGTGGCGGCCGGGGAAGGCATCCATCGGGTTGCCCTTGGGCTCAAACGTCGAGTAAGCCAGTGAGTTGTTGAGCCAGATCCCTGTTCCGGCCGCCATGATACGGGACCCAAAGGCGTTCCCAAGGGTCTGGGTAGCCGACACGACGTTGCCCCAGCGGTCGGCAACAACGAAATGAGTTGTGTGTTTCTCGTCTCCGAAGCGGCTTGGCGGGACAAACCGAGTGGCCCGGTCGGGATCTATCTTGGCCACCTGCTCCTCCCAGTACTCTTTCGACAAGAGAACGTCCAGTGGGGGCGGAGTAACGTCGGGATCGCCGGCCCACCTTAGGCGTGTCCAGAAGGCGTGCTTGGTGACCTCGGCGTACGCATGGAGAAACCCCAAGCTGTTGTGCCCCATTGACGCAACGTCGAGCCTGCTCATCATCCCAAGCCTCACGAGCGCCGGCCATGAGTTGGCGGGCGGAGAAGCCGTGACAATTCGCTGCCCGCGGTAATCGATGCTTACCGGCTCCCACCACTCTGCCTCATTCTCTGCCAAGTCTCTCAAGGACAGAAATCCTCCCGCCTCCCGCATTGCCGCATCGATGGCAGCGCCGATCTCGCCCCCGTGAACCACTTGGGCTCCCTCCGCCGCAACCAGGCGCAACGAGCGGCCAAGGTCCTGCTGCACCAACAGCTCACCGGACCCGAGCGCTTGTCCGTCCTTCCCGTAAAACAACTGCGCGTGCTCGGGGAAGCTGGAGAACGCTCGTTCTATCAGTGACGCTTCGCCGTCGCTCAGGGCGAATCCCTCTTCTGCCAGCCGAATCGCGTCCTGGAACAACTCAGACCACTCGAGACGGCCATATTCTAGCCACATCGCCTCCCACGCGTTCGCGTTCCCCGGCGTCGAGACAGCCTTGGCACCTCGCCGGTTCTCCATGACGGCCGGCGTCGGTTCCCGGAAGGCGTCGCTGTCCAGACCGGCAGGCATGCGTCCGCTGGGGTTGAGGAACTTCGCCTCTCGATTCCCAGCGTCGAACACTAGAATCGTCCCGTACCCACCCATACCCGACATCGCGGGCTCGACTACATTCAGCGCAGCAGCCACCGCGACGGCAGCATCGAAGGCTGTCCCACCTGACTGCAAGATCCTCAGCCCAGCCTCGGTTGCCAACGGATGCGCCGCACTCACCATGCCTTCGGTTCCTGTGACCGGTGTGGCAGCCTGCCCCACCATCGGAACCGCGAGAATTGACAACCACAGCGAAACGCCGGCAACCAAGCGGCACAGTCTCCTCCAACATTTCATGGCTACCACCTGCGACAAAGGTCCATTGCCATCCACAGAAAAGTGCTGTCACTTACCAAGGGGCCCGTGACGGGCCTGGATCAAGCTCACAAGCTACGATAACCGCTCTTCTGGGGAACCACCATGAGGTGCACGCTCAGACATCTACAGTTGTTGAGTGCATCAGTCCTCACACTGTTACCGGCCAGCCTCGAGTGCCAGAATGAGGATCCACTTCATCCCAATTGGGAGAAGTTCCACAGTACGGCCGATGTCTACGCGCTGCTCGAGGGCTGGACTGATGAGTTTCCTCAGCTCACGAATCTCTATTCGATTGGTGAGACGCTGGAAGGAACGGCGCTGCTGGTACTGGAGATCACCAACAAGCAGACTGGAGCTGCTTTGGAGAAGCCTGGCTACTACTACGACGGCAACATCCACGAAGAGGAATTGGCTGGAGCCGAGGTAGCGCTCCATTTCGCCTGGTATGTGTTGACTGATTACGGTGTTGACCCACGCATCACCAACCTTCTCGATACTCACACCTTGTACGTACGCCCCAAGTTCAATCCCGACGGGGCCGACGTCGCGCTCAGCACGATACACAACCCGCGCAGCACACCACGGCCCTACGACGAAGACGGAGACGGCCTGCTCGATGAAGATCCACCCAACGACCTGGACGGTGACGGCTTCGCACAGGGGGCGAGCGGAACCGCCGCGACAAGACACACCGTCGAGTACGTACTGCGTATCACAGGCGATCGGCCGTCGGTCGTTGTTACCGTGTCTTCGGAAAAGGGCGGTGTCGTGCGGGAGACGATTTCACTATCTGCAAACCGAACGAGATGACCATGCGTATTGCCACGGCCTTGACCACACTTGCGGTTGCCCAGTTGGGCGCTGCGACACTGTTTGCCCAGGACACGGTCCGCTTCACTCCGACCGCTGGTTACCCAACGTTTGCCGTCAGAGAGCCGGTTCTGCGGGTCACACCTCCCACGGTACTAATCTCCAACACCAATTTCGGTGGCTATTACACGGAAGAAGGTGGCGCATTCCCCGGCGAGGTCGGCCCGATCTACATAGAAGGTGCAACGACCGACGACATTCTCGTGGTGCGGGTTATCGAAGTGCGCCCGAACTATGAGACCGCGGCCTCACGCATCAGCCCCGGATTTGGCGGACTGGCCTCGGACAATCGCGTTCGCCTGTTGAACGATCCGATTCCGGCCCGACGCTGGGTGTGGCACCTCGATACTGAGCGAATGGTGGCGACAACGGAACTTCCGGGAAGCAGTGTTGGCAGCATCGAGATCGATCTGCAGCCGATGTTGGGCCGGGTGGCAGTAGCCCCTCGGGGAGAGGAAGCATTCGGTGGCCTTTGGCCCGGCGATTTCGGTGGCAACATGGATGCACCCGAAATCAGGGAAGGCACGACCGTCTATCTGCCGATCTTCCACGACGGGGCCTACTTCTACTTCGGCGACGGTCATGCGAGGCAAGGCGAAGGCGAAATCTCGGGTACGGGCCTGGAGACTTCGATGGACGTGGTCCTCGAGCTCGATGTCATCAAGGGCCAGACGATCAACTGGCCGAGGCTGGAAGATGATGACTACATCATGGTGGCGGGTAGCGCGCGGCCCCTGATTGACGCCTTTAGACTGGCTCACGTAGAGCTAGTGGAATGGCTCGAGGAATACGGTTTCGATCGCTGGGACGCTTACCAGGTATTGAGTCAGCTATCAGAGAGCACCGTAGCCAACATCGTGGATCCGGTGTACACCGTGGTGGCGAAGTTTCCGAAGCGGTACCTGCCACGGCGGTAGCGGCGTCACAGAACTGCTGCGAGCCCTACAGATGATCACTGCGGGTTCGAATCACCAAAGTTGGCGAGGTACGGTTCGTCCCATGCTACCTCGAACAGCCCATTACACCCTTCGCAGCGAAGAGCGTGGGGCCGGCCCATGGGTAGCTGGCGCATGCGACAGTTGGGACACACCGTATATCCCCTAGCCCACCGGGGCGGTATTCTATCTGAATTGCTCGCGTGTGACACCACAGTCCACCGGGTGGGCCGCGTGGTCACTATTTCCAGCTGCCTGCGGTTAAACGGCCGGGGCTCCCCACCTATAGAAAGAAATGCCTCTGACGACCGCAGCGTGATCGTCTCATACCACGCGCCGCGGCGCAAACCGCAATCCACATCCTCGCTCAAACGAGCCCAAAGTACTCCAGTCATGTCACAATTCTCCACGGGAGACTAGCCGCAAGGTTCACATCAGTCCGAGCGTCCTGCGGTGGTCTAGATCACAAAGCGTCTGACCTGGGACATCTTTTCCCGTTCTTGGCGACGATCTCCCGGGTCCGCGAGTAATTTATGACATTGATATAATCGTTTGACATATAGTCGTTCTAATCATACTATCCGTGGCACAGGACAGCAGCAAGTTTAGACCACACCGCACGGGACCCCGAGTCCATCTCAGCCCTGATTCCGTTGAGTCCGCAAGACTACCACATCTGTTCGCTCTGACCGACGGCGAACGCCACGGCTATCGGATGGAGAGTTGACACCCGTTTGACGCCATCGGGCGACCGTTCCTCCAACAGCAGAACTGAGTAACCAATCTCCCGGAGCGGAACGCATGAAGTGCGAGCGGTTTTTCATCTGGCTGCTCAATCACCGGGGACTCACGCTCGCGACCCTGACGGGTCTGATCCTCACGGTGGCATACGGGGCGAGACATGTCTGGATCGACTACGGCGTCGAGCAGTTCTTCCTCGAGTGGGGACAGGAGCGCGACACCTACGAGGAGTACAAGCGACTCTTCCCGCGCGAAGACACCCGCGTCTCATTCTTCTGGAAGGACCGGAGAGGATTCAGTACGGAATTGTATCGCGACATGGAACGGGTCGCGACGTGGTTTGAGTCTTCCGGACTAGCGAACATCCGTTGGCTCGGGAGCGTGATGGTCGCAGAACAGGAGGCGATTGAGGACGAAACAGGAATCTCTGTAGGGCCACTGGTCTCGCCCAACGAAGCGACCGATTCCGGTATGGTAGCAGCACTACGATTGCACGCTTCGGATCCGCTCTTCAACGGGATCCTGTGGGACACTACGCAGACCATCTTCTTGATTCACGGCTACGTGAAACAGGAGGAGAACACAGATCCCACGCGGCGGCAAATAGAGTCTGCTCTGGCCGACAGTCTTGCCAACTTCGATGCCGCGGCAGCAGAACTGATTCTCACCGGGCTTCCCATTGCACGGGCCAGAGCACCCAAGCTGCTCGAATCAGACATTCGGGTCCTCCTCTCGGCCGCCCTGGTCGCGTTCGCGCTAATCCTCTACTGGTACTTTCGCCGCCCGGCACACGTCATCCTCTCTCTCGCATCCGTGGCTCCGGCCTACCTGGTGGTGCTCGGTTTCCTGGGGTATATCGGCAAGCCGATCAGCATACTCACGAGCTTCATTCCGATCATCGTGCTGGTGGTGGGAATGAGCGACGCTGTCCACATCCTCTCCGAATACCGCAGGCGCCGGCTGTCTCAGCCTCAGCAACCGGCGATTGTCTCGACGTTCGCCGCTTTGGTGGGCCCCTGCTTTTACACATCGATAACCACCGCAGTTGGCTTCGCCAGCCTGGCAGGGACCCGAATCGGCATCGTCGTCGATTTCGGTGTCCTCACCGCCGTCGCGATCTTGCTGACGTTCACCTTCAGCATGACCGCTTTTCCCGTTCTGCTCAGCTTCGCGCCAGATCGGCCGCCACCGAACGTTGCAGCCCAGCCTCGCCTGTTGGAGACCATCATTGCAGCATCGGTCGCACGGGCACGGAAGCCCTCCGGCCGCGTGGTGCTCGTTACGGCCGTAGTTGCGGCCGCTGGCGTAATCCTCGCTTCACAACTGCGCGTCAACACGTTCCTGATCGACGACACCAAAGAGAGCGCGCCGTTCATGCAGGACATCCGCTGGATGGACGAGCACGGATTCGGGTTCTTCCAGGTGAATGTCTTGTTGCGTCAAACCGGTGACCGTCCCCTCCACTCCCCGGAAGCGTTGGCTTGGATGGAGGATCTGAAGTCGTTCGCTCGAGAGGAGCCGCTAGTCACTCACGTCCTCGCCCTGCCTGACTTCTTCCAACAACTCCGTCGTGCAGCCATCGGCTCGTCCGCCGATCCACTTCCTGTATCGGTTGAAGAAGCGAGCCAACTCTTGCTTATGGCCCAGCTACAAGATCCCGCGTTTGTCGAGGACGTCTACCATGAGACACTGGGAGTTGCGCAAGTGATCATCACGGTTCGCGACGAGGGATCACTGATCTTGGAACCCTTCCTCGGCCGCTTGAATGCGTATATCGAGCAGCACCCGTTCCCAGTGGGAACCCAAGATCTGACGGGGACTGTGACGATGATCCACAGTTTCACCCAGCGGCTGCTGCGAAGTTTCGGTCCAAGCATCCTCATTGCCATCGTCGCGATCACTTCGATCATGATGTGGATGTTCAAGTCGGTGCGGTTGGGGCTGGTCGCACTGATCCCCAACCTCTTGCCCCTCATAGCTGTGCTGGGTGTGACGGCAGCGTTGGGATATGCCATCAAGCCATCGACCGTACTCGTGTTGTCTATCGCTTTCGGAATCGCCGTCGACGACACGATTCACTTGATGAGTCGCGTAGCTCACCACTCGGGGAACGGCAGGGGAATCACCTCAGGGCTCGTCGGCGGACTTCGTGACGCGGGTGCCGTAATGGTGGTCACCACCGGGGTCGTGACCGCGGGATTTCTCATCCTCACGATGTCCCACTTCGAGGTCCTGTTCCTTATCGGGCTCATGACCGTGGTAAGCGCCGTGACGGCACTGGCCGCCGACCTCTTCGTTCTTCCGTCCATCGTTGGACTCGCCGAGTCGTGGGCACCTGCCAAAGAACACGCAACCACGCCGGTGAAAGGAGCAACCTCATGAAACGCACGGTGATTCTTTCACTCTTGCCTTTGACAATGGGCGCTATCGGCGCAGCTCAGACGTCAGAGGACAGGGGGCACGAAATAGCACTAGAGGCCAATCGACGCGCTACCGGATTCGGAGATCTCAGCGCCACACTCCACATGATCGTCCGGAACGGTCGGGGCACTGAGCGCGTGCGCGAACTCGCCATCAAGACGCTCGAAGTCGACGATGAAGGTCAGCGCACTTTGGTCCGCTTCGAGGAGCCACGAGACCTCCGAGGAACCGCGCTGTTGACCGTTGGGCATGGAGACGGCTCCAGTGACCAATGGCTCTACCTCCCCTCATTACAGCGTGTGAAGCGTATCGCCGGCGCCAGCCGGTCCGGATCGTTCATGGGCAGCGAGTTCTCGTACGAGGATGTCAGCGCCATGCAACCCGATCGCTACACGTACCGACTGATCGCGACCGACACCTTGGAGGGAATGCCGGCACTGATCGTAGAGTTGCGGCCGATAGACCCGTCGTCCCAGTACAGCAGGCAGCTGGTGTGGTTCGACGAGAGTGAGTATCGCGTTCTCCGCATCGACTTTTACGATCGCGGAGACATTCTTCTCAAAACCCTCACCCTCAACGGATTCAGGAAGTACGGAAATAGATTCTGGCGACCCGACGTAATGGAGATGGTAAATCAACAGACAGGCGCCAGTACGGCACTGCAATGGTCCAATCTGGTGCTCGGTACCGGATTGGACCCGCGCGATTTCGACCCTAAACGCCTGGGGCGCGGAGAGTGATGTGTGAAGAAGTTCGTTGCGGGTTGCCTCTTTCTGTTGGCTCCCACGTTTGACGCATACGGCGCCACACCTCAGTGGGAGGGAGAAATCACCTTCGAGGGGAGGGCCTTCGTGTCGTCCCCCGCATCACTCACTAGCACTGAGCCGACTCTCACAGCCGGTTTCGGAAACCGGACACTATTCGGCCGCACGGATTTCAGGTTCGGAGCCTGGATCCGTGTCGATCCGCTCAACCCCAATCGCATCCGACTCGATGCCAAAGACATTGCCTGGCTCGGCTCTGCCGGTGAAGTAGACATCGCGGTCGGACTCCGCACCGTCTTCTGGGGAGTCCTGGAGTCGAGCCATCTAGTGGACGTTGTCAATCAGCAAGACCCCGACATTCGCTGGCCCAGGCGCCGGATGCTGAGCCAATTGATGATCGCTAGCTCGTGGACGTCTAGTTGGGGCACGATAGATGTCTACCTGCTTCCCTGGGCGCGTCCACGCCCCTTCGCCGGGCGACGGGGCCGCCTCTGGTCCCACCACCCAGTAGATGGGTCGGTCATGCGAAATGCAGATTCCTCACTTCTTCGATACCTCTCGGGAGCAGCGCGCTGGTCCTTGGCCACGACGCAGTGGGACATAGGAATCACTTACTTCGGCGGCACGGCACGAGAACCGTGGTTCGAGCCGTCAGGACCGGCTCACACTCCCTATCTACTGATCCCCACCTACGATCGAGTGCATCAGTTCGGAGGCGACGTTCAGTACACCGGTTCATCCTGGTTGTTGAAGCTCGAACTCGTAACCAGAGATCCCGCGCCTGGTCGCTACGTGGCACTTGGATCAGGTGTGGAGTATGCCCCAGTCGACTACTTGTCAGTGTTCCTCGAAGTGTTGTTCGATAGCCGGGGACGTAATGCCACGACGTCACTGGAACACGATACATTCGTGGGTGCTCGACTCCTGTTTCAGGACGGAAGCGTGCAAGGCGGGACATCGATCGACTTCAATACCGGCAACGTGATCGCCTCCATGGAAATCCAGCGACGTTTTGGCAACAATGTGGCAGCAGCGTTCGAGTTTCGCTGGTTCGCCGGTCGCGCGCTTCGCGAGCCACCTCATGCATTACGTGAAGAGACGAGCGTGTCCTTGTTTCTGAGACGCTACTTCTGACTGTGCATCTCACTCTTCTTCCCAGTCCGATTCACCTGAAAGTGATACCCCTCACAGCAACAATTCCCGAGAATGCTGAGGTTGCTGGCGGAGTTCCAAGTCTGTAACGGAAACCCGACCCCAAAACTTTCAAGTGGAGATTGGCCATGCAATGGCTTCGTACCCGTCGAATAGCAGCAGCCTTGGCTATCGCCTCGATAGCACCGATCGTTGTTGGTTGCGGCGATGAGAATATCGTCGATTCGAGTCTCGAGCTGGTCGGCTCATGGAACGCCACCGTCTTGATGGTCGACGGTGTGGATCTCATAGCCGGAGGAATGACACTCAGTTTCACGTTCAACGCCAACGGCGAATACTCGTACAGCGTGACAGGCGATCTAATGGAATTCTGCGACACCGTAACCGCCTGTACAGATGGAGGAGACTTCACAGCAACCAGCACTCAGTTTACGCTGGATCCGAATACTCTCGACGAAGTCGTCTTGAATTACTCAGTGACGGGCAACACGATGACGGTAGCGGCCACCGTCGATGGGTTGGTGCTGGCCTGGACATTCCAAGGGATATAACCTCATTCGCTGCCGCCACGGTAGCAACAGCCGTAGATGGACGAAGTCCCGCAGGCGGTGAAGCACCTGCGGGACTTTCAGTTCTTCCCTCACGACCCACCCAGCTTGACGCATTGCCTCGATAATCGTTGCGTAGAACGAAAAGATGTTTAAATCTTGATCACAAAGATCACCTTTCACGCGAGCCGTCATGGATCTCTGGACGTCACTACTGGACATATTGATAATCCTGACCGCGGCAATGGTGCTGGGCGGGATCTGCGACCGGCTCAAGCAGAGCCCGCTACTGGGCTACTTGCTCGCCGGCACGTTGCTGGGCCCTAACGCGCTCGATCTCCTGCCCAGTCACATCGCGGTGTCGACCATCGCGGAGCTGGGTGTCGCACTGCTTCTCTTCACAATTGGGCTCGAGTTCTCCTGGCGGCGGCTTCGTGCCGTCGGTGCGATAGCCTTGGGTGGCGGGACGATGCAAATGCTGGTGACGGGAGCATTGGCCGCAGGCGTTGGATCGATTGCTGGTCTGAGTGCCGGGGCATCTGTGGCCGTAGGCATCATGATCGCATTCAGCAGTACGGCCGCCGTGGTGCGCCTGTTGGCAGGCCGTGCCGAGCTCGACGCCGTATACGGCCGCAACGCAGTCGGCATATTACTCTTGCAGGACATTGCGGTTGTTCCGCTCATGCTGGTTATCGCGTTCATGAGCAGCGGAGGAACCGCCGGTCAAGTCGGTTGGACCATGTTCAGGGCGCTCGGTATGGCAGCATTGCTGTTCGGTGCGCTTCACGTCGTTCTCAACTACGGCTTGCCCTCGTTTCTCAGCAGGCAGACTGCGGCTAGCAATCGTGACCTACCCATACTGCTGGCCATCGTCACGGCACTCGGCTCAGCCTGGGCCTCTCACGCACTGGGTTTCTCACCCGTACTTGGCGCGTTCGTGGCCGGAATGCTACTGGCCGAGTCACCATTCGCCACCCAGATCCGAGCCGATATCGTTCCACTGCAAACGCTGTTCGTGACGCTGTTCTTCAGCTCGATCGGCATGTTGATCAGTCCGTCTTGGATTGCTGCTAACTGGGTGCTGGTAGCCGTGGTTGTAGTTGCCGTGGTGATCGGTAAGACAGTGGTGACGGCTGGTGCCGTTCACCTCTTTCGGTGTCCGCTCGGCCAAGCCGTCGCTACCGGTGTTGTGCTGGCTCAAGTAGGGGAGTTTTCCTTGGTAGTAGCAGTAGTCGCGCAAGCCGGGCAACTCATCACCGGAGACCTATTTGAGCTCGTCGTAGCAGTATTGACCGTAACTCTCTTCCTCACACCGTACCTGGTTAATCTCGCGCCACGCCTGGCAACGGTCGTGGGACGGCTGTCGATTCCCTCCTTCGATCCGCACAAGTGGCCGACTGGAGAGCATCTGATCCAGCCCGTGAGCGGCCATTTGGTGATCGTGGGATTCGGACCCGCCGGCCAGCGGGTAGCAGAATCTTTGATGGGGAGTCCAGACCTCCCAATGCTGGTAGTCGACCTCTACCCCAGTAACGCAGAACACGCCGAGGCATACGGACTGGAGACTCACCTGGGCGACGCTACTCGGGAGGAGATCTTGGAAGGTGCCCACGTTCGAACAGCTGCGGCCGTTGCTGTTACCGTGCCCGATCCTGGCCAGGCTCGGCAGATCGTTCAGCTGGTACGATCCCTATCACCTGATGCTGTAGTGGTGGTGCGTTCGCGCTATCACATCCACCGCTGGCAACTCGACGTCGTAGGAGCACATGCAGTAGTCGATGAGGAAAACGAAGTTGGCCTGCGCATTGCTGAAGAGGTTTCACGCAGATTGACGTCTACAGCATCGAGTTCCGAGGTCAGCCTGTTGGAGCACGACGACGGGATCGGCGCAGACTGAGCTTCCCAGGAATAAGGCCTCGCCTCGTATCCTGAATAACTTCCACCTCGCCCGCTTACTTACGCCTCCAATCCCAGAACCGGTCCCAGGTTCCGTGAAGCAACCTACTTGTCATGATTGCCCGTATGAATCGTGAGTATGGATCTGTATTGAAGAATGATACCTCGAGACGTGGACACAACCAACGAGCCCATGTAGTCTATGTAGTATTGGTATGCGATCGGCCCGCCATCTGTCTTCAATACGAATATCTTCAGCCAACCTTTGGCCGCAACAACTTTGGCGAGTTCAAAATAGAACCCACCATAGTGACTTGCATTGATCGGCACACCTGCTTGGCTCTTCCAGGAGCGTCCTTCAATTTCCAGAATGCTCTGTAGCGCCTCATCCACTTCTGCTAGACCCGAGAACTCAGCCAACCGTATGTTCTCTTTATCGTATACCGACTGTTTCAGCTTCCTCAACCTCGACCGCAGCCTTCTACTACGACTCTTGTAGTATGTCTCCCAATCCTCCGTTATGCGCAGACAAGCATTCTCAATGACTTTCTCCACACTCACGCCTACATCAAGGCGCTCGTTGATTTCCTTGAAAACTCTCAGTGTGGGCGAATCTTCCGGAATTGGGTGAAGCCGCAAGCAATGGAAGCCAGTTAGGTCGTTGAGCACGTACCGGACAAGTGCCTCACGGGTGCCTTCATGGCCCGGGGCGATCAGGAAATCCAGAGTGCCTGCAAACGAAGATGCAGAATCAGCCTGGGAATGGTGGATACGAGTCGGACTTCCTTGAATGGAATATGAATGACGGGAATCGTTCTCGTATCTCTCATCAACGGTGCAACGCCGACAATTCGGTCCCCATCATTCGCGATTAGTAGCAGCAGCTCCCTGTCACCCTGGAGGCATTTCCACCAGGTCGACATCCACTCGAAGGTCATGAACAAGTTCGTATTGCCCCGCTGTTGCAGGACGGCATTCCACGTGGGTTCGAGAGAGTGGAACTCCTCCTCTGAGGTAATCAACCTTACTCGATATCGGCCCGTTCCCATGATTCTCCTATGAGGCAACCATAGTGCCAATTCGCTGCTTAGTTACGGTACGACCACCACCGTCACCACCTCGTAGGGTTCGAGCATGATTGGCGATTCCAAGAGATCGCCTCTTCGTTCCCACACATCGCTACCGTACACTCGCGGTGCTCTCCCCTGTCGGCTGCCAAACATCACTCTGTCAGCCCGGTCTCCAGGATTGAACAACCGCACGACGTAGGCATTACTCGTAGCACTCCGCAGAAACTTGGAGACGACTACTCGATCCGCTTCTATCTGGAATGGCGGCTCAACCAACGCTCGATCAGTTCCGACTGGGACCGCAACCAGCGGTTGCCCGATGCTAGTCGAGAACCTCTCAGCCTGCGCCTCATCGAACCCCAAGTGAGGTCGCAACGTGTAGTGGAATGTGTGCAGACCGTCCTGACCCGCCCGGTAGTTGGTCTCCCAGTAGTTGTTCATCACGTAGGAGAACAACGTTGCGCTCGGCTGTATCGTGTCGAGCCATCCCGTGACTATGGCGTCGGTTCTCACTTCTCCAAGCTGCACCAAAGGAGCATCGAGAGTGACAACGGTGACACCCGCACCGGCGTTGTGGACGTCGACCCAGCGCTGTGCACTCATGTAGTTCTTCGATGAGCCAGCGATCTGATCCTCCTGGGGACGGAACGACCCCCATGGTATGTCGATGCGGACTTCCGCATCGGCAAGCGCAAACGGGAAGCGATACAACACCGCTTCCGGCGAGTAAACCAGCGTCTTATCGACGGTGTTCGTTATGTCGATGCGGTCGAGTCCCGCGTACAGACGCACCTCGCTGGTAATGCCCTCGGAGGTACCAGGAGCAGCAGAGCGCGACTCGATCGACCAGACTAAGGGGCCGCTCTCTCTCACAACTACCCCTGCGGATCCGCTCGTGGCAACACTGTCCGGACTCCGATCAGAAACGTAGAGGTACTCATTCAACCCCCTAGTCGAGTCTCCTACCAACTCTTTGTCATCAAAGACTAGCGAACTGATGGTGCCCTGGCGCCGATCGACCTCTAGCTCGATCAACCCATTGGAGATTTTGTTCTCCCCTCTCACAGTAGCACTGCCGGCGGATCCCGGAGCCACCGTGTAACGTCGCTCCCCGAACGCGGGAACGTGCTCAGCCAGGAACGCGAGTTCTCCTGACTGAAGTCGCTGAGATCGTACCTCGATGCCAGTCTCGTCCGTTACGCGGTCACCGGCGGTGCTGTGTTCCGGCGGTAGCAGAATCACGTCCGAGCGAGACCAGCTCAGAGAGTTGTAGACGGCTATTGCCGTCTCTTCTACAGCAGGAGCCGCTCTGTCGGCAACCACCACCCGTCGTAGCTCCGCAGCCACGGTTACCGCCTGGTCGGCGAATTCCTTCTTGCGACGCCACTGCCCTACCGTGAACTCCGACTCCGGCTCGCTGATGCTGTTCCACGATCCCCAAGTGTGCTCGTAGTAGAGCAGCACGTAACGCCATGCGCGATAGAGCTCGTCGTTTCCGAGGGGCCTGTCTAGCATCGCAGCCAGTGCTTCGGTTTGGACCAGGCTCTCGGCGGCGCGCCGTACCGCTGCCGTCTCAAGTGCAGATGAAGCAGCCCCGTCTTCCCAATGACCTGTCAGGTCTCCACGGTAGACTGGCAACGCCTCGCCGTAGCGTTCTTCGAACTCCTTGAAAAGCTCGCTCGTGGTCGAAATGATAAGCCGTGGTGACGCGTATCGGTCGTTCCACTCCCGCACGGCATCTGCCAGAGTCGGATCAGGGGGGCCGTTGTCAGATCCGATGTTGTACCTCATGTGCGCGATGGCGTATGGGTACCCTTCCTCGACTAGTCGATCTAGGTATTTGAAGACACTCTCGTCATCCAACACCTCAGTGATGTTCGAGTAACCGAGTCCCGAGTGGAACCACGCGTAGCCGGCACCCGACACCCACGTGAGCACACGCTCCTTGCCCGACGGTGACTCCCAATAGAACGGCTTGTCGCCTAGGACGTCGGAGAAGTGGCCGATCCGGTGGCCGAGATTGGGACCGATGGACAGGTAGCGAATCGCATGCTGCGCCAGCACCGGTACCAGGCCCCAGGTAAATCCCGGAATGTCACTCAGCATCGCCGACTCGATCGGCACGCCAGTTATATCGCTCAGGCGCCGGGCGGTTTCCAAGCTCCGCATCAACCCCTCATCTGACGCTATTCCGGTCAGGAGGTTCGCGAACATCCCGTCCAGCGCAATCCACCCTTCACGCACGCCTTCGATGAGACGGGCTCGCTCCGCCGCGCCGTGATTTTCGAGATACGACTCGACGGCCCACAGTCCTTCGGGGTTCCACACGAAGCGGGATTCCTCGGGATAATCTCGGCTTCCTGCACCGTAAGCGAGCGCTCGTTTCAAGTGATCCCACTGCAGCCTTTCGACCTCGTCCTGATGGTGCGTGTAACCGATGTCCAGATGAGTGTGATGTACGAGGTATAGATCCAACGGTCGCACCGGCTCGACCACGAATGACGCTTCCAGCCGACTGTCGTCGAGTTGAAGTCTGAGTGGCACGGTTGTGTCTCGCTCGACCGCCGCCACCGGAAGCTGGAACCCATTATGGCCCAGCGTTACCGTCGTATCCAGATCACCGATCGGGCTTTGCATTTGCCATTCACCCCGATCGCCGAGGTACAACAAGTCCACCCGGACAATCTGCTTGTTCTCCGGATCGGCTCTGAGGAGAGCTGGCGCGTTCTGCAAACGAACCGACGGTCCGATCGACTCCTTGAACACCATGAACCAGGTGCGGCTATCTGCAGACTCCCCAGCAACGCGCAGCCTCAGGCTGCGGCTGTCGTCCCAGTAGGTTCGAGGAACTTCGAGGAATACGAAGCCCATGGCGTCGGAGTATTTGTCAATCAGCGTCACTCTGAAGTCGGCCGATACACCACGATCGCCCGACCACTGGGGCCGCTCGTTCTCACTCGTGCGCGGATTGGTGAATTGCAGAACGGGCTCGCCGTTTACGAACAGGTCGAAGCGGTGGGAGTCTTCGTTGATGTCGATTCCAGCCATGAACACGAACACCGCGGTGTCACCTGCGAAATCATCCGGCACCGGGGCCGTCTCCCACTCAATGTCGCGCTTACGGTCCAAGGACCGTACGAGAAGAGATCGGTCGACATAGGGAACCGGGGAATGGTACTCACGGTCCTTTCATAGCCGGGAACGAGCGACGTCGGAAAGTCGATGCGTTGCATTTGTGCCCCTGCAGGCTGTGCAACAGTCGCGCACAGCATGGCGCATGCGATTACATAGGATGGAGTGACGGATTCGTTAGTCATCTACGGACCTGCAAGGAGTATAGAACCGGGTAGCATTCGAGGTAAGGATCACCGGCAAACGGCGGTCCCCCAGGGTTATGCTGTGAGAGTTGATCGACGAGCCTGTTTGTAACGAACGGTGCTCTACTTGTTCCTTGGCAGAGGATCGTCGCCCAGCACGAACGACTCCACGAACAACCGACCCGGACCCGACTGCATCACGTCGCCGATGCCCATATAGTACGCGCCGCTCATCC
>JBDGZZ010000075.1:0-23375 GCA_039588335.1 Gemmatimonadota bacterium | reverse complement strand
GATGAAGATAGAATTGATATCGCCGATTGCGATGGAGGACGGGTTGCGTTTTGCGATTCGAGAGGGTGGACGAACGGTCGGCGCTGGTGTGGTTACCAACATCATAGAATAGACTGAAGAGAAGCCAAATGGCAGGACAGATCAGAATCCGACTCAAGGCATACGACCACGTAGTTCTCGATCAGGCTGCAGCAGACATTGTGCGCACGGTTGAGAAGAGTGGCGCTCACGCATCCGGTCCCATACCTCTGCCCACCAAGATACAAAGGTGGACGGTGTTGCGGAGTCCGCATGTGGACAAGAAGAGCCGCGAGCAGTTTGAGCTCAAGACGCACAAGCGGTTGATCGAGATCAACGATTCGAGAGCCCAGACTGTCGATGCGCTGACCAAGTTGGACTTGCCGTCAGGTGTGGACGTCGAGATCAAGGTCGAATAACAATGAACGGGATTATTGGCCGCAAACTCGGCATGACACGGCTGTTCCAAGATGACGGACGGGTGATCCCCGTTACCGTTATCGAGGCAGGTCCGTGTCCGGTCGTGCAGGTGCAGGACGGTTCTGCCGGAGTCAAAGCAGTGCAGCTGGGATTCGGGAGCCGGAAACCGAAGCGCACTACGAAGCCGCTGTCGGGACACGCGAAACGTGCGGGACTCGATGTGACGCCGGCTGTCTTGCGCAGCCTGCCTTTGCCGGACGACGTCGAAGCTACGCCCGGAGACGTCGTGACGGTGGAGATCTTCCATGAGGGTGATCAAGTCAAGGTTACCGGGACCAGCAAGGGCCGCGGTTTCCAAGGAGTGGTGAAGCGCTATGGGTTCCGAGGCGGCCCCGCTAGCCATGGCAGCACCCGCTACCGCAACCCGGGAAGTATGGGAGCGGGGACCGATCCGTCTCGAGTCATCAAGGGAAAACGCCTTCCCGGTCAGATGGGCTCAGTCCGAAAGACTCAAATGGGATTGTCCATTGCTAAGGTAGATGCCGAGCGTAACCTGCTCTATGTGAAGGGAGCGGTTCCGGGCCCGATCAAGGGCATCGTGCTCGTCAGGAGGCAGGAAGGCAGGAGCCGGTATGCTTGAGGTGCATCACTATACCGCCGCAGCGAAGCGTAAGGGCAGTTACGCCCTGCCCGAGGAGTTCGATGGCACTGTGAACAGAGCGGTGCTGTACCACGCTGTGCGCGCGTATCGCAATAACCAGAGACAGGGTACTGCTTCCACTAAGACGAGGAGTGAGGTATCCGGGGGTAGCCGAAAACCTTGGCGCCAGAAGGGAACCGGACGCGCTCGGCAAGGGACAACTCGCTCGCCGATTTGGGCTGGCGGTGGGATAGTGTTTGGTCCGAAGCCAAGATCGTATCGCACTGATCTGCCCCGGAAGGTCCGCCAGCTCGCTCGTCAATCGGCGCTGAACCAGCGCGCGAGTGAAGAGGCGTTGTATGTCATCGACAGCTTTGCGTTCGAAACTCCTAAGACGAAACTGATGGTCGACCTGTTAGATAAGTTGGAGTTGAGCAACAAGAAGGTCCTCGTTCTGACTAGTGAGTCACGGCCCGAGGTCTTCCTCTCCTGTCGCAATATCAAGCGGGTCGAAATCATGCGATATGCCGACGTGTCAGCCTATGACATCCTTTGGGCTGACGCTCTGGTTGTGGAGGAAAGTGCAATCGGGGGTCGTGTGGTGAAGGGAAGTGCAAAGAAGGCCACCGCCGGCCGCGCCAAGCGTGCGCAAAAGGCCTCCACCGCCTCAGCAAAAGCGACAACAAAGAAGAAAGCAACGAAGAAGGCGACTAAGGCGGCCAAGAAAAAGACTGTGAGGAAGGCAGCCGGCAAGAAGAAGGGTGGCGCAAATGCCTGATATCTACAGCGCCGTTTTGCAGCCGGTAGTGACCGAGAAGTCGTCCGCCGCGTATGGAGCGCGGAAAGAATATGCGTTTCGTACGCACCCCAACGCTACAAAACGACAGATAAAGGATGCGATCGAGCAATTGTTCGAGGTGCGGGTGTTGAAGGTACGAACGCTACAACAGCGGGCCAAGCGCAAGACTATGGGCAAGACAAAGGGGCTCAGCCCTCGATGGAAGAAAGCGTACGTAACGTTGCACGAGGAAGACTCAATCGAGGTATTCGAGGGCTAGAGCGATGGGAATAAGAAAATTCCGACCAATGACTCCTGGCACTCGTGGCAGGTCTGTATCGGACTTCGCTGAAGTCACCCGGTCCACTCCGGAGAAGTCCCTAATCGAACCTGTGAAGAAGAGCGGTGGCCGCAACAACCACGGGCATCTCAGTATCCGACATCGAGGTGGTGGACACAAGCGGCGCTACCGTCGGGTCGATTTCAGGCGCCAGAAGTTTGGCGTGCCCGCTCGGGTTGTCCAGGTGGAGTACGATCCGAACCGCACCGCACGCCTCGCCTTGCTCTACTACGCTGATGGCGAGAAGCGTTACATCATCCACGCTCGTGGATTGCGCGTAGGCGACACGGTCGTTTCGGGTCCTGGCAGCGACATCAGGACCGGGAACGCACTGCCTCTGGCGGAGATACCCCTGGGCACGACGGTTCATTGCATAGAACTGAAGGCGGGCAAAGGCGCCCAGGTATGCCGGTCTGCGGGGACGGGAGCTCAGGTAATGGCCAAGGAAGGCCACTATGTGGCGCTCAGACTACGCAGCGGTGAGGTACGCATGGTACGCGCCGAGTGCATGGCCACCATAGGCCAAGTGGGCAACTCGGAGCATGAGCTGATCAGCATCGGCAAGGCCGGAAAGACACGGTGGCTCGGTCGTCGACCCAAGGTCAGGGGTGTGGCGATGAACCCGGTCGATCACCCGTTGGGTGGTGGTGAAGGGCGAGCTGCGGGTGGGCGTCCGGCTGTGACACCGTGGGGCAAACCCGAAGGCAAGAAGACCAGAGACAAAAAGAAGGCCAGCACAAAACACATAGTACGAGGCCGTAAGCGCGGCAAGTCGACCAAGTAAGGAAGTAGACAGAGATATGGCCAGAAGCATAAAAAAAGGTCCGTACGTAGAAGAGTCACTCGTCAAGAAGGTTCGTGCGCTGAACGAGCGAAACGAGAAGCGGGTATTCAAGACCTGGTCTCGTGCCTCGACGATAACGCCCGAATTCGTGGGCCATACAATCGCGGTTCATAACGGTAACAAGTTCATTCCGGTGTACGTCACGGAGAACATGGTGGGACACAAACTTGGTGAGTTTGCGCCGACAAGATTGTTCAGAGGCCATAGTGGCAGATTGGCTGCGGACAAGAAGGTCGGCAGTTAGGCGAAGAGCGCATGGCAGCTAGAGCTATCCAACGGCATATCCGACAGTCGCCTCGCAAGATGCGACTGGTTGTGGACACTATTCGGGGCAAGGATGTCAATGAAGCATATGCTCTGCTCAAGTTCTCCAAGAAGGGCGCGGCCAAACAGATAGAAAAAGTGTTGCGATCCGCAGTCGCTAATGCCGAGCAGGACGCGCTCCGGACCAACGATGCCTTCGACATCGACCGCCTGTTCGTAAAAGGCGCAATAGTGAACGGTGGACCCACCATGTGGCGCTACCGTGCGGCAGCACTTGGGCGGGCGGCACCGATACGCAAGCGCACGAGCCACGTGGAGATTCAACTGGCTCAGAAAGAGGAGGAGTAGTGGGTCAGAAAACCCATCCGTACGGGTTCCGGCTCGGCATCGTGAAGCCATGGCGGTCCCGCTGGTACGCCGGAGCTGACTTCCCGCAGCTCCTCAAAGAAGACGAGCTGATCCGGAAGTACCTGAAATCGAGACTGGCGCATGCGGCGATTTCGGAAGTGCATATCGATCGCAAGCCAGGCAAGGTGACGGTGACGATATTCACCGGACGTCCCGGAGTAGTGATCGGGAAGCGCGGTGCTGAAGTAGATAAGCTGCGGGATGAATTGGCACAGCTGACCGACAAGGAAGTCGGCATCAATGTGGAAGAGATCAAGCGGCCCGAGTTGGAAGCACAACTAGTGGCGAACAACATCGCGCACCAGCTACGGCAGCGTATTTCGTTCCGCCGTGCTATGAAGCGCGCAGTTCAGAGCGCAATGCGCATGGGTGCCAAGGGAATCAAGATCAAGTGCGGCGGCCGTCTCGGTGGTGCTGAAATAGCGAGATCGCAGAGCTTCCATGAGGGTCGTGTCCCGCTTCACACGCTTCGCGCAGACGTGGACTATGCTACTGCGACTGCGGCGACTACGTATGGGGCGATCGGGATCAAGGTGTGGATCTTCAAGGGTGAGATCGTTGATGATGCGCGCGGGCGAACCTACAGTACGGGAGCCTAGCGATGCTGGCGCCTAAGCGAGTCAAGTACAGAAAGCAGATGAAGGGCCGCAATCGCGGCAAGGCAACGAGGGGCAACACCGTCGCTTTCGGCAACTATGGTCTAATGTCGCTGGACGCCGCGTGGATATCCAACCGACAGATAGAGTCCGCACGTGTTGCCCTGACCAGGACGATGAAACGTGGTGGCAAAGTCTGGATTCGCATTTTCCCCGACAAGCCGCTGACAAAAAAGCCGGCTGAGACTCGGATGGGCAAGGGGAAAGGCAATCCAGAATACTGGGTAGCGGTCGTCAAGCCGGGGCGGGTGATGTTCGAAGTCGAAGGTGTGGCCGAAGAGTTGGCGCGACGCGCACTCACGCTCGCCTCAGCGAAACTGCCAGTGAAGACTCGGTTCGTGATACGCGAGGTCACCTGACGATGGCGTTGAAAGATACTGAAAAGCGGCCCCTGGAGCCGGCACAGATTCGAGAGCTCGAGACCCAGGAGTTACGGGAGGAACTAACCCGATTGGAAGAGGCAAGTTTCCGTCTCAAGTTCAGGTCGGCCACCGAAGCGATAGACAACCCGCTGCAGTTCAGAGTGATGCGGCGAAACGTCGCGCGCCTGAAGACCGCGCTGCGTGAGAGGACACAAGGATGAGTCAGGAGACGAGCACCCGTTCACAGCGAAAGGTGCGCACGGGCGTCGTAGTGAGCGACAAGATGGACAAGAGCGTAGTCGTCCAGCTCACTAGACGATTCTCACACGCGCTCTACGGGAAGCAGATAACGCGGACCAAACGTGTAGTGGCGCACGATGAGCACAATGCAAAGATGGGCGACACGGTTCGAATCATGGAGAGCCGCCCTCTTTCAAAGACCAAGCGCTGGCGCGTGGTCGAGATTGTAACCCGGGCCGAGTAGGGGGGTCCTCGTGGTTCAACAGGAGTCGATACTCAAGATTGCCGATAACTCTGGTGCCAGGAAGGCACTGGTGATTCGCGTGTTAGGTGGCAGCCGGCGCCGTTACGCGGGACTTGGCGACATCGTGGTGGTGACCATCAAGGACGCTCTCCCAACCGGACAGGTGAAGAAGGGCGATGTGGTCAAGGCCGTAGTTGTGAGGACCGCCAAGGAGACGCGACGCAAGGATGGAAGCTACATCAGGTTCGACGAGAACGCAGCCGTGCTGATCAATGATGCTGGCGAGCCACGAGCGACACGCATTTTCGGACCGGTGGGCCGTGAACTGAGAGAGAAACGCTTCATGAAGATAGTTTCGCTCGCGCCGGAGGTGTTGTAGATGAAACCCTTGGTTTACAAGAAGTCCGAGCGCAAGCCGCGTAAGCAACCCCAAATCAGGCACAAGATGCGGGTTGGCAAGGGAGACCGTGTTCGCGTGATGCGAGGAGAGGACTCGGGGACCGAAGGAACCGTGCTAAGAGCACTGCCCAAGTCGAACCGTGTGGTGGTCGAAGGTGTGAACATGGTGGCCAAGCACAAGCGCGGAACAGCGGCTGGCGAAGAGGGTGGCATCATCCATTTTCCAGCGCCGATCCACGTGTCGAACGTGATGCTCTTGGATCCCAAGACAGAACAGCCAACGCGAGTGCGGCGGCAGAAGGACAAGGATGGGACGGTTGAGCGCCTGAGCAGGAAATCAGGCCAGCCGATCCCCAGAAACCGGTAGACGGTATGGCTAAGAAGAAGACCGAAGTTGCTGAGTCCGAGACAGCTGCAAAGCAACCGAAAGCCCCTACTCCGCGGCTATTCCTACACTACGTGAACGCGGTGCGGCCTAAGCTCATGAAGGAATTCAGCTTCGGCAACGTACACCAGGCGCCGGCGTTGAAGAAGATCGTTCTCAACGTCGGATTGGGTGAGGCACCGAAGACGCCCAAAGTGCTGGATACTGCAGTTGAGGAGTTGAGCGTCATAGCTGGGCAACGCCCAGTAGTGACGCGCGCCAAGAAGGCGATTTCGAACTTTTCGCTAAGGGCCGGCATGCCCATCGGCGCGGCCGTGACCCTTAGAGGTGAGCGGATGTGGGAGTTCATGGACAGGTTCATCGCCGTGGCGGTACCTCGTATTCGAGATTTTCGTGGATTCACCACGAAGTCGTTCGACGGGAGAGGCAATTACTCTGTGGGAATCAAGGAGCAGATGGTCTTCCCAGAGGTCGACTACGACAAGGTGGAGAAGATACACGGGATGGACATAACGTTCGTCACGTCTGCCGATAGAGATGATGTGGGAATGGCTCTGCTGCGGGAACTAGGAATGCCGTTTCGAGGCGAGACGCCAGTCCGGATTGGAGAGGGAGCTGCATAATGGCAAGAAAGAGCCTCGTTGAGAAGGCTAAGCGCACCCCGCGCTTCAAGGTACGGGCCTACAACCGGTGCCAGCGCTGCGGACGGTCTCGTGCGTATCTAAGGAAGTTCGGCATGTGCCGAATCTGTTTCAGGGAATTGGCGCTCCAGGGAGACATCCCCGGAGTCCGGAAGGCCAGCTGGTGAAAGGACCCGGATCGATCACATGAGCATGACTGACCCAGTCGCCGATATGCTGACCCGTATCCGCAACGCCTGCCGGGCGGGGCACCGTAGGGTCGACATACCATTATCGACATTCAAAACCGAGATCGCCCGGTTGCTTCGGGAGAACCACTACATCAAGGACTACAAGGTCATCGATGATGGTCTCCACGGAAAGCTGCGGGTCTACTTGAGGTACCACGAAGATTCGCCGGTGATCCGCGAAGTGAAGCGAGTTTCGAGGCCCGGACTCAGACGCTATGTAAAGGTACGGGAGATCCCGAGGGTGAAGAATGGCCTGGGGATGGCTATCCTGTCGACTCCACGTGGCCTCATGAGTGACCGCGATGCCCGTCGCGCCCGCGTGGGTGGCGAGCTGCTAGCGGTGGTTTGGTAGGAGGCCCGTAATGTCGCGTATTGGAAGAATGCCTGTCGTGGTTCCCAAAGGTGTGACCGTCCAGATCGACGGCGAGAGCGTCAAGGTAAAAGGGCCAAGGGGCGAGTTGAGCCGATGCCTGCATCCCGAGATCAAAGTCGTTCTAGACGGGGACCAGGTGAATGTCACACGGCCGTCGGAAGAAAAGCGGCATAGAGCCCTTCACGGACTCACCCGCAGTCTGGTGAACAATATGGTTGAAGGCGTTACAAGTGGTTTCTTCAAGCGGCTAGAGATTCATGGCGTTGGCTATAGGGCAGAAGAAACAGGAAACGGTGTGCGGCTGGTCGTAGGTTACTCGCATCCAGTGGAATACGAGGCACCAGCAGGAATCAAGATAGTGGTCGAGAAACCCACGCTGGTGAAAGTGGAAGGAATCGACAAGGAAGTGGTCGGACAGGTTGCAGCTGAGCTTCGCAAGGTCCGGCCGCCTGAGCCCTACAAAGGCAAGGGCATCAGGTACGAAGGGGAACACGTGCGCCGCAAGGCGGGCAAGGCGGGGGCAAAGGCATGAGGTCAATCCGTAAACCGAAGACCAACAGGGAACGCCGGCTTCGGCGACATCTTCGAGTCCGGAAGACGGTCATTGGTACGGCGGCTCGTCCGAGACTCGTCGTGTTCCGGTCTCTCAAGCACACATATGCTCAGCTCGTTGATGACGACAAGGGGCACACGCTCATTGGAGTCAGCGATCTCACAAGAGATCTTACACGGGACAAGCCGGGCAAGGTCGGTGCAGCCCATGCAGTGGGTGAACTCGTCGGAAAGCGCGCGGGAGAACTCGGTATCAAGAAAGTTGTGTTCGATCGCGGAGGTTACTTGTATCACGGGCGCGTGAAGGCGGTGGGAACGACGCGAACGACGAGAGCCAGAATCTGAGTTCATCGAGAACGTCATCGCCATCAATCGAGTGGCAAAGGTCGTCAAGGGCGGTCGGAGGTTCTCGTTTAACGCACTGGTCGCAGTGGGTGACGGAGACGGGACATTCGGTGTCGGCATGGGCAAGGCCAACGAGGTGTCGGAGACCGTCCGGAAAGCAGTAGATGCTGCAAAGCGGAACATGCGCCTGATTCCGCGTGCGGGTACTACGATACCGCATGAGATCGTTGGCAGACACGGAGCCGGCCGTGTGCTGTTGAAGCCGGCATCATCCGGTACAGGAGTGATCGCTGGTGGTCCGGTCCGGTCGGTGTTGGAGTGCGCAGGAGTCAGCGACATACTGACGAAGTCGCTGGGTTCGTCGAACGCGCTGAACATGGTCTGGGCAACGGTCGATGGACTACATCGATTGGTCACGCCGGAGCAGGCCGCGAGGGAGCGTGGGCTCGAGGTTTCGGATCTCGACTACAGGCCGAGGCAGAAGGAGAAGGAGAATGCCTAGCCCGACCAAGAAGAAGCGTGCCTCAACCAAGAAGACGACAACGAAGAAGACCACGAAGAAGAAGGCAGTAACCAAGAAGACGACGAAAAAGAAGACTACGACGACCAAGTCGGCGGCGGCGCCCAAGAAGGTGGCCAGCGCTAGCTCAGGCAAACTACGGGTCCATCAAGTACGATCCGGAATCGGTCATGCTGGCGTCGTCCGGCGTACGCTGACAGCCCTTGGTCTGAAACACCACCAAGACGTGGTAGTGGTGCCTGACAATCCCTCGGTGCGTGGGATGTTGAGAAAGGTGAACCACCTCGTCAGCGTCAAACCTGAGGAATAAGATGTCTGAGACAGAGAAGCTCGGACTGCACAACCTTCCGGCTCCCAAAGGGGCAAGCAAGGCTCCGAAGAGAAAGGGCCGCGGCCCTGGCTCTGGGTTGGGCAAGACCGCTGGACGCGGGCATAAGGGACAACGCTCTCGCGCGAGTGGTAACGTACGACCGGGATTCGAGGGCGGTCAGATGCCGTTGATCCGCCGGGTGCCCAAGCGGGGTTTCACGAACCCGTTCCGTGTCCCCAACCAGGTTGTGAACTTGAGTGACCTGGACAAGCTCCCGACGGATGAGGTTACGCCTGCAGTTCTCGTGGAAATCGGATTGGCCGGCAGCGCGAATCGTCCCATCAAGGTTCTGGGGACGGGAGAAGTGAAACGTGCCTTCGTGATCAAGGGGTGCACCGCGTCCCGGACAGCCCGTGAGAAGATCGAGCAGGCGGGTGGCCGGATCGAGAGCTGACGATGACGTCACCCCGTATCCCCAACCTGTTCGCAGTACCGGAGCTGAAGGAAAAGCTCCTGTTCACGTTGATGTGTCTGGCCATCTACCGGCTCGGCGCACACATCGCAACTCCAGGTGTAAACGTCCAAGTACTCGCGGACTTTGTCAGAGACCAGGGAGCGCAGACTCTCTTCGGCGTCTACGACATGTTCGTGGGTGGTGGCCTGTCCAGAGCGACCGTGTTCGCTCTTGGAATCATGCCCTATATATCCGCATCCATCATGTTCCAGCTTGGTGGTGCGGTCTTCCCGATGATCGACAAGCTGCAGAAGGAAGAGGAGGGTCGTAAGAAGATCACGCAGTGGACCCGATATCTGACCGTTGCCCTCTCAATAGGTCAGGCGTACGGCTTCGCCATCTTTGCGGAGAGCCAGGGAGCAGTACTGCAGCCGGGAATCGGCTTCCGTGTTCTGACTATACTGACGCTCACGACTGGCGCCGTGTTCATAATGTGGCTGGGGGAGCAGATCACTGAACGCGGAATCGGGAACGGAATGAGCCTCATGATCTTCTTCTCGATCATGGAAGGGATGTGGCCCGGCATCTTCCGCACACTGGACTTCCTTCAGACAGGCGTCATCAACTTTCCGAGATTGGCGGTTCTGGGCGGCGTAATGGTCGGCATAATCGGATCGGTTGTGGCAGTGACGGTGGCGGCGCGTCGGATTCCGATCCAGATACCGCGCAAGGTCATGGGTCGCGGACGGATCAGAGAGGGTCAGAAGACATTTATCCCAATCCGCATCAACTCGGCCGGCGTGATGCCGATAATCTTTGCGCAGGCGTTGATCATTGTCCCGGGTACGATCGCAACGTTCAGCAATAACCCCTGGCTCAACGCGATGTCTGAAGCGTTCCGGCCCGGCACGGGCGTCTACTACGTCACGTACGCATTACTGATCATCTTCTTTACGTACTTCTATACCTCGATCATATTCAATCCGGTCGACATTGCAGAGAACCTGAAGAAGCAGGGCGGGTTCATACCGGGAGTGAAGCCGGGTGCCGCAACCGCAGACTACGTCGATGATGTCTTGAGTCGTGTCACTCTGCCGGGTTCCATATTCCTCACGATCATAGCACTATTGCCGTTCTTCGTATTCCAGGCCTTCAACGTGCCGTTCAGCTTCGGAGGGACGGCGCTGCTCATCATTGTAGGAGTGGCACTGGATACCTGGGTACAGGTTCAGCAGCATGCCCAGTTGCGCCACTACGACGACTTCATGAAGCATGGGCGTGTGAAATTCCGAGGGCGACGCCGCTACATGTAGCTCACTTAACGCGGCGCCGTTGTTGCGGTGCCCCTTGAATCAACAATATGAACGTCATTCTACTAGGAGCTCCCGGTTGTGGCAAAGGCACACAGGGAGCCATCCTCTCTGAGCGAACGGGGCTGCCCAGAGTCGCGACTGGCGACCTGCTGAGAGCCGCAGTCAGCGACAAGACCCCGCTTGGCACTGAGGCCAAGTCCTATATGGACCAGGGACTCCTCGTCCCCGACGAGATCATCCTTGGCCTTATCCAGGAAGTTCTCGAAGCGCAGGAGGCGTCGCGGGGCGTCGTGATGGATGGCTTTCCCCGTACTGTTGCGCAGGCTGAGGCGGTTGACCAACTGTTGGATGTACATCATGCCAAGGTTGACCATGCGCTCCACTTCACGGTGCCGCAGGAAGAACTGACTCAGCGGTTATTGGAGCGTGCCTTACAGGAAGGGCGCAGCGATGACACCCCCGAGGCGATCCTGAGACGTCTCCAGGTCTATAGGGAGCAGACAGAGCCCCTAATTTCGTACTACCGTAACTGTGGAACCCTGACCGAGATTGTAGGCGTTGGGTCAATACAGGACATCGCTGAGCGTGTTACGGAGATTCTAGGGGTATGATAACAATCAAATCGGCGCGGGAAATCGAAATCATGGCGGCGGCCGGCCGGATACTGGCCGACGCTCTTGCCCTGGTTGCGAGTCGCGTCGAGCCCGGCGTCAGTACGCTGCTGTTAGACGACCTGGCAGAGGAGTTCGTCCTCTCTCATCCCGGAGCGCGTCCGTCGTTCAAGGGCCTCTACGATTTTCCCAAGTCACTGTGCACGTCGATCAATCAGGAGATCGTGCACGGGATCCCGTCGTCAGATCGCGTCCTAGAGGAGGGAGACATCCTCAGTGTCGATTGTGGAGTATGTCTTGAAGGGTTGCATGCAGATTCGGCCACAACGATCGCAGTGGGCGAGGTGAGCCAGGAAACGAGACAACTGCTGCGGGTCACTCGAAGCGCCCTGGATGCAGGTATCGCGGCTGCCACTATCGGAAACCACGTCGGTGACATCGGCCATGCCGTACAGGTCGTCGCGGAAGGCGCTGGTTACAGCGTGGTCCGTGATCTGGTCGGCCACGGCATCGGCACCAGCTTTCATGAGGAACCCCAGGTGCCTAACTACGGACGCCCCAAGCGCGGCCCGCGACTGGTTGCTGGAATGACCATTGCCATCGAACCGATGGTCAATGCGGGCCAGCCGGAGATCAAGACCCTGGATGACAAATGGACCATCGTGACGGCCGACGGATCGCTTTCGGCTCATTTCGAGCATACGGTGGTCATTGAACCCGATGGTCCGAAGATCTTGACTGGGGCCCTGGAAAGCGCTGCTATCTGAGCTGCCCGGCTCTACAACCGCAACAAGTCCAATAGCCAAGCGTGGATAGCAGGGTTCCCTGCGACAATCGGTCCGTGCCGCACGACGTCCTCGTTTCCGTCGGTGTCGGTAACGAGGCCACCAGCCTCGCGCACCAGAAGAGTGCCGGCAGCGACGTCCCACGGCGCAAGCGATAGTTCCCAGAAGCCTTCGAACCGGCCCAGAGAGACGTCCACCAGGTCCAAGGCCGCAGAACCGGCCCGGCGGACCCCACTGGTGGTTTGGAGAATCGTTCCAAATTGACGCAGATATCGTGGCAAGAACTCAAGTGCCTTGAACGGGAAGCCGGTTCCGATCAAAGCGAGCGAAGGCTCGGCAGTCTGTGATACACGCATACGGTGCTCGGAGATCCAGGCCCCGCCTCCAGCCGTTGCAGTATAGAGATGGTCGCGGTGCACGTCGAGCACTACGCCGGCTGCTAGCTGGCCGTCATTCTGCGCGGCGATGCTGACGGCGTAAGCCGGGTACCGATGTAGAAAGTTGGAAGTTCCGTCCAGTGGATCTACGATCCACGATATGCCGTGATCCATCTGTTGGATGTCAGGGGCCAATTCTTCTCCCATGACCACCGAATCAGGGTACTCCGACAGCAACGTCTCGGTGATCATGGTTTCGGAGTCACGGTCAACCTGGGTGACGAAATCGCTTACACCCTTCAGGTCCCAGGAACCTGGGCTTGGGGGGTGCTCTACCGATCTGATGTATTTGGCGGCCCGTTGGGCGGCGGTCTTGGCCACCCTCAACAAGTTCCTATGCTCTTGCACCTTGAAACCCCTCAAGTGTATCCATAGCTTGGTTTGATGCGACGAGTTTTTTCAGGAATCCAGCCTTCCGGTGAGCTGCACCTAGGCAATTACCTAGGAGCGGTTAGGAATTGGGTGCAGATGCAGGACGAGCACGAGTGTTTCTTTTGCATCGTCGACTATCATGCCATCACCCAGGACTACAATACCCAAGAACTGGCCTCTCGGACTTTGGACATGGCCATCGGCTTGTTGGCCTCTGGCATCGATCCCGAACGGGCCGTGGTCTTTGTACAGTCTCATGTGCCCGAACATACCGAACTGGCGTGGGTCTTCACTTCCGTGACGCCGATCGGTGAGCTAGAACGGATGACCCAATTTAAGGATAAGTCTCAGCGGCAGGAAAGCGTACTTGCCGGTCTCCTCAACTACCCGGTTCTCCAGGCTGCGGATGTCTTACTGTACAAGGCCAATATGGTGCCGGTGGGGGAGGATCAAGTACAACACATTGAGCTCATGCGGGAAATCGCACGGAAATGGAATGGGCGATACGGAGAAGGCTTCTTTCCGGAGCCACAACCGGCCATAACCGGTGCTCGAAGAATCATAGGCCTGGACGGTCAGGCGAAGATGTCAAAGAGCCTCGGGAACACCATAGGGATCTTAGATGATCCTGAAAGCGTCTGGCAGCGCCTACGTCCGGCGGTAACCGACCCGGCCCGTGTGAAGCGAACCGATCCAGGCACGCCAGAGGTCTGCAACATCTATTCGCTCCACCGACATTTCTCCCCGGAGAGCACGATTGCTGAGGTGGAATCCAACTGCCGGTCTGCGAGATGGGGGTGCTTGGACTGCAAGAAGGTATTGGCCGAAAATGTGGCAGAGGCGTTCCACCCCATTCGTGAACGTGCAATCGATCTGAAAGCCAACCCCGATCGCCTCATGGATATCCTGGAAGACGGTGCGGGGAGGGCGAGTGCAGTGGCCCAGGAGACCATGAAAGAAGTGCGAAACCGCATGGGTCTCATGTCGGAGAAGGCCGCGCCCCGCCACAGTGAATGAGTGAGCTCTGGCCGCAACTAGTCGAGTCACTGAGACTCGATCTTCTGCTCCATCTGGTGCTGGCGGTTGTGCTGGGTGGGGTAGTTGGGTTCGAGAGGGAACGACGGGGCAAGCCAGCCGGCCTTCGCACCAACGTCCTCATCTGTGTTGGTGCGACGCTTTTTACGGAACTGTCGATCTCCATGGCGGGCCCGACGGGAGACCCCGGCCGCGTGGCTGCGCAGATAGTGACCGGCGTGGGCTTCCTGGGTGCTGGCACGATCATCCATAGCCGGGGATACGTCACGGGCCTCACCAGCGCCGCGACAATTTGGCTGGTCGCCGCGATCGGGATGGCGATCGGAACAGGAGAGGTGCTGGAAGCGGCCGGTGCCACACTGCTGGTGATACTGGTTCTCCGAGTGCTCGCGGTGGTGGAACGACGTCTCGCGCGAAACCAGGAAATGAGTCGGATCGTAGTCGAGGTTGCCGGCGATCCGGACGCAGTGAACGCCGTTGAGCAAGTCATCCATGATGCCGGAGTCGAAATCCAGGAGTTACACACCGAGCGGACGCCCGACAAGGCAGTTGTCGAGGTAACGATGCGCGGGCCAAAATCGCGTCAGGAGAAGGCCAAAAAGGCTCTACTCCGGCTATCACGATCATACACAGCGGCTGTTGAGGAGTGAGAAGAGCGGTGATAAACCTGACATCTCTCCGGCCGATCTGGTCGATTCCAGACGCGTACGTACCGACTATTCGCGAGGCATTCGGCAAGGACTGGGAAGTCGTCCACGTGACTACGCCGACATCGAGCGATGGAGACGGGTCGGGTGGCTCGACTGAAGCAATCGACGCTGCAAACGACGCGGAAGTCTACTTCGGATGGGGAATCTCGGCCGATGTCGTGCGCGCTGCCGGTGAGAAGCTGCGCTGGCTACACACGGCTGCTGCGGGTGTCGGAGGCAGTCTAACGGTCGAGCTCAAAGAGAGCGGAGCACTCTTCACCAATTCGCGACAGATTCACGCCGAACCGATTGCTGACTGGATATTGGCAGCGGTCACATTCTGTGCCAGAGGGTTTCACGGAGCGATGGTGGGCCAGTCGGAGCGCCGGTGGGCCAAAGCCGAGCTCGCTGGACTGGATACTCCGCTTCGGGAGTTGAAAGACCTCAAGGTTGGACTCCTTGGCCTGGGTGGTATCGGGAGTGCAGCTGCCCGCCGCCTGTTGGCATTGGGCATGGAAGTGAAGGCGATACGTCGGCGGCCCGATAGGCGCCGGCCAAAAGGTGTGACATGGGTGGGTGGTCCTGGTGATATCCTGGAACTGGCACATCAGAGTGATGTCTTTGTGATAGCGGCCCCGCAAACATCTGACACCGTTTCCATAGTAGACGATTCGGTTCTCGCGAACTTGCCGCAAGGAGCCCATGTTCTCAACGTTTCACGCGGTGCTCTGCTGGACGAGGAGGCCTTGCTGAAGCACCTTGATAGTGGCCACCTGGGCGGGTGTGTGCTTGACGTGTTCTCGACTGAGCCGCTGCCGTCGGAGCATTTGTTCTGGGAGCACCCAAAGGTATTCGTGACTCCTCATGTAAGCTGTGTAACGCATCGATTCTGGGATCGTGAAACGGAGTTCATCGTGGACAACATCGACCGCTATCTCGGGGGCAGGCGTCTCCGAAACATCGTGAACTCCGTAGTCGGATACTAGCAATGGAGAATATCATCAGAGCGGCAGTGGAACGGGGAGCCTCCGATTTGCACGTCAAGGCGGGAGACGTCTTCCGGGCCCGCATCGACGGAGAGCTGAAACCTCTGACCAAGCAGCGACTCACGCCCGATCAGACCAAGGCGATCGCCCTCAAACTCATTCCAACCGAAGAGGACCGCAATCGGATCGACTTGATAAGAGACTACGATTGCTCTTGGGGAGCGCCAGGGGTTGGGCGCTTCCGCGTCAATATCCTACGGCAACGCTCTTCCTTTATGGTTGTGATGCGGGTCATCCCGTTCGAGGTCCCTACGTTGGACAAGCTCTGTCTGCCTCGTGTGTTCGAAACAGTAGCAGACTTGGATCGCGGCCTCGTCTTGGTAGCTGGACCTTCGGGGAGTGGCAAGAGTTCCACGATGGCGGCAATGGTCAATCACATCAATACGAAGAACAACAAGCACATTGTCACTCTAGAGAATCCCATTGAGTTCTTGCATCGGGATCTCAACTCATCCGTGACTCAACGTGAAATCGGTGCCGACACGCAGAACTTCAGAACTGGCCTTCGGGCTTCGTTGCGGCAGGACCCGGACGTAATCATGCTTGGCGAGTTGCCGGACATCGAAACCTTGGATGTGGCGATCAAGGCGGCCGAAACTGGCCACCTGCTGATATCGACGCTGCCGACGCCCGATGCCACGACAACTATAGCACGAATCGTAGCGATGTTTCCTCCCGAGGAGCAAGAAGTTGCACGCGTGCGGCTGGCGGAGGCACTACAAGCTATCTATGCGCAACGGTTGCTGCCTCGCGCCGACGGGGGCGGGCGCGTCGCAGCCCTCGAAGTGCTGGTCTGTACGCCCGTCATTCGCGAACTGATCGGAGACCGTAACCGGGTTGGCGAAATCCGTCATCACATCGCAGAGGGACGTACAGAGTACGGAATGCAGACATTCGAACAGCATCTAGCTGACATGGTAGAGGGTGATGTGATCGCAGTCGAAACGGCGAGGATGGCGGCCAGTGATCCGGACGAAATCGACAGGCTGCTCGGTTGGACGGGCCAGAGCAGATCGGATCCCGGAAAAGCTGCCAGCGCCGCGAAGGAGAGGGCGGAAGAAGAAGTGCCGGCAAAACCCGATTCAGCATAGAGGTATGCGACGTCCATGACCGATAGGCCGAGTGGACTAATGGTTCCGCTGACCACACCGTTCGACTCCGCAACCGGGGAGATCGCTCCGGTGGACCTCCGCGAGAACACCAGGGCCCTGCTAGGGCAAGGTGCGGTTGGGGTGGTGGCGTGCGGATCGACGGGCGAAGCGTCACTGCTGGACGATCACGAGTACACACAAATCATCGGATGGCTCAGGGACGTGGTCCCTCCCGACCGATACCTGGTAGTTGGCGCAGGGCGGGAATCTACGCGCGCTGCTGTGGCAGCCTGTAAGGTGGCTGCCGCAGGAGGGGGAGATGCAGTGCTCGTGCGGCCACCGTCCTACTATGCGCCGTCCATGACGCCGCAGGCTTTGACTGACCACTTCAGAAGGGTGGCCGACGAATCTCCGATTCCGGTGTTCCTTTACAACATGCCGAAGTACACCCACATCGCGTTGAGTGAAGCGCTGCTCGGCGCCCTGTCGGATCATGAGAACGTATGGGGAGCCAAGGATTCATCAGGAGATCTCAAAAACTTTGCGGCGTACCGCGATGCGGTTCCGGAGTGGACGCTGTTCATGGGGTCCGGAGCGCTCTACTACGCTGCGTTGGAGATGGGTGCGGCTGGTGCTATTGCGGCCACCGGGTGCTTTGCCGCCCGCTCGACGGCGGAGATCGGTGTCTCGTTTGCGGCTGGGGACAAGCAGAGGGCTGGTGCGGTGCAGGAACGCGTCGCTCCGCTTCATCGTGAGATCGTCAGTGGATTGGGGGTGGCGGGCGTAAAGGCTGCGGTCGACGCCGTCGGCCTGGCCGGAGGGCCTGTGCGACCACCACTCAGCGATCTGGACGACCGCGACCGGATTAGAGTGGCTGAGCTGCTGGGCCAAGCAGGACTCTGTCCCGACTAGTGTGTCAGATCCTGCCTGGGTCGAAGACCTCTTCCAGCGAATAGCCGTCCCACGCCTGCCGGGCACTCCTGCGATCGGCGCTGTCCAATCTGCCATCGCAGATCGGCTGGGCCGGTCCGGATACACAGTATATCAAGAGCCTTTCGAGACTTCTGCACGCCCCCTGGTCGTAATCTCGATTGCTGGCGCTGCCCTCGGGTGGACTGCCCTCTTGGTCGCTCCGCTGCTGTTCATGGACGTCTCGGGGTGGGCTGTTAGCCTCGTTGGTGGTGCGGCACTCGCTCTTGTGGTCCTGACCGCGTGGGGGATGGCTGAGGGGCGCCTTCCCTTGAGGATCGACACCCTGGAGGCGGTGAACCTCACCGCCACGCGGGGAGAGGCCACCTTCTGGCTCGTGGCACACTCCGACAGCAAGGGGCAGGGGCTGTCTCTGGCGGGCCGGGTGGTGGCCGTGACCGCCCTGGTCGTAGGGCTGGGCGCCTTGGTGGCGTGCCTGATAGCGCGAGTGGTCGGCCCAATACCTTGGTGGGGAGTCTTGCCGGCCGTTGTGCTGACGACAGGGGGGGGCGCGGCGTTGTCCAGGGCAGCCGTGACGAACGAGTCACACGGAGCTGTCGACAACGCTACCGGGATGATAGCCGCGCTGGTCGCAGCCGAACATCTTCGTGGCCGAACCGATGTAGGAGTTCTCATCACCGGAGCCGAGGAATTGGCAATGGCTGGGGCCAAGGCGTGGGTCAGCCAGCGTGAAGTGACGGGCATGTTCATCAATTTCGATGGTGTTGACGGCAGAGGTAGGTATAGGGTAATGACCCACCGTGTGTCCGGATCGGCAGTGACGGGCCCGAGCTCTGACGTTGAGGGCTCGCTCGTCAAGGCCCTGATGGCGGCCCGTGCCGAAGTGGCGACGAGCCGCCTGCCGCCAGGCGTGCTGGTTGACGGAGTAGTGCTCGCGAGGGCTGGGATGACCGGTGTGTCGATCGGTAGGGGTGATTGGCAGACCTTGAAGGTGGTCCACACCGCCCGCGACGAACCGCTGCGAGTCGATGTCAGTGCGGCTGTTTTGGCGGGTCGAGCGGCCGCCAGCGCGGTGGTCGAGCTGCTTGGTTGACGCGGTTTCCCAGGTGGCCTAGCTTTCTCCAAAGGATGCCCCGGCGGGAACCCCGGGGTTTTTTTGTGTCCTGTAACGGAAAGTGACGCACCGATGTTTGCTGCCCAGCGCCGCTGCTTGGTGGTTGTTGGCGCTCAGTGGGGGGATGAGGGTAAGGGTAAGATCGTAGACATCCTCTCCGAGCGTGCCGACCTTGTCATCCGATATCAAGGTGGTGCAAACGCCGGTCATACGGTCGTTTGTGGTGATGAGGAGTTCATCCTACACCTGATCCCGTCCGGGATTCTCCATTCGAATACAGTCTGTGTAATTGGAAACGGCGTGGTGCTGAATCCGGAAACGCTGCTTACCGAAATGGAAGAGCTGAGGCAGCGCGGGATAGACCTCGACGGCCGCCTAGTAGTGTCGGATCGGACTCACCTCGTATTCCCGTACCACGTGCTCCTGGATCGTGCTGCTGAGCGCACCAGCAAGATTGGAACGACGGGGCGAGGGATCAGCCCGGCCTATGAGGACAAGTCTGGTCGCAGGGGAATCAGGGTTGGGGACCTACGCAATGCCGGCCGGGTCTGCGGTCTGGTCAAGGCAAATGTGGACCGTGCCAATCGGTTGCTCGAATTGATGGGAGTGGACGAAAGGGCGGATGGCCGTGAGCATGAGGAGTTGCTGGGCCGGATAACACCCGACATGTTGCCGCTGATTGCGGATACGGGCAAGCTTGTGCACAATGCCATCAGAGAAGGCAAGAACGTTCTGCTGGAAGGTGCACAAGGAGCCTTGCTCGATCTGGATCACGGCTCCTATCCCTTCGTTACGACCTCGTCCACGACGGCGGGTGGGGCGGCCACTGGTGCTGGCATAGGGCCCACGGCCATACAAGCGGTCCTGGGCGTCATTAAGGCCTATACGACTCGGGTCGGAAACGGACCTCTCCCGACAGAAGCCCATGGGGATTCGGGTGACCGGCTGCGCGAGATCGGGGGTGAATACGGTGCCACGACTGGACGGCCACGTCGCTGCGGCTGGTTCGATGCGGTCGTGGCGCGATATGCTGCGCGTGTGAACGGGCTGACTCATTTGGCGGTTACCAAGCTCGATGTCCTGGACACGTTTGCGGCCCTGCCTGTATGTGTCGGGTACAAGCTTGGTGGAGAGATCTTGAACGACGTTCCGGCAGACATAGAGGCCTTGGGTTCGGCGGAGCCAGTCTATGAGGAGCTGGAGGGGTGGCGGCAGCCGACCGCGGACGCCCGTACTCCGGAACAGCTTCCGACCCAGGCTCGGGTCTACTTGGATCGGATAGAGAGCCTAGTTGAAGCGAACGTGGCCTACGTTAGCGTGGGAACCCGTCGCGACCAGATAATCGAGACCGGCTGACCCACGTCCCGGGCTGGGTGGCTTTCCTCGTCTGGGGGAAGCCACCGCGCGGGCGCTTCCCCCGGGGTGCTGCTGTCGGCGCAGCGGGCCCAAAAAATGCCAGAGGGAATTACGATCGTATCGGGTGGAGCAACTCGGTCGGCCGCTGAGGCGGAACGTCGTGTGGCGACGGCCACCCGGGATGCTTCGCTTGCTGGCGAGATAAGCCGATCCTATACTTCGCCACTTCGACGGCGGCCTGAACAATCAACCTTACAGAACGATAATGCGCGATGGCTGATACCACGCTGATGGACAAACTCGTGTCCCTCGCCAAGAGACGGGGCTTCATCTTCCAGTCCTCTGAGATCTATGGGGGAGTGGGCTCCGTCTGGGACTATGGACCACTCGGAGTCGAACTGAAGAAGAATCTGAAGGAGCGATGGTGGCGCTCGATGGTGTATGAGCGAGCCGACATCGAAGGGCTAGACGCGGCCATTCTCATGCATCCCAGGGTGTGGGAAGCGTCAGGCCACGTGGCCGGTTTCACCGATCCCTTGGTGGACTGCCGTAGGTGTAAGGCGCGCTTCAGGGCCGACCAGCTCGATCAGATGCAATGTCCTGAGAAGCCTAGTAAGAAACCGGGCGAGGCAGATCAATGCGACCTCACCGAGCCACGAATGTTCAATCTCATGTTCAAGACGTTCATGGGCCCCGTTGAGGAAGACGCCGCGGTAGTGTACTTGCGGCCCGAAACGGCGCAGGGGATATACGTGAACTATCTGAACGTGATGCAGGCGTCGCGACAGAAGGTTCCGTTCGGGATCGCGCAGGTGGGAAAGGCGTTCCGCAACGAGATAACTCCGGGCAACTTCATCTTCCGCACCCGCGAGTTTGAGCAAATGGAGATGCAATTCTTCGTCAAACCTGGAGAGGATGATCGCTGGTTCGAGGAATGGCGTGAGCGGCGGATGCAATGGCATGTCGATCTTGGGATCGAGAAAGAGAAGTTGCGGTTCCACCAACATGCCGACGATGAGCTAGCACATTATGCCAAGTTGGCCTACGATATCGAGTACGAGTTTCCATTCGGCTGGCAGGAGTTCGAAGGGATCCACAACCGTACCGACTTCGATCTGAACCGTCACCAAGAATACTCGGGTAAGAAACTCGACTACTTGGATCCGGTAACAAAAGACCGATTCGTGCCCTACATCGTCGAGACCTCTCTGGGCGCGGATCGGCTCGCGCTGGTGGCACTAGTGGACGCATATAGGGAAGAGGAAGTGAAGGGGGAGAAACGCGTCGTGTTGGGGCTCAACCCGGCGGTGGCACCGATCAAAGTCGGCATCTTCCCTCTGGTCAAGAAAGACGGCATGCCGGAATTCGCGCGGCGCGTGCACGACGACTTGTGTGGACGTTTCCCGGTCTTCTACGACGACGGGGGGTCCATTGGCAGACGCTATCGCAGGCAGGATGAAGCGGGAACGCCATTCGGTGTTACGATTGACGGCCAGACTCTCGACGATCACACGATCACAGTCCGACATCGTGATACGCTGGAGCAAGATCGGATCCAGGCCGATCAGCTGCCCGGTTACGTGGCCGAGCGGTTGGTGGGATGAACGTCAGTGAACTCGTCTCAACCGGGGAGGCGATCCACGAGGACTTGGGCCGCGAGTACTATCTGACCCTGGCAGGGCTCAAACCGGAACCCGCTCTTCAGCAGATATACGACCGATATCCAGAACTGCTCTGCGACGATGTCCTCGCGATGGCAAGAGAGAGCGGATCGCTTCCCTTGCTCGAATGGATTATGGGTGTGAGGATCGGGAGGAAGGTTGTCTCCATGGAGGAGCGGCAGCTCGAGTGGGAACAGCGTGCCGTACTGAAGTTTGACGGGCAGGAAGTTCCCTACCTGCGTGCCACGATTGAGTTGGCCAACTCCGCCGACCGGAATTACCGCCTCCAACTAGATCGAGCAAGGGCGCGCGAACGGGCCCGTGGTCTCGACAGTGTGAAACAGGACAGGATCGCCCACGAACACACAGAGATGGCCGTTCTCGGATACCCGGACTATGTGGCAGCCGTATCAGCTCTGTCGGGAATCGATCTCGATGTCCTCGGGGACGCAGCCGCTGACTTCCTGAACCGAACCAAGGACATGTATTCGGACTCGCTCGCGCGGGTTGCAAAGAAACGACTCGGGCTGGGACTGGATCAACTCATGCGGGCTGACACGTCGTGGACGTTTCGTGCGGATCGGTTCGATGCAGCTTTCTCTCCCGAAGCACTGATCGAGACGGCGATCGGCCAGATGAGCGAAATGAATCTGGATGCCGCACAAGGCGGGAGAGTGAGGTTCGACACGGAGGAACGGGATGGGAAACAACCCCGGGCGTTCTGTGCGCCCGTGCGTGTTCCGGAAGAGGTCTATCTGGTAATAAGGCCGCACGGAGGTCACAACGACTATCGCACCTTCTGGCATGAGCTCGGTCATGCCATGCACTTCTCTTCACCGCCGCGATCGCTGCCGTTCGAAGCGCGTTGGTTGGGTGACTGTTCGGTCACCGAAGGCTTCGCCATGTTGTGGGATCATCTCACGCTAGACCCGTCATGGCTGGACAGATACACGGGCCTGGGTGCCGAGGATATTCGCTCCCTGACATTCGAGCTGGCAGTGCAGGAACTGCACCTCGTCAGACGATACGCGGCGAAGATTCTCTATGAACTGTCACTGCATCGCTCCGATCTCGTGGGTATGGGACCGGAGTACGTAAGCCGTTTGAGCGAGGCTACGTTGTTCACTTATTCTGAGGACGACCACCTAGGGGATGTCGATCCAGGGTTTTACTCCGCCCGGTATGTCCGGGCCTGGCAATTAGAATCCTTGATGTCCGAGGCACTGAGAGAGCGGTTCGACGAGGATTGGTATCGCAATCCACAGGCTGGGGAGTTTGTCCATCAACTGATGGCCCGCGGGCAAGGTACTCCGGCTCACGAGCTTGCTTCAGAGGTAGCCGGAGTAGGCCTCACATTCGATGCCCTGATTCGCCAAGTGGAGTCACTACTGGGTTGAGCCAAATCGGCAATTGACGTCTTGCGAACCTCAAAGATCAATCCCGGTTGCGCTTTGCGGTCTGCAGAAGCAGATACACGAATCCTCCCCATACACCTCCTAGCACGATCAACAT
>JBDGZZ010000074.1:0-20938 GCA_039588335.1 Gemmatimonadota bacterium | reverse complement strand
CATTGGGCCGGCCTCCGAGTATCTCGGCCAGGCCCCAGAAGAACAGTACGATCACAAGCACGACTGCAACGCGCTTCAGCTGTTTCGGGTTCATGCTGCCTCCGACTGCGCCAACGGAACGTAAACGCGCTTAGTAGATCGCCTTCTGCTCCACATCCTCACTATTCCGGCGAGGACTATGAGCAGCGGAATGCCAGCGACGTTCGAGTATTTCACGAAATCACGTATGGTAGCACTTTCGAACACTAGCGAAGGTGGGGCTCTGTTCTTCGACCGGATGGAGATCATCTCTTCATCCTGAACCAACCAATCTACCGCGTTCAACACAAAGATCACGTTCTCTTGCGCATTACGGATCCAGCCGTCGCGTGCGAACTCTCCGTTGCCAACTACGATGAGGCGACCACGTGGTGGTGCTCCAGTCGGTACCGTGTCTCGATCCGTGGCCTCGTCCGCGAGGGGGTTTACCATCACACCCACGAGCCGTTCGGCAAGATCGGTTTGGGGATAATCATCCCGCTGCGGATCAACCATCGTCTGCCCATCTTCCACGCCCGCTGCGGCGCTGGTTATGAAGAGGGGTGTGGTCGACCCCGGAACCGCGCCACTTGTGTCGATCTCACTGGTCCACGGCAGGAACATGGACGGGACATCTTGATTCACCGTGCTCAGCTTCGTGCTGATTGCGCGGAGCCAGAATGGATAGGGCCGAAACACCCTCATTCCTGGAATGCGACTCTGGACCGATGCCTGCTCGTGAGATGACAGGTCGTACACCATGTTGCCCTTTATCGATACTCCGTAGAGCTCAAGCACCCTGTTGAACGCCACCGGCAGTGCCTGCGCGAAGGGCTGTCCCGGTTGTGGCGATAGCTGCATGCCGCTCGCCATGACAATGGCGTTACCGCCCTGGCGCAAGTAGTCCTGCACTTTCTCCACGACTGAGTCCTCGAGTATCATCGGAGAGCCGGCAAGGACAAGCGCCGTCGTGCCAATCGGGTCCAGACTCGCTGAATCCAGGTTGACCGACCTGACCTCATATCCTTCGCCCAGCGCTTGGCGCAAAATGGTAAGACCACCCCCCTGCGCCTGCCCCATGCTCTGGTCCTCCACGAACCCAATGACCGGTTCGGATTCGCGGGTGAGTTCCCGTATGTAAGATGCAAGCTGGTATTCCAGATTCTCCGGCTGCTGAACCAGCGGTATGGTTTTGCTCTCGTCAGCGTATTGCACCGCGATCCCCAGGTATCCTTCCTTCACCTTGAACTCGTCCTGGCCGACAACGTTGAATTGTACTGGTGGAATCCCCAGTGTCTGTGCCTCGCTCAATGCATCCGAATCGGCAGCGGGGTCCAGTGCAGTGACCCGCACCATTCCCCTCCCGGCCGAGCGGAAGTCACTCAGTAGATCGTTGATATCCCGCTTCATCAAGTCGAACTGAGGATCCATTTCCCTCGAAGCGAACAATTTGACCAACACGATGTCGTCCAAGTTCCGCAGCATGTTCTTGGTCGCACTTGATAGGGAGTAAACCTTGCCGGGCGTCAAATCGATGCGACCACCTATCTGGCTGCCGAACAAATTCACCACGACCAGCGACACCACGAGTAATGCGGTGCCCAGACGTAACCGCTTCAGAGTGTCACCCTTGGGGGCTAGCTTGCGGCCCATGAGGGACATGTAGCCCAGCACCAGGAAGATCGCGGCCAGCGTCAGGAAGTAGACGGCGTCGCGCAGATCGATTACGCCGCGAGCAATGTTCTCGAAATGGGACATGACACCCAGATTCGCGGCTACGCTGCTCAGGATGGGCGGCAGGCCGCCGAGCAGCATGTCCGTTCCGAGGAAGATCAACATGAACGTCACCGCAGCAGCGGTAATGAATGCAGTGACCTGGTTCTTGGAAAGACTGGATGCCCACAGGCCTACAGCAGCAAGGGCAGCCGCTAGGAGCGCTGCACCCACGTACTGAGCGAACACGACTCCAACCTGCATGTCGGCACCGAGACTCAAACCGAGGGGTATGGCAAGCGTGAGCGCCAGAGCCGCCCAGATGAACAGAAGCTGGCCGACGTACTTGCCAACCAGCAGCTCAACCTCCGATATGGGCTGTGCCAGCACCACCTCGAGCGTCCCGGCTCGCAAGTCTTCTGCCAAAGACCGCATGGTCACGGCAGGGACGAACACGAGGAACATCCAGGGCAACGGTCCAAGTAGCGGCCTCAGGGATGCTGTCCCCTGGAGATATGCTGTTCTGAAGAACAGAAAATCGTTGAGCCCGACGAATACGAAGAGCAGGATATATCCCATCGGATGATCGAATAGCGATCTCAGTTCGCGCCGCGCAATAGTCCAGATCGCTTTCATTCCGTCCCCACCGTTGTAGTCAGTTCCTGGAATAGATCTTCGAGGCTCCGAGTCTCCTGATGGAGTTCGTAGAGCGTCCATTCTCGGGCCTTGGCTAGCTTGAAGATTTCAGGCCGGACGTCTCCCCCGCCCTCCGCCGTGAGAACGACAGACACGCGGCCTGTCCTTTCCTGGTGCGATTCGTTCACCCTCGTTACGCCTGGTAGCTTCGCAATCTCTGCGGTCACTCCTGGACCCTCGGCCTCGACGGTGATCTGCACCGCGCCACTAGCCTGCGCCATGAGCTGCTCGACCGGGCCGTCGGCCGCAATCTTGCCTTCATGGATCACGAGCAGGCGGGTGCAGGTGTGCTGTACCTCGGGCAACACGTGCGTCGAGAGGATGACCGTGTGCTCCTTGCCCAGGTTTTCGATCAGCTTGCGGATTTCCACCCGTTGGTTCGGATCCAACCCCTCGGTGGGCTCGTCGAGCACCAATAGATCGGGGCGGTTGAGAATAGCCTGAGCCAGACCGACACGCTGACGATAACCCTTCGACAAATCGCCGATCGGCCGGTAGAAGACTTCAGCTATACCGGTCGAAGCCACCGAATAGTCGATCGCGCGCTCCCGCTTCGATCCGTTCAGCTCACGCAGCTCTGCCATGAACTTGAGATAGTCCGTGACCAGCATGTCCGAGTACAACGGATTGTTTTCCGGCAAATACCCGATGCGCCGCTTTGCCTGCCGTGCTATTTCATTCAGCGGTTGGCCATCGAGCTTCACCTCTCCGGCATCGGGCTCTAAGTACTGGTTGATCATCCTCATGGTCGTGGACTTGCCGGCACCGTTCGGACCCAAAAAGCCGACGACTTGACCGCGGTCAACCGAGAACGACGCGTCGTCCACGGCCGTTACACTGCCAAAACGTTTCGATACGTTTTCAAGAGATAAGAGTGACATACCACCATCGGGTTGAGATCCATTTGGCGAGCCAGCTGCCCGCCAACCGCGGGGGAAATTCTAATGACCCACCGCGTGGGTTCAAGTCCCCCCGGGACGCTGGGCAAGTATACCCACACACATCCGACTCGATCCGGTTGAATCCATACCGTCCAGAGGCCAGACACCACGCTGGCCCAAATCACTAAAACGTTTATTCACAACAACTTACGCCTCACGCACCAAAGGCCGTACATGGCTCCGGTGCGATAGCGTCAAACCGGCCGCTCTCCCAGTCTTGCGCGCTCAGCACGACTTCTTACTTTGTAGTATAAAGTTCTTTTCTTGGACTTCGGTTTCCCAGGGAGGTACCGTGTCAGCCCCAACGTACCAGGATCAAAAGGAAGCCAAAGAAACGCTGGCCTACATCCGTCGCACGATGGAGTCTGCCTCGACGTTCACAGCCGTGTCGGGCTGGGGTCTGGTCGGGAGCGGGATTGTGGGTTTGGTGGCGGCTTCACTGGCATGGGCAGGTGGAGTTGCAGCCGATCTCCGAGTCTGGATCCCGGCAGCTGCCCTGTCTGTGGTGACAGCGACTACTGCAAACGCCATCAAGGCGCGCAGGTCTGAAATGCAGCTGTGGTCGGGTGTGATGCAGCGCATTGTTTGGGTGATGGCGCCTACCCTAATTGCCGGTGGGCTGTTGACGTTTGCCATGGTTGGTCAGGGGGCTTCGCAGTTGCTCCCCGGCATGTGGCTGGCCCTTTACGGGGCCGGTGTTACCGCCGGCGGCACCCTCTCTGTCCGGGCAATCAGGTGGATGGGAATCGGCTTTTTGGTATTAGGTGCTGTTGCGCTGCTCGATCCGGGTTTCGGATTGGGTATGATGGCCGCAGGGTTCGGCGGACTCCATGTGGCGATCGGTCTCGACATTGTATGGAGACACGGTGGGTAGTGCTGTAACTGAGGAGCTGGACCGGCTGGTTCACGAGCGAATGCGGCTGGGCATCATCTCGGCGCTTGCTGCCGAGGAGAGGCTCAGTTTTGCCGATCTAAAGGCGGTCCTCAAAACGACTGACGGAAACTTGAGCGTGCACGCCCGAAAGCTGGAGAACGCCGGCTACATAAAGGTCGAGAAGGGCTTCGAAGACAGGAAGCCGAAAACGGAATACAGCCTCACTGCCAAGGGGAGGCAGGCGTTGGTCACCTACCTCGAGAAAATGGAAACTCTGCTGAGTGAAGCACGGGAAGCATTGGAGAAGAAATGAGTGGAGCACACGTTGGCATAATCATGGACGGGAACGGCCGCTGGGCCAAAAGACGCAGCAGGCCCCGCTGGAAAGGCCATTTGGCCGGCGTGGAGAGTGTTCGTGATATCGTGCGCGCCGCGCCGGACATGGATATCACGACAGTCACTCTGTACGCCTTTTCGAGCGACAACTGGAAGCGCCCTCCCACAGAGGTAGGGCGGCTGTTCTGGCTGCTGCGGGAGTACTGCCGACGGGAACGCGCTGAGTTGCTGGAGAACGGCGTGAGAGTCACGGCAATCGGCCGCCGTGATCGAATCCCCCGCTCAGCCCTCAATACACTCGAAGCGTTGGAGAACGCTACAAAGCATGGCAGGACCCTGCACCTCAGGCTCGCAATCGACTACAGCTCACGCTGGCTGATCTCACAAGCCGCAGTTGAACTGGCAAGGAACGTTGAACGAGGAACTCTGGCTCCGGAGGAGATATCCCCCAATCGGATGCACGACCTGATCACACGTGACGGCGCAGATGTGGACCTGATGATCAGGACGGCCGGAGAGAAACGCTTGTCAGACTTCATGTTGTGGGAATCCGCATACGCGGAGCTCTACTTCACGGATACTCTGTGGCCGGATTTCCGTAGATCCGACCTGGCCGTAGCCATGTCGGAATTCGGAAGACGGGTGCGGAAGTTCGGTGCGCTGCTCAAGATCGAGCCTCAAGTGAAGGCGAGTTAAGCAACCACGGCATCCGCCTCGATCTCGATCAACATCCCGTCCTCGATGAGACCTCTGACCTCCACCATAGTGGTCGCCGGAGGGTGCTTGCCAAAGAACTCTCCGTGAGCCCGCCCGAATTCCTCCCATAGACTGATATCCGTAACGAACATCCGAGTACGCACTACCGCCGCCAAGTCTGCACCCAGATCCCCCAATGCCCGCTCGACGATTTCCAGACACCTCTTGGCCTGGGCGTAGGCATCACCAGGGGCGAACACACCTCCGCCCTCAGCCACGGGTGCCGTACCGGTCACGTTCGAACTTCACGGTTCCCCCCCGCTACCCCTCCAATCGATATCCAGGCTACCCTGTTCCGGCAGCAGGTCCACACCGGCTTCAGCTGTCAGCGCGCGAAACCGGGCAACATTCTTCGCCGAGCACTCTGTTGAACTCATCTACAGCGTCGCCGAGTTCAGTCTCGGCTCGCTCTAGCCGCAGCATCTGCGCTTCAGTCGGCGCGTCCCGAGACGTCTGCAGCGAGCTGTATACGCGCCACAACCTGGAGCTGACCGGCGGATTGGCGCCGCCGAAGCCGCTTCCCGGTGGACTGACGAATCGCGCTGTCAGCGAGTCGAGAGTCTCCGTGAGCACCTCCGCAGATTCCCTCATGCTTGCAGACGTACTGTCCTCCTTGCCCTCTAGCAATACCACGATCTGAGGCTCCAGGATATGAAGTAGATGCCGAAGGATATCCGGGGGTTGGTCACACGCAATGGGTGGGACACGGCATGGCCTTTGCTCAAAGCGAGGTGCCATGAGAATCGATCTCCACGTGCACACGAGCTACTCAGTCGATGGCTGGGCCAGTCCGGAAGAGATGGTCCACCGAGCCATGTCCCAAGGTCTCGACAAAATCGCCATCACGGATCACGAGACGATCGATGGCGCACTCGTCGCGCATCGCCGCCATCCAGACCGAGTGGTCGTAGGGGAAGAGATCAACTGCAGCTGCGGGACACACTTGATCGGATTGTTCCTCCTCGAGCACGTCCCGTCCGGGCTATCGCTGGAAGCGACAGCCGAACGAGTTCGGCAGCAAGGTGGAGTGGTGTACGCACCTCACCCCTTTGCCTACATCACACGGTCAGTCGAACGAGCCAAACGACTCACCGTTGTTTCCGATTTGGTGGAGGTGTTCAACTCAAGAGCATTTCTGCCACCGTGGAACAATCGGGCCGCGACGTTGGCTCATGAGAGGGCATTACCGGTGGCGGCAAGTACGGATGCTCACTTTCCCTGGGAGATTGGCAGGGCATACACCGACTTGCCGGATTTTGACACAGCAGACGAGTTCAGGGCATCGATGCCTCACGCACGGCCGATCGGGATCAGAACCGGGTCACCGTGGCTGCACGTGGGGTCTGTGATGTTAGCGAAGATACGAGGGTTGGATGGTCACCGCCGGCGTCGTACCATGACGGCCAGTCAGATCGAGAACCGCCCGTCAGCCTGATGCTCTGACGCTTACTCTAGTGACAGCCAGCCGGCCAAACCGCTCGGCATCTGAACTAGAACGAAGTCTCCGTACGCACCCAACACCGGCACTTCCACACCGGCAGCCAGATCTCCCATTTCCTCTGCAGCGTGCTGCGGCTGGCTCAGCAACACACCGCCGTCTGCCACCACGGCACTTCTTATCGGCCGTTCGACCGACTCCGTGAGCTGTGCTGCGATGAACCCATTCGACCCGTCGGGCAGGTTCACTCGATACCACCCACCCGACCCCGCGATTACCTGCAGCGGCGTGTGCAGCTGGAGTTCAACGACCACACTGGAGCGGGTGGTGGGCAGCGACCGGACCCTCGCGCGGTCACGTGACACTCGCGCCAGTTGGCCTATCATCAATGGATCGCCGGAGAAGATTGCCGGGTCCATGGGTGGCTGATAGAGAGCCGGGTACGGATCCGAGGGCCCCCTCTGGTAAACCCCAAAATGCAGGTGGGGGGGGGTCGTTCGTGCATTGCCGCTATTCCCCACGAATCCCACGGTATCGCCGGCGTTCACCAGATCGCCGCGCCGAACCACCTGACTGTCGAGGTGAGCGTAGTACAGCCTCCGGCCGAGTTCATCCGTCAACCACACCACCCGGCCACCGAGTTTGTTCCAGCGAGTGCTTCTCACCGTTCCCTTGGCGGACGCTATGACCGGGGTTCCACGGGGTGCGAATATGTCGACACCGTGATGGTCCCGCCTCCCGCCATCTCGGGAATCGCCGAACCAGCTCTTGATGGCAGTGGTGTCGTGACCGCTCACAGGGAACGCAAGAGACGCTTCGGTGATGATCGTTATTTCATACCGCCCACCACGTAGCAGCTCAGGCTGCATCCGTACCACGTAGTCTCCGTCGCGTCGCGCCACGTATTCGACCTGGTGCTCTAGACTGTCGGCGCTGGTGAGCAAGACGGGATCTCCATCCGACCCGTTGGGCACGACGAACATGTCCAGAAACACTACGAAGCCACTATCACTTTCGGTATCGAAACGGGCCACCAGCTTCTGCCCTCTTCGCAGCTTGATGCGATAACCGATCGCCAGGGCTTCACGTGCGTCCAGATAGCTGACTTCCCTATAGGGCGAACTGATGTCCACTGGATGCTCAACCGCACGGCCAGCAGCTACGATCCAGTCTCGTCCAAGGGCTGTTTGATCGAGACCGGCCTGCTTCAGGTTGTACTCGTACTGCTCGTGGGGTGTGTATCCGACGAATAGCCCACGGATCGAATCCTCACCGCACGCTGCGGTAAGCAGGCCAAGTGCAGCCACCGCCGCAAAACGCAGTACCGGCTCGTTCACGCCGCATCTCATATTAGTTTGTACGGCTCCCGCCCATCATGAGTTCCACAACCCACCTTACGATAACGACTTACCAAGCTCTGCCGCGGCTCACTACCAGAAGAACACCGGGCTATATTGACCTGTTCCATCACTTGAGAAACGGAGCAATCTCCATGCCCTCACACATCCCCGGCCCTTCGCGCATAACCGCCGCGGGCACCAAACCTAAGATCATCGAAGAGTACATCGGGCGCGTGAACACCGAGACCAGCGGCGCGAGCGTCGCCCGGATGCAGAGCCCCGAAGGTTGGAGCGAACCGGGTCAAACGCCGGAATTTGATGAATTTACGGTAGTTCTCAAGGGGGTACTCAATGCCACCCACAGCGGAGGGGTACTTAAAGTGAAGGCCGGAGAAGCCCTGATCGTACGGAGCGGAGAGTGGGTGCAGTACAGTACGCCACGTCCCGGCGGAGCCGACTACATCGCCGTGTGCCTGCCGGCCTTCTCTCCAGAGTTGGTACATCGAGACGAATGATCCCCCCTCCACTATTGGGACGAGGTTGCCCGTTTCCGGACAGTCGGCTCTCCCCCCTGGAGAATGCCCTCACTGCCAGTCGTCTTTTTCAGGGTAGAGCGATACTCGCACGTAGTTGTCGGCCGGTAGGTACCTTCGCGCTGCCTGTTGCAGCATCTCCGGCGTCAAGGCATCAATGAGGTCGCTCCCGTCGAGAACTTCGCTCGGGCTCTCCCCAAGCCGGTCGGCGGCCAAGAGTTGCCATAGCCAATAGTTGTTCTGCTTGAGGCTGGTCTCCAGGGTGCGACGTTGGCTCTCCTTCACCTTGACCACGTCGGACAACATCGCCCCTCGAAGCTTGAGGCTGTCTATCTCCTGGAAGACGACGGCCGTCAACTCTTCGAGCCTCCTGGGATCGGCTCCGAAACTGATCCGCATCGAATAGGACGGTACAGGGTGCCTCTCTGACCTGCTGCCGACCGAAACACTGTACGTCCCACCCAGGTCCTCACGTAGCCGCTCTCTCAACTTGATTTGCAGCAACTCAGCGAGAGCGGCGAGGGTGTATCTGTCCTGTCGGCTGGTGCCAAACGGACCGGTGAAAACGACGTGCGTCTGACTCCTGGGCTCCATTCCTCGACGCACTTCCCGTTCGATTACCCCTGACGGGGGCCTGATGCCTGCGTCATGCCACGTCTCTACTCGACCTGTCGTCGGCAGCGATGCCAAATAATGCTCAACCCAGGGTCTCATCTGTCCGACCTCGAAGTTGCCGACGAAGACAAATGTGAAATCACCCGCATCCGAAAACCGATCGCGATAGAACTCGAGCGACTTGTCCAAGTCCATTTCTTCGTACACCTGTTTGGTCGGAGGGCGTGCGCGGAAATGGTGCTGCGTGAGGGCCACCGTCAAGGTATCCTGGAAAGCGTCCGCTGGGCTCGCACTGCGGTTTGCCAGAATCGCTTCTATCTGCGTTCTAAAGGCCAGGTATGCCGTGCTGTCGCGGCGCGGTGACGTGAACGTGAGATAAATCAACTTGAACAAGGTCTCCAAATCTTCGGGCGACGCACTGCCCCCCATCCCCTCATAAAGTGGCCCTAAGGACGGAGTGACACCCACCATCTTGCCTGAAAGTTTCTTCTGGAGTTCCACCACACTGAACGTGCCCAGACCACCCACACTTGCGACCTCGGCTGCCGTGGACGCAGCTATGTAATCCTGGTCCCGGGCGAGAGATGTTCCGCCGGGGCTCGATGCACGAAACAGTATCTCATCGTCCTTGAAGTCTGTCGGCTTCAGGATGACTCTTGCACCATTCGACAACTGCCACGTTGTCACGTTCAACGCATCGTTGTGGTCCTCGCTCACTATTTCACCCGGCACCGGCTGCTCAGCCACGAGAGGGGTGTCGTCGATCCTGTCCACATAAGGTGCGATCTCCAGATCCTTCGCAGCTTCGAACGCTGCCATCAGAGTCTTCTCTGTGGGGAGTGCCGCCCCGTTTTCCGGAGCGTTGACCAAAATGACTCGGTTCCGGTCGATCAGCCACTCACGGGCCAGGCGGTCTACCTCGTCGAGCCCGATGTCCGGCAGGAGCGTCCTGTGCATCTCGTACTCCGCCTCCACGCCGGGTATCGGATCACCCGTGAGGAATGCGTCTACGTCCTCATAGGCATACGCCGAGGAGTTAGTCTTTTGGCGTTCGGCCCAGGCCCGCTCAATACCCCTCAGTAGCTCCACCTTGTTGCGTTCGAGCTCGGTCACGGTGAATCCGTGCAGCGCAACCCGTTCCGCTTCAGTGAGCAACGCCTCCAGCCCGCGCTCGACTCTGCCGTCGCTGACCACAGCACCCAGGACGTACACCTCCTTCGACCGGATCAGCCTGCCCTGACCGGATGATCCGTACAGGAAAGGAGGATCGGGTTGCTGTGTGAGTTCGAACAGCCTGTCGTTCAGCATCCTGTTATAGAGGCGTTCCACGATGAGCCGCCGGTACGCCCCCACAGTCTGCGTCTCACTAAGGGGCTGTTTGTAGTAGATGCTCACCCGAGAGTCAGTTGCCTCTCTGTCGCTGGCGATCGCTATCAGCGTTTCCTCATGGTCGGGCACAGGGAAGACGGTGCGGGACCGCGTTCGAGAGGGAGAAACCAGCTTCGAGAAATGCTCTCGTATGAGGTTCTCCACTTCCCTGCCGTCGAAGTCCCCCACTGCCACCACAGCCATCAGGTCGGGACGGTACCAGTCCTGATAAAACCGCTCGAGTGCCTCGTGGTCGAAGGTCTCGATTACTTCCTTGTTCCCGACGGGCAGCCGCTCAGCGTACTGAGATCCTTGGAATAGGATGGGAAACTGCCTGTCGAACATCCTGGAATCGGCCCCTCTACCCATGCGCCACTCCTCGATGACGACGCCGCGCTCGCCGTCGACCATGTCAACCTCCAAGGTCAACCTGTGCGCCCACTCCTCGAGGATCTGAAATGCAGTGCGCAGTAGTTCCACGGAATCGGTTGGTACCTGCAGCATGTATACAGTCTCGTCGAAGCTGGTATAAGCGTTGAGGTCCGGGCCGAATCTCATCCCGATCCGCTCCAGATAGTCCACCAGATCTTGCTTGGGAAAACGTTCGGTGCCGTTGAACGCCATGTGCTCCACAAAATGGGCCAGACCCAGCTGGTCGTCATCTTCCAGCACTGAGCCCACGTTAAGCACCAACCGCAGCTCCGCCCTCTGCTCGGGGCGGGTGTTCACCCGGACGTAGTACCGCAAGCCATTTTCCAGCCTGCCAACGGTCACCAACGGGTCGACTGGGATTGAGCGGTCCAGTTCGGGTGCCTGGAGCTGCGCCCAGCCAGCAGACACATGACCAGCACTGAGGAGGATCGCAACGAGGAATGTGACTGCTTTGAGCTTCATTAAGATGCCTTGCTGACAACGTTACCAAGTGGGCCGAACTCCGGCCACAAGGTGTACACCGGCAGGGCACCGGAGTGCCCTCTTCCATATGCCCCCCCGACTCTAGAACTGCAAGGGGAAAAGTGGAGCAATGAGACCGTCCATCCCCCTCTATTGATTGTACCCGGAACGCTCGAAGAAGACCCCGTCCACTACTGGTGGGCGGGGCCTTAATTCAGCCAGGCAAGGGTTCCCGGACGGCGGTTACCTCCCCCCGCCGGTCGCAGCCGTCACCTCGCCAACCGGCTCCAGTCCCAGGGTCTTGCCCTTCTGGATCGCAGGGACCCCTGCCACCAGCCAAACAGGCGCCGGCGCCCCCGTCAGGAAGTGATCGAAATATTGCTGCATCCGGACGTTCCAATCCTTCTTGTTTGCGTACGTCGTGGGCCAGTGCGGCTCGTCGTTGTAGTTCACCAACCACGCCGGCTTGCCCAGACGCCTGAGAGCTACGAACATCTCAATGCCTTGGTACCAGGGCACCGCACCATCGTGGTCGTTATGCATCATGAGGAACGGAGTCTCGACTTTGTCGGCCCAGAAGATCGGCGAGTTCTCGATATAACGCATCGGAGCTTCCCACAACGAGGCTCCAAGACGGCTTTGCGTCCGCTCGTATTGGAACATCCTGCTCATTCCCGAGCCCCACCTGATACCGCCGTACGCGCTGGTCATGTTGGACACGGGTGCGCCACCCGCTGCCGCCCTGAAGAGGTTGGTCTTGGTTACCATGTACGCTATCTGGTATCCACCCCAGCTGTGACCTTGTACTCCGATGTTATCCTCATCCACGTAACCATCCTTGATGAGTTCGAGCACACCAGGCATCACACACTTCATGGCGCTCTCTCCCGGGTACCCGGTCTCGTACACGATGTCAGGAATGAACACGAGGTATCCTCGACTGGCGTAGAAAGTCGGGCGGATCACCGAGCGGTGCGGTATCGGCGGATAATGTGCGTGCAGACCGTTGGAATTGCGCTCGTAGAAGTAGACCATCATCGGGTACTTCTTCGATGGATCGAAGTCGTCGGGCTTGTAGAGAAGGCCCTGCAGTACTTTCCCGTCGGTCGATCGCCAATGCATGAGGTCAACCGTGGCCCAAACGTACTCCGCCTGCTGCGGATTCGCGTCACTGATCTCTCGCATTCCATCGAACTCGAGGTCGCTTACCCAGAGATCGGGGAACTCGTCTACGCTCTGTCGCGTGAACATCAGCACGTCTGCGTCTTCCGCCTTGGTCGGGTTGGAGAACTGCCGGGGCATGTAGACCAACTGCTCCGGTGCTCCGTCCCCGCTCACACGGTCGCGGTAGAACCCCGCTTCCTTCGTCCAGAGGTTGAACGCAGATAGCAGGATGGGATCGTCTCGCGGGACCGACAACTCATCCCGGTCGAGACGCACATAGCGAAACCGCACGCTGTCACCTCGTCCGGCGCCCTCGGTAACGTTCCTGGGCGACCGCTCTCCCTCCGGGTCTACAGCCCACACATCGTACCGGTCGTATACCAGAAATTCCCGATCGTCATCCGTCCATCCCCCTGAGCCGTATGAGAACGGAGGATAGGGTGAGTCATGATCTTCGTTGTGCACTGGATAACGGATGCCGCTGGTCACGTTCACAGCCTGGCCACCATCTATTCCCTTGACGTACCAGGCGAGCTCGCCGTTGTCCCACCAATACAGGTACTTCCCACCCGGCGACAGGCTAGCACTACCCTGGAACTTCTCGAGGCGCCGGCTCTGAGTCCCCGTGTTGACATCCACCACGTAGATGTCGTTAAAGCCCGGGAATTCCCAAGAGGATAGCATACGGTAGGGAATGTTTGAGGTACCAATAGCCAACCCAGCATCACCTTTGGCGCCAACGTTGACACTAGGGACTTCCCTGTTGGCGAGTTGGACGACTCGACCGTCATCCAAGTGCACCACCGCCAGGTAATTGCGGTTACGCTCACTATTGACCTGCAGGAGTTGCATCGGCTGGAGCTGCGGATCCTTCCAGTGCCATATGTCTACTGTGACCTTCTCGTCCTCCGGGGTTGAGTCTTTCACCTCGGGCTCTGGCATCGGGGCCGTGCGGAACAGCACCCTCTCACCGCTTTCAGAGAACGAGACTTGCCCTCTCTCGCTCACCCACCAGCCATCTGGTATCCCCGCCGATCCTCCGGCCGCTATTGCGCTGGCCTCGTCCTGACCGTCCTGCCAGTGGTACAGGATGAAGGCCGGTTGGTCGGCCTGGTAGTCGTCCCGGTTTGAGAGGAATGCCACTTGTTCCCCGGCATCGTCGAATGCGACCGCCTTGTAGATACCTTCCCCGGTCATCAGCGCCGTGGATACACCGTCGTTCGTTGCCACTGAAAAGACACCGTCTGCGGACCCGTCCTTCGAGGATGCCGCATAAGCCAGGCGATTTCCGGCGTCGGAGAATGTGTATTCGATTATGCTCTCGTAGCGTCGCTCGGCACTCGTATACAGGTCACGTAATACGAGAACGGTACCAACCTGGTTGTCCTTCTTTTCTTTCTTCTCTTCTTCTTCCTCCTGTTGGGGCTGCTGCTCTCTCTCTCCTGCCTGCCCGGGCCCCGTAGAACTGTCGGGCTCACCTATCTCTCTTTCCAGTAGGAACGCAACCCAGCCCGCGCCTTCCTCCGGCACTTTGAACGACTTGACTCGCTCGATACGCAGAACATCGCCAGTTGATAGATCGAGTATGCCGAGAGAGTCCTTGGGCTGCTCATCGGGTTTCTGCTTCTGCTGCTTCGCTTCCTTTACGAGTATGTGCTCGGGCTTGATGAGCGTGACAACAAACGTGCCGTCGTCAGTGAAGCGGGCAGATCTGCCTCGCGGAATGGTGTAGCTAGTTTCGCCATTTGCGCTTTGGATTCGGAGTTCTGCGTCGCCTTCCTGGGGTACGAGCGCGTACAAGACCCAACGGCCGTCGTCCGAGATCTCTTGATCTTCAATCGTCTTCCAGATGTCATACGCGCTGTGGTCGAGGGGTTTCTTCGATTGGGCTGAAGCGGCAATCGGAGCGATCAAAACAGTGGCGACGAGGCACGATATGAGGCGATGCATGGTCATCTCCGTCAAGCAGAAATTCTCCCAGCTCATCGGCCGGGCAGGTGGTCGGATTGAACAGATAGAGAATCTAATGCGCAGGGCGAGAGGAGGAGAAAGCAAGAGAAGGAGGGAAATGGTCTTGCCCCCATTTTATGGACACGGGTTCAGGCAGCATTGAGCTGCCGTTCGAATGCGGCGCCAGGGGAACGAAATCTGCGGTAATGGATTTATACTTGTATCCATGATTAGAGCCCTCATCGTATTTTTGGCAATCCTGGCGCAGGGGTCGGGAAGCTCTGTTGGGACGGAAGCCGACCTGACCGACCTGCGGGTTTCGTGGGCCCCGGAAAGCCCCATGCAAGGGACCATCGTGCAGGTCCGTGTAGGCCCCGACGATTCGGATTCGACCGCCGGGCCGCCGGCGTCCGTGAGTGGCGAGTTGGAAGGCGAACCGCTCCACTTCGAAGCCAGCGACGATGGCTCGTTCTACGCCCTGGCCGGGATTCCGATCTACGCGACGGACAGCATCCGGCTCGCATTGAGGCTCGAGACCGAAGCCGGGACCTCAGACCAGATGGTCAGATACCTGCCGGTGGCTCGAGGCGAGTTTTCAGTAGCCCAGTTGAGCGTAGATCCGCGCTTTGTGAATCCGCCCGATTCGGCCCTTGCCGTCCGCATTGCCGCCGAGCGAGACTCTGTGCGAAGAGTCCAGCGACGTTCGCACATGACGCCGCGGGTGTGGATCGGCGAGTTCGTCGTACCACGTGACTCCCGCGTTACCAGCGGGTTCGGGCAAAGACGGGAATACAACGGGGAACTGCGCAGCCGGCACATGGGCCTCGACCTGGCAGGTCAGGAAGGGGAGCCTGTCCGCGCTGCCAACCGTGGAGTCGTGGCGCTGGTGGGTGGCTTCTACTACGCAGGGAACCTGGTCTATTTGGACCACGGCCGCGGGGTGATGACAGCATACCTCCATTTGAGCAAGACCCTGGTTGCCGTTGGTGACACAGTCGAGCGGGGTCAAGTGATCGGCTCGGTCGGCATGACTGGTCGCGTGACTGGACCGCACTTGCATTGGATCGCAAAGTATGGGCGGGTAACCGTGAATCCTCTGAGCCTGCTGGCGGTAGGCAAAGAGGCCTGGAGCGAGAAGAGCGGGCAGGAGAACTAGCGCGTTAGCTATCCTACGGTGAGTGGGAGTGTCGAGGTGGAATTCTAAGGCATGGACAACGGACCGTGAGCGGAACCGGAGCCGAGTTGTTCCGCCCACGGCAATCCCGGATCAGCGCTTCTTCTTCGCCTTGCGCACCGTCCGCTTGGCCTTCTTCGTTGCGCGCTTGACTGCCTTCTTGGCCTTTTTGGTGGCTCTTTTGGTCGCCTTCTTGGCCTTCTTCGCAGCACGTTTTGTGGCCTTCTTCACCTTTTTCCGCGCACGCTTCACTGCCTTCTTCGCCTTGCGTACCGCTTTCTGAGTTCGGGTGTGCCTCTTGATGACTGCCGCCATGCATTCCTCCTAATGGGCTTGCGCCGTCTTGGTTGAGCGTCGGGACGGCGCATTAGTCCGCTTCGCCACCTTCCGCTTCGTCGTAGTGCGCTTCGTGGTTCTCTTCTTCGTGGCTGCTGTGGCCTTCTTGGCTCGGGTCGTTTTCTTTGGGGTCGGCGTTGCGGTTTTCTTTCGCCGGCCGGCAGCCCGCTTCACTGCTCTGCCAACCTTGGCAGCCGTGCGCGTTGCGGTTCTGGTGGCTTTGCGGGCCGCCCCCTTGGCCTTCTTGGCCGTACGCTTGGCTTTCTTCCGCGCTCCCTTCGCAACCTTCTTGGCCTTCTTTGCTGTCCGTTTGGCGGTCCTGGACGCTCCTTTCGTGGCCCGCTTCGCCGTGCGCTTGGCCTTCCGCGTCGCCCGTTTGACGGCTTTCTTGGCCTTGGCGGCCGTACGCTTCGCGGTCTTACGCGCGCGCTTCACCGCCTTCTTGGCCTTGCCCTCCGGCCGCCGAGTTGCCTTCGTCGTCTTCTTTGCCTTTGTCCGCGAACGCGTGCTGCTCTGCTTCTGCACCATCTGTCGTCTCCTCCCGCACGTGTGAAGACGTTACCCGTCATCGATTGAATCAACTTAAGAATACCAAGGCAGCCCGTCTAGAGACTCAGCCGGTCCGTTCATCGTTCATCACTCCACTGCACGACTCCAACCGTGACGAGATCTTCCAAGTAGCGAGCCACTGCGCCCATAGGCACTGGCCCGAACTCGGCACTCAGGGCATCACGGATCTCGGTGACATTGCGCCGACCGTCAATGAAATTCACCAGTTCGAATCGCTCATCCCCTCCCATCGTGAAGTCGGAGGACGAATACCAAGCCGCCGCTTCAGCCGACAATCCACTCTCTGGAAGCCCGAAGTCCAAAGGACCGCGCGTTCGACGACTGGGGATTCGCCTGTCCTCCGACCGGTCAATCGGGCCGGTCGATATGCCTGCGGCTTCTGCCTGCTCTTCCAAGGCAGCAACCAGAGCTTGTTCTTGCTGAGTCAGCTGACCTTGAACCGCAGCAATAGCCGTTGCAACGGGTTTGGAATCATTGTAGTACAGCACCGATGCCGCGGCCTCCCTCTCCCACTGAGCAACGTGGCTAACGGTGTTTTCTGCTTCGAACCACACACCGTCCGCTCCTCCACCGCTCTGACCCTCTGCCAACAGCCTTCCCGCTCTCCGCGCAGCCGAACCCAGACGCTCGGCTCCATTGGCACCTGTCAGGTAGGCCAGATCTACTCCCTGTTGGTCGCTCAGGTCGGAGAGATATAGCATCGCCGCGGCCGCCACGATCTCGCTCCGTTCCAATTCCACCGGGTCTACCTTGTCAGGCGTGTCCTCCGACGTGTGATGCGTGTAATCGGGAGAATGACCCAGCATGATGCCCGGGATCTTGCGATCGATGAACATCATGTGATCGCTCCCACCCGAATATGGGGTGAGAGCGTAGTTGAACGCAGACAAGCTCCCACGCGGCGTACGCACGTTCATGCGATCGACCATTTGAGCCATGTTCTCGATCACATCGTTGACTGCGGTGGGCAGTGAGTAGGGAACTCGTGTCATGATGAAGCGTGAATGCAGCAACTCCAGGTTCTCTCCCACCATGTCCATGTTCAAGTTGGCGAGGTAGCGACCGTTCAAGGTGGGCCCCACCATGTCCGAATACCTGTCTATGTACGCCATCGTCCCGTACCACTCAGGAACCCAGAGGAAGAGCAGCGACCTCCTCGGCCGAGGCAGTCGCCCGGCATCGATCAGTCCCCGGAGTGAAATCGCCATGTCTAGAATCGCCGCTGACCCACTGGCGTTGTCATTTGCCGATTCCTTGGGATGATCGAGGTGTGCGCTCAGAACGAGTTCTCCAGCGTCCGGATCGGAGCCGGGGATCCGGGCAACCACGACATCCATGAAGAACGACTCCAGTCCTATGCCGGAGATCTTGCCTTGCAGCACTACCCGACGTCCAGACAGGAGCATGTCTCTAAGGCGCTCACCCTGCCGATTGGTGAGGTTGAATCCGAACGTCACCCGGTCCAATTCCTCCGACAGTGGCCACATTCCCGTGTACTGCAACATGTCTGGGAATTCCCTAGCCCGGTCGTCGTCTATGTACGCGACTACCGCTGCCGCCCCGTACTCGAGTACTGCCAGCCGGTGCACCGAACCGCCGTAGCCCGTGGCCAGCACGAACTTTCCTCCGACGTCCTTGCCCTCATAATCCGAGTCGGAGGTCCCCGAGCCGACCCAAACTAACTCGGCTGTCACGTCTCCAGGATTGGAGTAGGTAATCACACTCATCCCAATCTCTGGATAGCTGACAATCAGTTCCTCGTATGGCTCCACCATCCGGAGCTCACCGGACTCTATGTCCCATCCGGATGGAGACTGCCAAGTCTGATAGAAGAGCTTGCCATCCGAGATAAATTCCTCTATGTACGCCTCCTGCTCCCCAAATCCGACCTCACCAAGTTGGCCGAGTATGTATCGTGCCGATCCCCGATATCCCCGTGAACCCTGGATCCGGTGGTGCCGTGTGATCTGGATGACGTGGTCCTTGGCGAGTTCACCGCTGAGTGACTCGTGTAGTAGGTCCCGCACCTCCGAGTCGAGGAGGGCAATGAACTGTTGTGCCTCTACCGATGCGGCGGTCAGGCAAGCAATAACTGCCACTGGAAAGGAGATCCTCACTGGAACCCTCCTGATGAAGTCACTTTCCGCCTCCCTCGGCACCTCGAACCATGGACACCGTACTCCATGCCCGCATTGGATGAACGTTGAACTCTGTACTCTGCACTCTCCCTTCAACTCCCGCTAGTCACCGCGTTCGCCAACACGCCTACCCCCGAAATTTCAACTTCCACCCGATCTCCCGGCGCGAGCGGCCCCACGCCGGAGGGTGTCCCGGTGGAAACAATATCACCGGGCTCGAGGGTCATGATATGAGAGATGTACGAGAGCAGCATCGGGATACCGAACGCCATGTCGACCGCACGTCCGTGTTGTCGCTCTGCCCCGTTCACCCGACAGAAGACCTCCAATTCATCGAGCGCGGGCAGTTCGACCAGCGGTACGACGTGTGGCCCAACAGGACAGAAAGTGTCGAACCCCTTCGCCCTCGTCCACTGGCCGTCAGTCTTCTGCAGATCCCTGGCTGTTACGTCGTTCACGCAGGTTACTCCACCGATAGCCGCGAGCGCCTCTTCTTCGCGTGCATGACGCAGCCGAGTTCCGAGGACCACTCCGATCTCGCCTTCGTGCTCGACTTTCGATGACGCTGCAGGCAGCACGATCTCCTCTCCATCCCCGATCACCGCCGACGGCGGCTTGAGGAAGAGCAGCGGTCGTTCTGGCACCACGTTGCCCAGTTCGGCGGCATGTTCTTTATAGTTCCGTCCAACGCAAACGATCTTGCTAGGCTGTTTCAATTTGATTCTCCGTTCTCTACAGAATCCGGTCTCATCCGAAGGTCGTCGGTGTGGGATCCCTCGAAAGTCCGGAACCATTGCCTCGCGACCGGCGTTAAGCCAGGTGGGAGCAGCTCTCCAGTCACTTTACGCCCGCCTCACATGGTTTAGGTTTGTTGGTCACGTCAATTCCGAGGCCCAGGCTAGTGGACGATCTTTTCAACGTCGTCAAAGATACAGTTGCCGACAGGTACACCGTTGAGCGGCCCATCGGCAAGGGAGGCATGGCCACCGTCTACTTGGCGCTGGAGCACCACCCACCCCGTCAGGTAGCAGTGAAAGTGCTGGACCCGAAGCTGAGCGGCCAACTCGGGCGGGAGAGGTTTCTGCGCGAGGTCGAGATCGCATCGCAGCTCACCCACCCGCATGTCGTCCCAATCTTCTCGGCTGGAGAGAAAGATGGGCTTCTCTTCTATGTGATGCCGTACATCACTGGTCAATCGCTCCGTCAGCGGCTCTTGAAGGAAAAGACCATACCGATTCACGACGCGCTACACATTACACACGATGTTGCCGACGCATTGGAGTACGCGCACGAAGTCGGGATCGTTCATCGGGACATAAAGCCAGAAAACATCATGTTGTCGGGAGGTCACGCACTAGTCACCGATTTCGGCATCGCCCGCGCCCTTCGAGCTGCGTACGCCGACGGCCAGACGCTCACGATCGCTGGCCTCCCCATAGGTACTCCCGGCTACATGAGTCCCGAACAGGCGTCAGCCGGCGAGATAGACGCCCGAACCGATATATACAGCCTGGCGTGCGTCCTATATGAAATGCTGTACGGTACGCGGCCGGTGCTTGGGCGCGAGTTTGGCACACCTCCCCAAGGTCGAATCGAGCCAGCAGCCGAGACCATTCCTGATACAGTCAACGAGGTGCTGCGAAGAGCACTGGCGTGGAATCCAGACGACCGATTTGCCGACACTGCGGAATTCGCAGGGGCACTGGCTTCGACAAAGACGGCGCAGTCGCCTCATACGGCTCACCGGTTCACGCCAACTCCACCCCAGGAGGTTCCCCGCAAGTCTATTGCGGTACTGCCGTTTGCCAACATGAGCCCAGATCCGGAGAACGAGTACTTCAGCGACGGCATAACGGACGACATCATCGCACAGCTGACGAAGATCACCGATCTCAAGGTCACGTCACGGACCTCCGTCATGCAGTACAAGGCGACGAGCAAGAACCTGCGCGAGATCGGCAACGAACTGGGAGTGGCCCATGTGCTGGAGGGAAGTGTACGGCGTGCAGGGAATCGCGTACGGATCGTCTCCCAGCTAATCGACACACGAAGTGACGGACAGCTTTGGTCCGAAACCTACGATC
>JBDGZZ010000073.1:0-15422 GCA_039588335.1 Gemmatimonadota bacterium | reverse complement strand
TGATCGCTACAGCCAATCCGAACGGGACGGTCAGTTGACTCACGCCCTCTTCAGATAGGTAACCCGCGCCGGCCTGCACCGACACGCGGACAGGAACCAGTGGACCCTTAAGCAGGTTGAGTGCCGCACCACCACCGTAGGAGATCTCTGAAGAGTTCTCGCCGACAACGAACTCGTCATCGGCTTTTACGGTGCCGATGCCGGCCCAGAAGTTGACGAACGGAATGCCCAACTCGGCGCGACCGCCGAAGTAGTTCGACTTCAACGATTCATCGTTGAGGCCGCGGCCGTAGTCACCAGAGATCTTCAAACCGACCCCACCAATAGCCGGATAATTGACGAAACCATGCATCTGGGCCGATGCGGGTTGGATGCTGAGACCCAAAGCCAGGGCTCCCAGCGCAATACCACCAAGAATCTGCTTCATACATACCCTCCTGACTGTTGTGTTTCCGCTTTCGCTCCGACGGGGTCATCCAGCTTAGCTACCCCCCCGGCGTGCCGCACACTAGCTGTGCAGAACGGGGGACAACACGCAAATCCCCGCCGGTACATGTTACCAATCTCTGGATGAGCGGTTCCCTTGGGGAGTCACCGGTATACGAGTTTGGGTTGACATGGGTCCGACACCTGTGACGGACATCAAGTTGATCCCACAGAGAAGGGGCGCCCTCCGTGGACGCCCCCCTCCGAACAAAACGTGTATCGTGACTCAGGAAGCCTGACTGAGCCTCACATTCCCAGACTCGGAACGGTGATATGGTAACTGGCACCAACGCCGACGACCAGGGGCTTGGAAGAAAAACCTTCAACGTATTCGATGGTCATCCAATCGAGGGCCGCGTGGAAATCGAGCCCCACGGGCAGGACAATACTCAAACCGCCCGAGGCGCCGAAGCCGATCTTGCTCTCCGAATCGAAGCCTTCAACGCTGATTCGCTGCCACTCGGCTCGCGGCGCGATCCAAGGCGTAACCGCCACACCAGTGCTCGGTACGTTGAATGCCAACACGACGCCAAACGGCACCCTCATGAAAGTGTTGCCGTCTTCGCTGAGGTAGCCCAGGCCAGCCTGCACGCCGACGCCGACCGGCGCATCGGGACCCTTGAGCAGCTTGACGTGTGCCCCGCCACCAAAAGTGATGGAAGACTCGGCAAGGTCTCCCTCAGGCTTTACCGTACCGGCACCAGCGTAGAGGTTGACCATCGGCAGGCCCAACTCGATGCGGCCGCCGAAGTAGTTGGACTTGTCGGAGTCGTCGTTTAGACCACGGCCGAAGTCTCCCATCAGGGTAACACCGACACCACCTACCGCTCCATACACTGGGAGTCCGTGCATCTGGGCCGAGGCAGCTTCGCTGCTCAAACCCAGGATGAGCGCGACCAGCGCAAAACCACCAAGAAACCGTTTCATATTCCACTCCTGATATGGTGAAGTCATCGCCAATTCTCGAAAGCCATGCGGCCCGCTACCTTGCGAAACCGCTCGAACTCAAGGAACCTATGGCGCTCCCGCCACAGATTTTAGGTCAATTGAGCCCGATAGGCAATAGGTGCAGAGTCCTATTGACGCCTCCTTGACTCGGGCCCTCCAAATCAGGGCCTGGCGGTGCCTCAGTCTAGCCCAGCAACGATCCCAGACCTATGACGGAGGTCACATTTCTGGAGCCAAAAGAAGCCGGGCCGCTGACCCCTCTTTAATGCACCCAGACAGCGCCCAGCGCAACCCCATCTACGTCCCCCAAGCCGATACTGATCCGGGCGTCCAGCGCCCGGCTGAGCCGGAAATCCGCTCCGAACCCGAAGGCAAACAGGACGTCCGTTCCGCCATTGAAATGGAGCAACAGGGTCGGCTGGACGTAGGGAACGATGCTCACCTGGGAGTCCTTCAAGTCGAACCTCCGCCCCAGTGAGATCCCCCCCGGGATGAGCAGCTCCGACGCATCCGACACCAGCCGGGCACCGACACCCAAAACGGCCGCCCCGTCTATTGGGAAGTCCTCAGAGTGAGTAATCACCTGCTGCCGGGCGCGGACACCCACCAGTATCCGGGTCCGGTTGTCGGCAGCACCCTCACCGGGATCGTAGAACCCACCCCTCAGACCAATGTCCAGCTTGCCACTGCCAAACCCATAGAACCCCTCGAACGCAGTGCCCGGATCGGGAAAGGCGATCGAGGCACCCAGCTCATGCTGTCCGAACGCCCGGTAAGGAGCCCAGAACACGGGGGTTCCGGTTTCCTGGGCGGCCGCCGCACCGGCGACCAGAACTGTCAATGCAACGCCTATTATCGCACTACGAAACATTTGCCTCTCCTTCGGTATGCTCGGCCACAACGTTGACTACGTCGTTCATCACCTGCAGAAACCCACCCTTTACGTGATATACCTTGGTCACATCTCCCTGCCGGACGGTCAGCTTACCGTCGCCCAGCAGAGTCATGAACGGGGCGTGACGGGGAAGAATCCCGACCTCTCCGTCATAGGCGGGAGCCACCACAGCTGTGGCCTCCCCGTCAAAAATGGACCTTTCAGGCGATATGAGTGTGACGCGCATCACTCCTCATCCAGCTTCTTGGCATTCTCAATGACCTCTTCGATTCCGCCCACCATATAGAACGCTTGTTCCGGTAGGTGGTCGAACTCACCAACCACGACCCGCTCAAAAGCCTCGATCGTGTCTTCGAGTTTCACATACCGGCCCGGCGTGCCTGTGAACTCTTCCGCCACCGTAAAGGGCTGTGACAGGAGCTTCTGAACCCGCCGCGCTCGTGCCACTATCAGCTTGTCCTCCTCGGACAGCTCATCCATGCCCAAGATGGCGATGATATCCTGCAAGTCCTTGTAACGCTGCAGTATACGCTGCGTCTCGACCGTCGCGGCATAGTGCCGGTCTCCCAGATACTGGGCATCGAGTATTCGGCTGGCCGAATCCAGCGGGTCCACTGCCGGATAGATGCCGATTTCGGTTAGCGCGCGGGACAAGACCACCGTCGCATCGAGATGGCTGAACGCCGCAGCCGGAGCAGGGTCGGTCAGGTCATCGGCAGGCACGTAGATGGCCTGTACCGACGTAATCGAGCCCTTTCTGGTCGACGTAATCCGCTCCTGCAGGTCTCCCATTTCCGTTGCCAGTGTGGGCTGGTAACCGACGGCGCTGGGCATCCGGCCCAGCAGCGCCGACACTTCGGAGCCCGCCTGGGTGAACCGGAAAATGTTGTCGATGAAGACGAGCACGTCTTGACCTTCACGATCGCGGAAATACTCCGCCACGGTCAGTCCTGCCAATCCGACCCGCAACCGGGCGCCGGGGGGCTCGTTCATCTGACCGTAGATGAGCGCAGCCGAATCGATCACTCCGCTCTCTTTCATCTCGAGGTAGAGGTCGTTCCCTTCCCGAGTCCTCTCGCCCACTCCACAGAAGACCGACCGGCCACCGTGACCCTTGGCCACGTTGTTGATGAGCTCCATTATGATGACCGTCTTGCCCACCCCGGCGCCACCGAACAGTCCGATCTTGCCACCCTTTACGAACGGCGCGATCAGATCAATCACCTTGATCCCGGTCTCGAAAACCTCTGTCTTGGGCTCGAGTTCAACGAAGGTCGGGACCTCACGATGAATCGGCCACCGTTCCACGTCGTCCGGGATAGGTGGACCATTGTCCACAGGCTCGCCCAGCACGTTGATGATTCGCCCGAGGACGGCATTGCCAACCGGCACCGTTATGGAGGTGCCGGTGTCTAACGCGGGCATCCCTCGAACTAGGCCGTCGGTGCTGCTCATCGCAACAGCGCGCACCTGGTTGCGGCCGATGTGCTGCTGAACCTCGACTATCACGCGAACCGGTGGGCCCCCGTTGCCCTCGGTCTTCATCTCCAGAGCAGTGAGTAGCTCCGGTAGACGATCCGGTTCGAACTCCACGTCCACGACTGGTCCGATGACTTGTACGATCTTGCCAATATTCTCTGCCATGAAAAGCCTCTAGTGCTCTACCCTTTTAGTGCCTCGGCGCCACCAACGATCTCCGCCAATTCCTGCGTGATCGTTCCTTGCCGTGCCCTGTTGTAAGTCCGGCGGAGCGTGTCTAGCATCTCGCCGGCGTTGTCGGTTGCGCTCTTCATTGCCGTGCGCCGCGCACCGTGCTCTGATGCGGCTGTCTCCGCCAGCGCCCGATACATGGAATTGCGCACGTACAGCGGGAGAATCGCTCCAACGATTTCATCAGCCGAAGGGCGCAGGATGAAGTTGGACGCCGTTCCACCCGTACCTCCTGCTTCCGGTTGAGTCACGGGGAGTATCGGTAGCAATGTCGCCGGCGTCGATATCGCGCTGTTGAACTTGGCGAAGATGACTTCCACCGCGTCCAACTCGCCACGTTCGAACCGCTCCATGAGCGGCTCCATCACCTCTGCGGCGTGGTGTACCTTCGGGCGATCGCCTATGTCCTCCCGTGCCACGGCGAACTCACGTCCCACATACTTGAAGTAGCCTATTCCCTTGCGGCCGATTCCGTGAAACTCCACCTCCACACCGCGCTCGCTATAGTCGAGTAGCTGTTCCCGGGCCATACGGATCAGGTTCCCGTTGAACGCACCACACAACCCCCGGTTGCTCGTGATGAGGATCAGCGCCACGCGTTTGGGCTCGCCCTTGGGCTGGCGTAGCAGGGGAAACCGCTCGGTGAGCTCGGGAGAATAGAGGTTCCCGATGACCTCGGTGAGCGCAGCGGCAAATGGGCGCGCTGCCGCGACGCGGTCTTTCGCCCGCTTCAATCGCGACGTGGCAACCATCTCCATCGTCTTGGTAATTTGGCGCGTGTTTTCGACCGACTTGATGCGTCGGCGTAGTTCTCTTGGTTTTGCCATTTATCAGGGCCTACGCGATGGCCTTGAACTCTTCTATTGCTTCGCGGAGCCGTTCCGTCAGGTCGTCGTCGAGTTTCTTCTTGGTCCGGATATGTGACATCAACTCCGAGTGTTTGGCAGACAGGAACTCGTGAAAGTCCACCTCCCACTGGCGGATCCGGTCGACTCCTATATCGTCGAGATGACCGTTGGTAACCGCAAAGATGATCGCGATTTGGTGCTCAACGGCCATGGGAGCGTACTGCGGCTGTTTGAGCACCTCCACGATGCGCGACCCTCGGGCCAACTGCCTTTGTGTAGCATCGTCTAGATCCGATCCAAACTGGGCAAACGCCTCGAGTTCACGGTACTGCGCGTAATCGAGACGCAGTCGGCCAGCAACCTGCTTCATGGCCTTGATCTGCGCGTTACCACCAACCCGTGACACCGAGATTCCCGGGTTGATTGCCGGACGAACATTGGAATAAAACAGGTCCGTCTCGAGGAAGATCTGGCCGTCCGTGATCGAGATGACGTTGGTTGGGATGTAGGCCGAAACGTCACCCGCCTGGGTCTCGATCACGGGTAGCGCGGTGAGCGATCCACCACCTTCTGCGTCCGCCATCTTGGCCGCCCGCTCGAGCAGACGGGAATGAAGGTAGAACACGTCGCCGGGATACGCCTCGCGGCCGGGCGGACGGCGCAACGTGAGCGACATCTGGCGGTAGGCCTGAGCGTGCTTCGAGAGGTCGTCGTACACGCAAAGCGTCGCCCCGTTCTTCTCGAACATGATGTACTCGGCCATTGCCGCGCCAGAATACGGCGCAATGAACTGCATCGGCGCCGGATCGGAGGCACTCGCCACGACCACGACGGTGTAATCCATCGCTCCACATTCCTTTAACCGCTCGACCACCGACACCACCGTGGACAGCTTCTGCCCTATGGCGATGTAGACGCAGGTGACGTCCTGACCCTTCTGATTGATGATCGTATCAACGGCAATGGCCGTCTTGCCCGTGCCGCGGTCGCCGATGATCAGCTCGCGCTGCCCTCTACCGATTGGGATCATCGAATCGATCGCCTTGATGCCTGTCTGTAGCGGTTCCTTTACGGGTTGCCGCTCTACGATACCGGGGGCCTTGGACTCAACCTTGCGATGCGCCTCAGCGGTGATTGGCCCGAGGCCATCGACCGGGTTACCGAGGGGATCTACCACCCGACCTACCAGACCGCTGCCGACTGGCACCTCCAACACACGGGCGGTTCGCCTGACTTCATCGCCTTCCCGCAGGTGTAGGAAGTCACCCAGGATCACAGCTCCCAGGTTGTCTTCCTCCAAGTTGAGAGCTAGGCCAGTAACTGTCTCACCAGTCTCGGAAGAGCGAAACTCGAGCATCTCGCCGGACATCGCCGAACCGAGACCATAGACCCGAGCGATTCCGTCCTTTACTTCTAGAACCGTCCCGATCTCCTGTGTGTCCAACGGTTGGAGGTCCGCGGCCTCGATTTCTTTCAGGAGAACGTCCTTCAGCTCTCCCGGCCGAAGAATGGAGTCAGTAGCCATATAACGTCTTCGCTATTCCTTTAGATCAGCCCTAAGGCCAAAAAAAGTCCACAAAAGAGTGTGAAACCTATCACAACCCCTCACCTGTGCCCAGCCCCCAGCTATAGCTGCCCGCCGCCCTTAGAGGCGTGACCTCATCCGCCCCCTGACGAATCTTCTTAGTACGCCCCTGGGCCCCAGTCCGGGCAGTTCACTCGGCTTCACTCCGGACACCCGCTTGACGCTACCGGCCAGGTGACTGGGTGAGGAAAAACGGAGGATACGGGAGACCGTGGCTACGTCGTATCCGGGGTTCCGCAATAGGTCGGCCACCCATACGGTCCGAATCAGGTCGATCACACGCTTCAGGTTGGGTGCGCCTCCGGCTGCGAACTCACGCGACAGATGTTCGCGCGTGACAGCTAAGTGTTGGGCGATATCGCTGGTACGCGTAGGCACCCCAACCCTGACAATGACCTCGTGCCAGGCTTGAAGTTGCAGCGGTTCCGTGAGCCGGAGCAGACGCGGCGCGTTCCCCAGATCATCTAGCCGAGTTCGGGAAGCGGACCGGGCGGCGATCAACTCTCCAGCGGCGGAGTCGTCTACACCTTGGACCAGAATGCCCCGGAATCCGGTTCCGATACATCTGCCGATTAGCGGTCCGTCGTCGGGCCTAAACGCGCTCATGGCGAACAGCGGAATGCGAGGGTATGAGCTCACCAGGGAAGTGGCCGCCTCCGTGCCGAACTTGCGCACGTCGAGGACTACTGCATCCACCAGCTCGCGCTGCAGGACGGCACTCAGGTGCTCCGCGTTGCGGCACACCATCACCCGCGTCCGTGATTTGGCTAGGCCCCGTCGTATCGCCGTACGCACCTTCTCATCGCGGTGCATCACGGGAACGACGGCGGCGCTGCTCTTCACCGCCCCAGGGTCATCTCGGGACAGCGGTCTGATACTGCTGCGCCGGCCCGGTGCAGAATACCTCGCGCGTTCTCATACGAGATGGTCTCCACAGCATCCGGGAAGGAGTACCAGGAGCAGGCCGAGATGCCTTCTTCGGCTTGTGGCACGGGTGAGCCCGTGGGAGATTCGAACAGAAAGAAGTGGCAGTACTTGTGAATCAACTGGCCGCGGAACCGGAAATACCAGTCGATTACGCCGAGTGGTTCATGTAGGATGAGGTCGTCGAGCGAGGTTTCCTCGATTACTTCCCGCCTGGCCGCATCTTCCGGGGCTTCACCCTCGGTGAGGTGCCCCTTGGGGAATCCCCAGTTCTTGTAACCGTCCTTGATCAGGAGAAACTTGGGGCCTTCCGGAGCACATCTGAAAATCACCCCGCCTGCACTGGTCTCTCGCTTGGCTCTATTACGACGCCCCACTTAGAAGACCGAGAACTTGAAGTACTTCCTCGGGTTTGCCTTGATGTCCGCTATCAACAGGCGTAGTTCGGTTACCGCGCCGGTCGTCTCGTTGTACAGAGCGGAATCACCCACCAACAACCCCAGCGTTCCCGTCATGTTCTGCATCCGGGTCATTAGTGAATCTGCGCCAACTAGCAGGCTGACGAAGCTCGATTGATTCTCTTCTGCCAATTGCATCAGGGTCATGAAACTCCCGATTGCGTTGCGCATCTCCTCGGTTGCAGTCTGGACGCTGCCAACGATCGAATCCAATTCGCCATCGGAGGTGGCCGAATCCAATCTGGCCATCGCCCGCTCGAGGCTGAGTGCGGCCGCGGTGATGACGCTTGAGCCCTCCTTGATGTTGCCACTCACCTCACCGAATACGGTTGTCTGTTGCTCCGTGAAGCGGGTCAGTGTGTCCGCCATCTGGCCGAAGTCACGGATGGACCGCTGCATGTCTTGCACGGTTTGGGAGTCAAAGGCGGTCTGAATCCGCGAAGAGACCGTTGCTATGTCCGATGCGATGCGGGCGCCTTGCGCCGTGAGCTGACCGATGTCGGGGAGAGTGGCGCCGGGCCACACGTCGCCTCCATCCTCCTGGGCAGCCATGAGTTCCCCTCGAACGATCGGGTCGTCTGGCGGGTCATCGAGATCGATTATTTGGGCCTGCCACTCCCCGAACAGGGAAGCAGATGCAGCGATGACACCCGGCCGTTCCGGCAGTAGAGCGCCTTCGTAGATCTGGAGGTCGGTTTCCACCCATTCACTCTCAGTGATCCGGATCTCTCGCACCCGTCCCACGCGCACACCACGCAGGACGACCGGGTTCCCTGCGCCCAGGCCACCTACCGTGCGAAACCGCGCGGACTGGAAGAATCCGCCACCACCTAGTTGCGTCTGCGAGAGCCAAACGGTTCCCGCAACCACGACCACGAGAGCGGCCAAGATGGTGAACCCCACAATGAGTTCGTCGCGTCGCTTCATGAGACCGCCTGCGTGTTCAGGCCTTCGGCGTCGTTCGCCGCCTCGGGCCTGCCTTCAATGAACTGCCGCACGATCGGGTCGTGCGTGCGCTGGATCTGCTCAACAGTGCCGACTTGCCTGATCATTCCTTTGTACAACATCGCGATCCTGTCTCCTATCGCGTACGCACTGCTCATGTCGTGCGTAACCACCAGCCCGGTCACACCCAGCTTCTCGCGCGCCCGCACCATCAGTCTGTTGATTACGGCCGATGTCACCGGATCCAGGCCGGACGTCGGTTCATCGTACAAGAGGTACCGGGGTCTGAGCGCGATAGCCCGCGCAATGCCCACTCGCTTGCGCATGCCCCCCGACAGCTCGATCGGGTAACGTTGCTCCGATCCCTCCATGTCGACCAGGGCAAGCGACTCCCGGGTGCGTTCCTTGATCTCGCGTGGCGGCACTTCCTGCCGCGTGAGTCCCAATGCGATGTTCTCTGCTACTGTCATCGAGTCGAACAGAGCCGCGAATTGGAACACGAAACCAATAGTCGACCGAAGCGCCACCAGGCCCTGACGATCCAGCTGGTGAACCACTTGCCCATCGACCACCACATCACCCGCGTCCGGGTCGAGCAGCCCCACGATGTGTTTCAGTGCAACACTCTTGCCAGTACCGGAATACCCGATGACCACGGTCGTCTGGCCATCGGGCACATCCAGAGTATATCCCTGGAGAACCTTCTTGGGGCCAAATGACTTGTGGACATCGTTGAAAACGATCATGGCAATTCCGCAGCTAACCGATCACAGGAGCACCACGGCCCAGAAAGCATCGAGCACCAGAATGGCCTGGGATCCCATCACCACGGCACGCATCGTGGTACTGCCGACTCCCTCCGCTCCACCCTCCGCATTGAGCCCCCTGATGCAGCCGATCAACGCAACGACGAATCCGAACGACATGCTCTTCACCAAACCGTACCAGACATCCTTGAACTCGTAGAACAGCCGCAGCCCCTTTACGAACTCGACCGTGGAAAGATCCAGCAAACCGAGTGCCGTCAACCAGCCCGAAACGATGCCCACACCCATCGAAAGTGCTACCACCACGGGAAACATGAATGTTGCGGCCAGCACACGGGGCACCACCAAATAGGATTGGGGATCGTATGCGAGGGTTTCGAGTGCGTCTACCTGCTCTGTGACCCGCATGGTGCCCAGTTCGGCGGCGATGTTCGCCCCGATCCGCCCGGCGAGCGCGAGCCCAACGAGCACAGGCGCTAGCTCGATCATGATCGCTTTACCCACCATGGTGCCGACGAAGTAGATGGGAACGGCGCCCGTGAGCGTGTATGAGGCAAGCAACGCCAGTACCATCCCGGTGAACACCGCGATGAACAACGCAATGGGAAGCGACTGGACTCCGATCTTCCGCATCTGAATGGCAGTGAGTGCGGCCCACACGCGAACATCACGTAGGCTGCGTATGAAATCAGACACAAACTGCCCAGTGCGGCCAACCGCAGTCAGCGAGCCCTGGAAGCGATCGGCTACAGCTCTATACACGCGGCGAATCTACGCGCACGGATGCAAAGAGGCCAGGGTGCCGTGCGGTTGCAACACAATCGTCACAAGCACGGGGCCCTGGCCCCGAGTGTAAGAGACCGCCTTCTATGCCGCGAAACTCGCCAGCGCCCGCCCCACATCACCCTCCCGTAGCCGCTTGAGCGCTCTGTCACGCAACTGCCGCACCCGCTCGCGCGTCACGCCGAGCATACCACCGATCTCCTCCAGTGTGTGCTCGCGCCCTCCGTCCAGGCCGAAATAGAGCTTGAGAACCTTAGCGTCACGTGCCGGAAGGGACTTGAGCGCGTCTTCCACCTCGTCGCTCAAGAACCGCTCCATCGTCTTCTCTTCGGTGTCCGGCAAGTCCTCGGCAATGAACCGTTCTATTAGCGCACGGTCACCGTCTGGATCCAGCGGAGCGTCGAGCCGTACCTCACCAGTGTTGAGGGCGGCCAAGGACTGCACCACCTCGAGCGAGAGACCCGTGGCGGAAGAGATCTCCTCAGGGGTCGGTTCCCGCTTCAACTCCTGTCGCAGCGCTTCGGCTGTCTTGACGATCTTCGACAGATCGGCGGTCCGGTTTAGCGGCACCCGCACGGTGCGGCCCTGGCGGGCCAGCGAAGCTAGGATCGCCTGCCTGATCCACCAGACCGCATAGGAGATGAACTTCACCCCCTGATCCGGGTCGAATTTCCGAGCTGCGGTGAGTAGGCCGACGTTTCCCTCGCCAATCAGGTCGGTGAGTGGCAGGCCCCTATTCTGGTACTTTTTGGCAACGGAAATCACGAACCGGAGATTCCGCTTCGCTAGTTCCTGCATCGCCTCCTGATCGCCCGCCCGCACCTTCTTGGCCAGCTCTATTTCCTCCTGCGGAGTGAGCAAAGGCGTCTTGCTCACCTCGTAGAGGTACTGGTCGAGAAGGTCGCGGTCGTCCTCGCTTACCGCTATGGCAGGCGCGGTGCGACGGCGGCGTTTCTTTTTCTGAGTAGGCTGTGTCATGTCGTCCCTGATATGTCCCCAAAAGGCCCTAGTCGCAAGGGGCGACCTGGGCCAAGGTTGTTTCTCGGGTGGAGCGCTCGGAAGCGGGCTCTACACTCGCCATACTGTACACCCTACGCTGCTCGAAGTTCACTAGTGTCAGCAAGTTAGGTTGACACCCCAATAACGCTGGGCTAGCTTGCCATGTTCCGGTCAATCCGGCCCTCCGGAGCGACCTAATATAACGGGGGCGTAGCTCAGTTGGGAGAGCGCTTGAATGGCATTCAAGAGGTCAGGGGTTCGATTCCCCTCGCCTCCACTCCCCGCAGGGCGACGCAGGCGTCGCCCGAACCCATTAGATTTGTAGTCGCGCGGGAATAGCTCAGCTGGTAGAGCACAACCTTGCCAAGGTTGGGGTCGCGGGTTCGAGTCCCGTTTCCCGCTCTGAAAAGGGACAGTAAGAGACGGGCGGGGACGGGAAGAGACGGTAAGGGAAACGACCAAGTAAGATCTCCGTCTCTTGCCAACCCTTACCGACTGGGGTGGAGTGGGGACGGGGAGCATTCGTCGCGGGGTGGAGCAGTCTGGTAGCTCGCCGGGCTCATAACCCGGAGGTCGTGGGTTCAAATCCCACCCCCGCTACTGCAACAGACGCGTGGACGCACGGGCGCTGGAGGCGTCTAACGCGTCTGCGCGTCTTGGTCTTGGGGCGGTTAGCTCAGTTGGTTAGAGCGCTACGTTGACATCGTAGAGGCCACAAGTTCGAATCTTGTACCGCCCATTGAGAGCAGATGGAGAAGGGGAAGAGAGACCTCTTCCCTTTTTGATCTTCTCCTTTCGCGCCCATAGCTCAACTGGATAGAGCGTTTGGCTACGGACCAAGAGGTTGGGGGTTCGAATCCTCCTGGGCGCACTGCGGGGCGTAGCGCAGCCCGGTTAGCGCGCCTGCTTCGGGAGCAGGAGGTCCCCGGTTCAAATCCGGGCGCCCCGACTGACAAATGTTGCGGATTCTTCGATCCAGTTTCGCAGCGCTCGCGCTGCTAACAGCCATGTTGGGGGCACCGCCGGCACAGACCAAGGCCGAGCGCGAAGCTCTTGCTCAAGCGCTGAGGCGAGACCTCCATCCGGCTCATGTCGTGTTCGATGCGGAGCGGCAGTATCAAGACGGCGGCGAGTTCGATATGCTAATGTTCGATGTGGACGGAGATCCGATCATCGTGAGTCTCACGACAGACGGAGTGTAGTAGTCTGCGCCTGTAGCTCAGCTGGATAGAGCGTTGGCCTCCGGAGCCAAAGGTCCCGCGTTCGAATCGCGGCAGGCGCGTTTCGATAGTCCCTTGAATCGCAATGGTTCAAGGCCAGCGTGCGCTTCTCATTCCTCCGTCACCGACATACCCACGTCGCTCGCGGCATCTCTCGCTAATCGCTTATCTTGTCCCAATGTCTGACCAATTCGATCGGTTCACAAGGGCGCTGGCGGACCGGTACCTCATCGAAGAGCAGATCGGTGCGGGTGGCATGGCCACCGTCTACCGTGCCGAAGACCTGAAGCACCGTCGTAAGGTGGCGGTGAAAGTGCTGCGACCGGAACTGGCCGCGATGCTCGGCGTGGAGCGGTTCCTGCGCGAGATCGAGATAGCCGCCCAACTCCAGCACCCACACATCCTGCCGTTGCACGACTCGGGCGAGGCGGATGGGCAGCTGTACTACGTGATGCCCTACGTGGACGGCGAGTCGTTGCGGGATCGCCTCCGGCGGGAACAACAGTTCTCTGTGGAAGACACCCTGCAGCTAGCGGGTGAGATTGCCGACGGCCTCGGCCACGCCCACAGCTTGGGTGTGGTCCACCGGGACATCAAGCCCGAGAACATATTGCTGTCCGGTGGGCACGCGTTGATCGCGGACTTCGGGATCGCGCGCGCGGTGCGCGAAGCAGGGGGCGAACGGCTGACCGAGACCGGGCTGAGTCTGGGAACTCCGGAGTACATGAGTCCCGAGCAGGCGACCGGTGCTCCGAACATCGACGCGCGCAGCGATGTGTACGCGCTTGGCTGCGTGGTGTACGAGATGCTCGTCGGCGAGCCGCCGCACACGGGACCCAACCCACAAGCCATCATGGCCAAGGTGCTCACGCAGCCCGTGCCCCGTGTCAGGGAGGCACGCGAGACGGTGTCGGTGGCGATGGACGGGACGATCGCCCGGGCGCTGGCCAAGCTTCCCGCCGACCGCTTCGCAACAGCGCGGCAGTTCGGCGAGGCATTGCGGGAATCACTGGCGTCCGGCGCGGAAGAGGCGGTTCCAACGCGTGCGACATCGCCGCGGTGTCTGTGGCCGGCGATCGCTACGGCTGCGCTAGCGGCGCTCATGGTTGTCGTCCTGCGGGGACCGTGGCGTGGTAACGAATCCCCGGCGGTACCTGCCGGAGTCTTCCATCTCTCCATGAAGATCGAGCCGCTGGCCGTCACGGCACACGCACCGGCTTCGGCCGTGGTGCTGTCACCTGACGGTTCCCAAGTAGCGTATGTAGCGGGAGAAGGAGCGGTAGGACAGATCTACTTGCGACGGCTGGACGCGCAGGTGGCGACTCCGGTACCCGGTGCGACGAATGCGCAGGCGCCGTTCTTCTCTCCCGACGGGCAGTGGTTGGGTTTCGTGTCGGACGGCCGGCTGCGCAAGGTGTCGCTGGCCGACGGCACCGCGTCCACCATCTGCGACGCGCTGGATGTGCACGGGGCGGACTGGAACCCCGACGGCCGCATCGTGCTCGGTGGCAATGTCGGCAACGGTTGGGGGATCTCGGTGGTGGATAGCGACGGGGGACAGCAGACGGTGTTGCTGGGCCCGGATGAATTGGAGTCGGCCGTGTTCCTACTGTACCCGACCTGGCTGCCGAGGGAGGACGCCGTCCTGTTCACGACCTCCGACGGGGGAGGGACCTCGGTCAATATCTCGGTGCTCGAGGTCGCCACCGGCGAGCGGCACGTCGTGCTCGAAGGCGGGGGCGCGGTGCGCTACGTGTCGACCGGGCATCTCGTGTACTCACGCGATGGCGGTCTCTTCGCGATGCCGTTCGACGTGTCGACGTATTCGGTCACGGGCCAGCCGGTCCGGGTCGTGGACGATGCGCTCATGGGCTTGCCCTTGGAGCCGGCGCTGGCGCACTTCGACGTCGCGCCAAATGGGACGCTGGTGTACCTGAGCAGCAGCGGCGGTGATTACGTAGGCGAGCAGCTTGCCTGGGTGACCCGGGATGGTGTGGTGGATGTGATCGAGGGATTGTTCGAAAGTGGGGCCGATCCCGCAGGTCCCTGGGGACCGAGGGTCTCGCCGGACGGGGAACGCATCGTGTTCTGGAGCCGCAGCCTCGAGTGGCCGACCAACGGGATCGGCCAGGCGGGCAACGTTTGGCTGTACGATACCGCGCGGGACGCGCTCTCCAAGCTCACCGTCGAACGACCCGACTTCTTCTGGTCGGTGTGGACGCCCAGTGGTGAACGCATCGTGTCGATCGGCGGCGATCCGGGGACCATGGCGGGCAGTCTGTTTGCCAAGCGGGCTGATGGTGTGGGGGGGATGGTCCGTCTCACGAATGCGGAAGACGCGCAGTGGCAACAGCCCTTTTCGCTAACAGCCGACGGAGAATGGTTGTTCTTCCAGCAGAGCGATGCCGGTCGAAGCTTCGACATCTGGGCGCTGAACATGAAGAGCGGGCAGCCGCCGCGCGCCGTCCTCGACGGGCCGGAGGAGACCATGTATCCGGCGATCTCTCCCGACGGCCGCTGGCTCGCCCACACGGAAATGGGCGCGCAGGGCGAGCGAGTGTTCGTGACCGACTTCCCGGGAGGGCAAGGGCGTTGGGAGATCGCGGCGAATGGAACCGCGCCCGTGTGGAACTCGAACGGCCGGGAGCTGTTCTTCGAGCAGCAGACCCGGGACGGGCATGTCGCGGTGTACGCGGTGGAAGTTGCCGACGCGGAAACTTTCACGGCGGGTCGCGCGAGGAAGTTGTTCGAGGGACCGTTTGTCGCGTCCATCGGTTTTGGCCGCAGCTATGATGTCGCGCCTGACGGTGAGCGTTTCCTGATGATACGGCAGCCGGTGGGGGGTGAGGTGCTG
>JBDGZZ010000072.1:0-16768 GCA_039588335.1 Gemmatimonadota bacterium | reverse complement strand
CTCAGCAACAAGCTGGCGGCAGCGACAGTTGCAAGAGCAAGGATTCCGACACCGAAGCTGCGAATAAGAGCCTCCCCGTTTTGGTGATCCAATTCGCCAATCCCGTCATCCCGCTCCCAATATAGCGACGCACGCAAGGACTCTACGCAAGTCACCAAAACCTGTTCTATTTACTCGTACTGACAGCCGATGCTTTAGTTCCGTTCACTGTCGTGACAAAGATGAATCGCATCACACTAGAGAACATCAGCCATCACTTGCGCCAACTCCGGCCCCAGCGAATAACTGAACCGGACACTATTGAGGCCGCGGTCGCAATCGTATTGGCGGAACTCGCCGCCACCGGTCCGGAACTCCTGCTCATTAAGCGTGCGGAGCACGAAGGAGATCCGTGGTCGGGCCAAATGGCCCTGCCAGGGGGACGCCGTGAGCCTCTGGATGAGAACCTCTTGCAAACAGCGCGCCGCGAGGCTTTGGAGGAGACGGGTGTCGAGCTGAAACCAGAGGAACTCCTAGGAGAACTGGACGATCTCCATCCCAGAACCCGCGTGCTGCCGCCGATCGTTGTCCGGCCGTTCGTATTCGGTCTGCGCCGCCGGCCCAAGGTAATAGAGAGCGACGAGGTCCATCTTCACCTCTGGGTGCCCTTGAATAGTCTCAGAGACGCTGGGCGGCAGTCTCGGATCACGTTGAGAGACCGGGTTTTGGAGGTGCCATCGTATGTGGTGGGTCCGCACGTGATTTGGGGCATGACCGAGCGTATCCTCAAGCCAATTATAGAGTTATGATCTTGTTGCCAAACGCGTCCTTGCTTTTCGCTGGGGCTCGACCAAACTTTAGGCAAGCAGAATTCTGCGGAGGCGCGTGTGACTGAGGCATCCAGTCAACAGGTCTTGACGCGATCCATCGAAGACTATCTCAAGGCCATCTACGAACTCGAGCAGGATGGATCTCCAGCCCAAACCAGCGCGATAGCTGGGGCCCTGGATGTAGCCGCGCCCTCGGTCAGCGGTATGGTAAAGCGCCTGTCGGAAGCTGGCTTGTTACAGCACGTGCCCTACAGAGGTGTCCAGCTGACGAAGGAGGGAAAACACGCAGCTCTCCGGATGGTGCGGCGCCATCGGATCGTGGAGACCTACTTGACCACCAAACTGGGGTACGATTGGGACTCCGTGCACGAGGAAGCCGAGCGCCTAGAGCATGCCGTGTCGGACGAGCTGATCGAGCGCATGGCGATGGCATTGGGGAACCCACGTTACGATCCCCACGGTGCACCTATCCCAGCCAAGGATGGCAGCATTGAGACCGCGGAGTACATATCACTTGCAGATCTTCCTGTGGGTGAAGTAGCCGAACTCCGGATGGTCAGCGACAAGGATCCGGAGCGACTGCGGTTCATTGCGTCTCTTGGCCTCAGGCCAGGCGTGTCGTTCGAAGTTCTCGGTCGGCAACCCTTCCGTGGACCCACTACGATCGGACTCAGTGGTCTGCCGGGCAAGGAGCAGGTGATCGGATACGAGCTAGCGGAGTCTCTCCTGTGTTTGGCAGTCGAAAAGGAAGTTGGCTAGAGGCACTCGGGAAAAGACGCTAGCCTACTCTCCTTCGACGCGCCGGTTTGCCATTGTTCGCCTGGTCCGTTCGAGACTTCTGAGGACTCCGGCGAGTCTCCTATCCCGCAGCGGACGGAGTTTCTCTATAGTGTCTTCGTAGGTTCGTTCGATGGCGTGGATCAGCTTGTTACGTTCCTCCGCCTCCAGCTTGGACCAGGAAGCCAGGTCTGCCCACGTGGTTTCGAATGTGTGAAGCAGATGCTGGAGGAACCCTTCCACCCCTTTTGTTCCGGCCGCCAGATGGTAGGTGAGGTGTGGGCCTGCCGCCGCCCACCCCAGCGCTGGTCCGAGCGATACGGCGCGATCCAAATCGGCGACATCGATCACACCCTTGAGCACGAGATCGATTGACTCACGCCAGACTGCAGCTGCAATGCGGTTGGCTACGTTGCCAGGCACCTGTTTGTTGATCGTGACCGGGATCCGCCCGAGTGCCCGCAGCCACCCCTTGAGCAGCTCGATGATGGCTCGGTCGGTAAAAGGACTCGGTGCCAATTCTACCAGTGGGATCAACTCGACAGGATTCAACGGGTGAACCACGAGGCACCTTTCCTGTCGTAGGCAACGGCCGGCCACGTCCTTGGCGCTGAAGCCGCTTGACGAGCTTGTCACAACTCTCGCCTTGCCCGCTACCGATTCTATGCCCTCAAAGACCTTCTGTTTGGCGCGCAGATCCTCTCGAACCGCTTCAATGATCCAATCAGCATTGCCGCATGTCTGGAGCAGCGAGCGACCTAGACGGAGGGAGGAGATTCCAAGGTCTACCTCGTGTTGCGTCGCCTGCTCCAGCGTGACCAACGCCCGGGCACGGTCTTCGATTTCCTCTATAGCATCGTGCAGTGCCTGTGCCTCGTTGTCATAGATGGCAACGGGCCACCCAGCGGCCACGCACATTGCCGCCCAGCCACGGCCTATCTCCCCCATCCCCACCACAGCCACTTGCACTTGTGTAACCGTCATTCAGATCCTCCTGCGGTTTCAGGGTCGAGCCAATCCTGCCCCAATACCCGGCCCAGCAGCCTGCGCATCTGCCCAGTGTCGACCCCCGTCGCCACCCAAGTCGCGCAGCCTCCCGGATGCTCTCTTGTATGACCTCGGCCCTGTCCGTCGTCAAGGTCGACCTTCAGTCGACGCTCCGCGAAGGTCAGCATCCCTGGAGACAGCAATTCACCAACTGTCAGCACGTCATTCACAACGCAGCCGCTCACGCTACGCTGCTTGACATGGGATTCAACGTAGTACTGGAGGGCCTGGCCTAGCCATCGGACCAAGGGATCTGAAGACTGTGCCAGGGGGTCAACTTCTGATGTCTCGAGCGTCATCTGACGCGTTACGTCGAGTCCTACCATGAATGTATTCAGGCCGGTGCGCAATACCCGGTCGGTGGCTTCGGGGTCGCACCAAGCATTGAAATCTGCCCGCCGGCTCGTGCTTCCCCGTTCGTGGACGCTCCCGAACATGCCTATATGTCTTTCAATTCGGGCTCGGACGAGAGCCGTGTCTTTGCGGAGGGCCTGGGCCAAGTTCGTGAGGGGCCCAAGAGTCACTAGTGTTATCGGTCTATCCAACCCTGCCAGAATCTCGAGGAGGACGTCAGGGTTGGGCTCACTATCCGAGGGTTGGGGCTGTGGTACAGGAGAATATCCTGCCCCGCTGGGGCCGTGCATGTCTGGAGCCGTAACCAGTGATCGCAACAACGGCCTACCGGAGCCGGGACAAATCTGTACGTCGGAGCGGCCGGCCAAGCCCAGTACTTCGCGTGCGTTCCGTGTCGCAGCGGCAAGCGTGGCATTTCCGTAGGTGGTTGTCACGGCGACTATTTCGAGAGAAGGAGATCTTGCGGCCAGCGCCAGTGTCACCAAGTCATCGATGCCTGGATCCGTATCGATGACGACTGAGGTAACGCCTGGAGGCTGGCGTGTGCTTCCCGGAGATCCCAAGCTTGACAGCGAGATCAACGGTGTACCTTACTCGATATGGGCATCACCGAAGAGTGGAAAGAGCTACGGGAACAGTACGGTGAACTCGTCGGCAGTTTTGGCAAAGGCTGGGAACAGGGTAAGCCTGACGAGATCTGCGGTGTCTTCGCCGACGACGGAGTCTTCGTTCCGTCGCCGTTCGATTCCCCGGTACGGGGCCTCACTGCGATCGCTGAATACTGGAAAGATGTTCCTCTTGAGCAGGCTGAGATCTCGTTCAGATTTGGGGAGATCTTCGTCGCCGGCCCTTGGTTTTCTACTGAAATCAAGTGCACTTTCCGTCGTCGCCGAACCGGGCAACAGGTCGATCTGCGCGGAGCGCTATTCTGTGAGACCATAGGTGGGAAGATAGCCGAGATGCGGATGTACTGGCAGCGAACTGTGGAGTAGTCCGGCAGCAATGAGGCATCGGGTGCTACTTGGAAGTCAAGGATGGGCCCATCCAGGATGGGTAGGCACGTTTTATCCCGGCGCTGCCGACGAGATGGAAATGTTGCACCGTTACGCTGCAGAATTCCCAACCGTCGAAGTCGCTGAGACGTTCGCCGGCATTCCGCCTGAGTCGTTGATGAATAGCTGGCGCGATGCCGTACCTGACGGGTTCAAGTTCTCGCTGAGGGTACCGCAGCAGGTAACGCACGAGCGACGGTTTGTCGATGCCGGCAGGATGTTGCAGCGGTTTCTGGAGCGTGCGCGGCTGTTGCAGAGCAAGTTGGGACCACTCCTTATCACCATGCCTGTCGGGTTCCCCCCTACCGAAGATGCCCGCAACGTCGTGACCAACTTCCTGAAGTCACTGCCGAGTGGCTTTTCCTGGGTGATTGAGTGCCGGAGGGCCGAATGGCTAACCGCGGGCTTCTTGGACGGTCTGCATGAACACAAAGTGGCGCTGGCACTGGTCGAGGGGCGATGGATCCAGAGAGGCTTGATGTTGCAACTAGCTCGGATGCCCACTGCGGATTTCATGTATTTGCGCTTTGTTGGAAAGCGGTTGCCCCATAGCGCCTCCAGTACCGCACTAACGCGGCAGCGGGCGCTGTCCACCTGGTCATCCACTGTCGATGACATGAAGAACAGGATCGAGTACGTGGCCGGATACTTCTCCCGAGATTTCGATGGTGGTGAGTCTCCCCAATGCATTCGAGACTTCAGAGACCTGCTCGGTCGCGCACTTTCCACTCCGATAGCAACGGGCGACCGTCCTGCCCCCAGCGAGTAGCTCAGCTTATCTTCTCCCCATGACGATCAAGATCGCAGTTGCTCAGATTCGGCCGGACAAGGGCGATTACGAATCCAACTTGCAGCAGGTGGGTGCTGTCCTGGCCGAGGCCGCAGACTGGGAGCGGGTCCCCGACATCGTCGTATTTCCGGAAAGCGTGATGTCGGGCTATTTCCTAGAGGGGGGCGTCCGTGAAGTTGCTTGTTCCGCCGGCGCCCTGTTTGGGGATCTAGCGCAGTTGCATGGGGTCAGTGGTATGCCACCGATGGATGTCGTTGTCGGTTTCTACGAGGAATTCAAGAACCGATACTACAACTCCGCGATGTACGCGTCGTTAGGTGGTGATGGTCGGATCCAGCACGTTCATCGTAAAGTATTCTTGCCCACATACGGACTGTTCGACGAGCAGCGATTTGTCGAACGGGGAGCGTCCGTACGAGCCTTTGATACAAAGTGGGGCCGCGCAGCAATGCTGGTGTGTGAGGACGCGTGGCATTCGATATCCGGAACACTGGCTGCTCTGGATGGCGCCCAACTTCTCATTGTTCCGAGTGCGGCTCCCGCTCGGGGTGTTGCACCAGTGACGGGGTCTCCCGCCGAAGTGCAGGCCAGACCAGCGAGCGTCATGCGGTGGGAGCGAATGCTGCAGCACATGGCAGAAGAGCACGGCGTCTTTGTCGCAATGGCTCAGCTCGTCGGATTCGAGGGTGGCAAGGGATTCCAGGGTAGTTCGACGGTGGTAGGCCCCGACGGAACGGTGCTGATCAGGGGTCCCGTCTTCGAAGAAGCCGTGATAGCAGCCGATCTCGAGCTGGACGCGATTACGAGAGCGCGGGCCGAACAGCCGCTCCTTGGAGACCTAGAGACGCAACTGCTGAATCTGTTGCACTCCATTGACATTGAAGGACCGCGACAGGACTACGGTGCGGATGTTCGACGACAAGTTGTATCGCCACCGGTGGATTCTGCCCAGGTCCCAGCAGTGACGATAGACGATAGCGCTGACGTGATGGCTATCGACTGCGACTTGGCCGCTCGTTGGTTGGTGGCCTTCCTCGAGGACGAAGTGGTACGGCGGCGTGGATTCGAGAAAGGGATTGTGGGGCTTTCAGGTGGAGTGGATAGCTCGCTCACCGCGGCTCTGGCCGCCCGCGCACTGGGACCAGAAAACGTGATTGGTGTCCGGATGCCCTATCGCACGTCCAGTCCTGAGAGCCTCCAGCACGCTGAAATGGTTGCCCAACAGCTGGGCATCTGTCTTGAGACAGTGGACATTACGGCGGCCGTAGACGGTTACCTGGAGGCGGCGGACCCGAACGCCGATCCTCACCGCCGGGGCAACGTCATGGCACGCATGCGCATGGTCACACTGTTCGATCTCTCGGCCAGAAATCAGGCGCTTCCGCTCGGCACCGGTAACAAGACCGAGCGACTACTTGGCTATTTCACGTGGCATGCAGATGACTCCCCACCAGTGAACCCGCTGGGAGACCTATTCAAGACCCAAGTATTGGATCTGGCCAGGCATCTCGATATTCCCGAGGCGATTCTGGTCAAGCCAGCGTCTGCCGATCTAATGGAAGGACAAACCGACGAAGCTGACCTCGGAGTCTCATACAGCGCGGCCGACCGAATCCTCTACTGGTTGCTCAGGGGCTTCAGACATGATCAAGTGATGGCTCTCGGCTACGATTCGAGCGAGATAGAATTGGTGAGCCGGCGATTGCGGGGCACTCACTGGAAGCGACGGCTTCCGACCGTGGCCATGGTGAGTGGGACTGCCATCGGACAATCGTATCTGAGGCCGGTCGATTATTGACCCCCCTCCCTTGGTGGGAGGAAGGGAGGAGATTGAATGCCGGACCCTGAACTGACGCCGCGTCCAGCGAGCGCGTCACAATCAACGATGACCGAACTCATGATGCCGAACATGGCAAACAACTTGGGCAACGTCTTTGGCGGGGTCATACTATCGTTGATTGACCGGGCTGCTGCAGTTGCCGCAGTTCGCCATGCGAAAGGACCATGTGTGACCGTTGCCATCGAACGTGTGGAATTTCGTGAGCCCATCCACTTGGGTGAGCTGGTCATTGCCAAGGCAAACGTCAATTACGTGGGCCGAACGTCACTGGACGTCGGCGTGCGCGTTGAGGCAGAGAACATTCAGACAGGAGATCGCCGACATACGAACAGCTGCTATCTAACGTTCGTAGCGATCGACAAAGATGGTCACCCGATACGGGTGCCCCCGGTCGAGCCGGAGACCGATCAAGAGAGAGCTTGGTATGAGCACGCCGAATTTCGTCGGAGGATGAGAAGTGATGAGGGTCGGGGGAAGGCTGTGTCGTGAGCGCACTTCGCGTCATTGCCGTCCTGAGTGGTGGTGGTGCCAAAGCGGCCGCACACATCGGGGCGATCGAAGCTCTGCGGGAGAAAGGAATAGTACCTGCTCATTATGTGGGTACGTCGATGGGTGCAGTCATTGCTGCATGTTTCGCGAGTGGCCTCAAGTATCGAGATGTCCTCAAACGAATCACATCGATTACGCGCCGCGACGTCGCGGCGTTTTCGCCCGGCGCGGTCATGGGCCTGTTCGCGTCGAGCCTGCTACGTGCCGAGCCTTTGCGAAAGACCATCGGCCGCCTTGTCCCTGCTCGTCAATTCGATGAATTGAAGTATCCTCTCACCGTCACAACGGTCGATGCTGATAACGGTGAGTTGGTGGCACTGGGCGCCGGGGGACGGTCACATGTGCCACTGCTGGATGCTCTGTACGCTTCTTGCGCACTTCCTGTTTACTACCCACCTGGTCTCATTGGTGATCGGGTGTGTCTGGACGGTGGCATGCGGGCAGTGCTGCCAATAGAACTGGCAGCTGGATTCGAACCCGACGTGCTCTTTGCGGTTGATGCAGGGCCTTCTCTCTACGCAGAGGCGGCGGACAAACCTTCGCCGAGTCCAGCCATGGTACGCGCGCACGATCGGGCTGTCCGGATTCTCCTGGCCTCGCAGGCTGAAGAGGCAATTGCGCGATGTCGGAAGGGGCCGGTGCCGTTGGTGCTGGTAAGGCCGGTGCGAAGACAACAGGCGACGTTTGATGTCGAAGATATGGTGAGCTACGTGGAAGAGGGGTATCGTGCGGCAACCCGGGCGTTGGATCGTTGGGTTACCACCTTTGGTGTCGATTCCAATGCTGGCGGAGAGGGTATGCTTGGGAAAGGCCAAGAGGAGTGATACGAGATCCTGGTCTGGCATTTCAGACCGGCAGTCGGTATAGGAACGCCATCGCTGTTAGTTTTCGGCGCCGGTGCTGTCGTTCGGCCGGACCACTTCATACTAGCGGCAAGGGTCACAATCAGAAACCGAGATAGGGATTACTGACCACGTCCTTATCGCAGAGGATCACAAGGATTCAGAGGTCGATGTAGATGGCGGATGAGAATAGGTATTTCACTCTAGAGGAGGCTAATCGGACGCTGACCTACGTCCGCCCGATAGTCTCCGACATTGTGAAGGCGTACGGAAGATGGCGCGAGGGGGTGCAGAATTATGAAGTCATTGCCGCCGACAGTAGGAGTGACGAAGGTGAAACCGATGATCAGGTCGCGCTACGAGAGGAAGTCGACCGGATAGCACGGGAAATAAACGCCTATCTGGTGGAGCTGTCTGCGGTCGGATGCGTGTTCAAGGGATTTGGCGATGGGTTAGTAGACTTCTACTCTCGGCTCGATGGACGGGACATATTCCTTTGCTGGAAGTTGGGAGAACCCGAGATAACCACTTGGCATGAACTGGATGCCGGCTTCGCTGGCCGTCAGGAGCTGGTGCCCGCGCTGGTTCAGGGGAGGCCCGAATAATGGACGTTGTGCGGTTTGCTCACTTCTTCGGCTCGGCGCTGTGGATTGGAGGTGCCCTCACTGCGATGGTGCTGGCGATAAAATCGCGAGGAGAATCTGCGGAAATCCAGGCGGGTCTGTTCCGTATGCTGACACAGGTGCATACGCTGGTGATTGGCCTAGGTACCCTGTTGACCTTGGGTACTGGAGTTTTGTGGACGATGTGGTTGGTGCAAGACGGGGGGCCAGAGGCGACGGCGCCATCAATAGGCGTTTGGATCATGCAAGCCACGGGACTGGCCGGGGGCGTCCTCGTGCTCCTCGTGGCCATTCCCACAGCAATGAAATTGGGCGGCCTGGCAGTGGCCACCGAAGAAGGCCGTCTACTTCCGGTATTCGACCATTACCGACGCCGTCAGATGATCGTCTCGTCGGTGGCCGGTGCGTTGGCGGTAGTTTCGCTATTCACGGGAGTAGTGCTCTAATTGTCCTACTGGCTAATACTTGACTGTCACTTGACTGTCTGGTCGTACCCATGTAAGGCTTGGACTCCTCGACGTCTATCCGCCAAGATTCTTGCTCTTTCTGGGGGAGTGAAAAACGACCTTGCCGCGGCAACTGTCGTGATCGGTGAGAGAATCTGATGGCACAGCGCTGGCGCCTAACGGGTTCGTACTCTGCAGTGAACATGGGACCGCGGCTGGATGTGAGAAGGCTGATCGGTCGGTTCGTACTGCGGGTTGCGAGTCACGTGGGCCGCATAGCCTACCTGTTATGGGAACTGATTCGTGGCCTCCCGGAATGGCGCATATGGGCGCCCCGGGCCGTCGAGCAGGCGATTCATGTGGGTTATGGGTCCCTCTTCATCGTTGTGCTCACGGCAGGGTTTGCCGGTGGGGTTACGTCGTTGCAGGCGGGGTATCAGTTCACTGGCGGGATTCCAGTCTACTTTGCGGCCGGTGTGATTGTCGAATCCATAGTCCTAGAACTGGGGCCTGTCCTGACCGGCCTCATCCTGGCCGGCCGCATCGGCGCGCGATACGCCGCCGAGTTGGGAACGATGCGGGTTACCGAGCAGATCGACGCGCTCGAGAGCCTTGGCCGATCGGCTGTTTCCCATCTGATCATCCCCCGAGTCGTCGCCGGAATCTTGATGCTGCCCGTCTTGGTGGTCTTCGCGGATGCAGTGGGCATCGGTGCTGGGTGGATAGCTGCAAAGGGTTCGTTGGGCATCAGCAACGCCGACTTCGTTTATGGTGCACGCTACTTCTTCAGGTCGTTTGACCTGTGGTATTCAATGATCAAGTCTCTCGCCTTCGGGGCGGCGATAACGATCGTCCCCTGCTACATGGGCTTCAGCACGAAGCAGGGGGCTGAGGGCGTGGGTCGCTCGACCACGGCGGCAGTCGTCAGCGCTTCGGTCTTGATTTTGTTTCTAGATGTTGCCTTGGCGAAGATACTGCTACAATGACCGGACTCTGGATCGTAGGCCGGCTCGCTGGTCGCCCGTGCGTGAGGTGTGAGACGTGATCGCACTCAGCAACGTGCATAAGCGCTTTGGAGATCTCGTCGTTCTGGACGGAGTCGATTTTGAAGTGCAGCGTGGTGAAACCGTGGCCCTGTTGGGTCCCTCCGGCACGGGCAAGAGTGTGCTCTTGAAACACATCAACGGGCTCCTTCATCCAGATAGCGGTGTCGTCAACGTCGATGGATTGGACGTGGCACACTTGAAGCGAAAGGATCTGGCAAAACTGCGGAATACCATCGGATATGTCTTTCAGTTTGGCGCATTGTTCGATTCGATGAACGTGTTTGAAAACGTCAAGCTCGGTATCACGGACGAAGGCTGCAGCTCCGACAAGGACTACTGTAATGGCCGTGTGTTGGAGTGTCTGGATCTAGTGAATCTCCCTAGGACTACTGCAGAGAAGTACCCGGCCGATCTGTCGGGAGGAATGAAGAAGCGTGTCGGATTGGCGCGGGCAATCGCAGGCCAGCCGACTTATCTGCTCTATGATGAGCCTACTTCGGGATTGGACCCGGTGAACGCTGATATAATTGATTCACTCGTGGAGAAGCTGAGGGACGAGCTAGGTGTGACGAGTGTCGTCGTTTCGCACGACGTGCGAGGCTCTTTCCGGGTGTCAGATCGCATAGCGTTGCTATCTGATGGACGAATCCAGGCAATGGGTACACCAGAGGAGCTCAAGGAGACCGAAGACTATGCCGTGCAGCAGTTTCTCGAGCGTGATTTTCGGTAAAGTGATTGTGACCTGAGGGGTCGTTCTCATGGATCTTTATTACAAACAAGAAGTCTCGGTCGGTCTGCTGGTCATCGTGGCTGTCATTGGGTTCTTTGCGGGCCTCATGTGGCTCACTGGGCGCTCGTTCAGGGCCTCCCAGATCGAGGTCCCGGTGCAGTTCACTGACGTAGGCAACCTCAACGCAGGGGATCCGGTTCAGATCTCTGGTGTCAGTGTAGGCCGGGTTGCCGACCGGGACCTGTTAGAAGAAGGCCGAGTGCTCATCATGCTCGAAGTGAACAGTCGGTTTCCTCCGATGATCGATGCCAAAGTCTCCATTAAGTCGCTGGACTTTCTTGGTGCCAAGGTGGTCTCGTACAGTCCAGGTACTTCATCGACGCCCTTGGGAGACGGGGAGGTCATCATCGGCAGCAGTGGAAGCGACATGGCAGAAGCGGTTGACGATCTTACAGGTGAAGCCGCCGAGGTCTTGATCGGGATGCAGCGGATCCTGTCGGAACAGATGGCTGAGGATGTGCATAACACTCTGCAGGCGACTGAGCACGCTTTGCAGGTGCTGGCCCGGGCTGGTGAAGGACCTCTGATGGACCAGGCAGAGGCATCTTTCAAGGCGCTAGAACAGGTAGCCCTAAGGCTCGATACAACCCTCGCAAATCCCGGAATCAACGAGTCGCTTTCACAGCTCGATGAGCTGACCGAGAACGTGACGGAGATGACGCAGGGGCTAGCCGGCGCCACCACTGCGCTGTCTGCAATGCTGCAGCAGATGAGCGACACAAGCGGTTCGGTTGGCAAGCTACTCAAACAGCCCACGATTCACGACGACCTGCATGCGTTACTCGTCTCTCTCACAAAGCTGCTCGATGACGTGAGGGAACGGCCAGGGCGGTACACCAACGTGTCGGTATTCTAGACGGGAGCAGGGGGCGAATCGTGCGGTTGGTGTATCCCGCACTGATTGGTTCCCTGCTCCCCGCTCCCCCCTCCTCGTTATATTCGCATCGATGCTATCCCTGACCTTCCTCGGCACCTCGGCTGCCCGCCCCACAGTTGAGCGCTCTGTCACCTCGTTGGTGGTGACTCGCGAAGGAGAACCGCTCATGTTCGACTGTGGAGAGGGAACGCAACGGCAGATGATGCGATACGGGGTGAGTTTCTCCCTGGCGGAGATCTTCTTCACCCATTTCCATGCCGATCATTATTTGGGTGTAATCGGCTTGGTGCGTACTCTCGCTCTCCAGGGTCGTACCGAGCCCATGTACTTCTACGGTCCAAAGGGAGCGAGGCGGGTTTTGAGCGCAGCGATGAACCTCGGGGTGGAGCGGGCGACCTTTCCGATCGAGATACAGGAGTTGAAGCCGGGCGATGTGCTGGGGCGAAAGGAATACGATCTGGAGGTGGTAGGCGTCGATCATGGTGGGGGAGCAGTCGGGTACGCGCTACGTGAAAGTCCGAGGTTAGGGCGATTCAATCCGGATAGGGCGCGAGAGTTGGGTGTCCCGGAAGGGCCGCTTTGGGGCAAGATACACCGAGGCGAACCGGTTGAGACTCCCAACGGGAGGGTGGTGGAGCCTGAGGAACTTGTGGGTCCGACCCGGCCCGGCCGGTTGGTGGTACTGAGCGGTGACACCCGGCCTTGCGAGAACATCGTCACGGCTGCCGCAGGAGCGGATCTGCTGGTCCACGACGCGACATTCGGTGATGAGGAGAAGGACCGGGCACGAGAGACCCAGCACTCCACAGCCACCGAAGCGGCGCACGTAGCTGCGGCTGCGCAGGTCAAGCAGCTGGTCTTGACGCACTTCTCGGCTCGCTACTCGGCGAGCGCAAAACTCCTGATGGACGAGGCCAAGACTGTCTTCCGAGAGGTGATGGTAGCCAAGGATGGCGTGGAAATTGAGGTACCGTTTGCGGACGAGTAACGTGCCGGCGGAGAGGAGTCGCCGTCAATGGAGGGAGTTTACACGGCGCCACGGTCTCTCTAACTTCTGAACCCGGCGACAGCAGGGGGAGGCGGGCTGTGCGCCGTCTGTCGCAGGCTTTCAGGGGCTGTAGCTCAGTTGGGAGAGCGCCTGGATCGCACCCAGGAGGTCAGGGGTTCGAGCCCCCTCAGCTCCATCCATTGCCCCGTGGTGTAACTGGCAACACGTCTGACTCTGGATCAGAAGAGTCCAGGTTCGAGCCCTGGCGGGGCAACTCGAGGCACACTGTCGCGGTCATCCGCGGCAGTGCTCCTACGACATCACTTCCTCAACAATCGCTTCAGTCACCGCTGCCTGAATCAGGTTTCACTGTCGGATACACCACTCCCAACTGCTCGAGGTACGTGTTGTAACTGGTGGGATCGTAGATGAGCTTCTCTAACTCTGGACGGAATCGCTTCATCTTTTCCTCGTTCAGGAAGATGGGCGGCTCCGTCCCCTGGGGAATCAACGATACCCACTGATAGTCCTTAGTTTGGACTTCTCGATGGTAACGCCAGGCTTCCTCGACCAGCGCTGGATCACCAAGGACATCGATAGCCGTCATTGCCACAACTTGGGCGCCAGCGTTTGAGCCCTTGTGGGCGATCGGTGTAGCCATCGCAATGCTGCTGGACCAGTGATGCCCGGTCATTCCCGGAATGTTAGCGGGATAGCGTAACCTCACGGTCGGCAGGTTCCAAGAAACCTCGGCGATGTCATCGCTGCCACCACCCATCCCCTGACTGAATTCCCTAAGTGTATCAACTTCAGTCGGTAAGCCCCTCTCTTCTACTCCCATCATTCGCTGCGCTGCTTTTGCCAACGTAATGTCTGCCTCTGACCACTCGGGCATTCCAACCTTGTCAATGTTGGCCTGCATCCGCTCGGCGAGCGGTTTGCTCATCGTGGACGGCCATGCCGAACCTAGAACCCGCTCGTTTACGGTTGTGGAGGTCATCATTCTCGCTGCCTCCGCCATCGTCTGACCCAGCTCGTGCAATTCCTGAATCCGAGGGTAGTCGAGCTCCCGGAAGTAATACCAGACGGTAGCTTCGGACGGAACCACATTGGGCTGGTTGCCACCATTTGACACTATGTAATGCGAGCGTTGCTGCAGCCTCAAATGTTCGCGGCGGAAGTTCCATCCTACGTTCATGAGTTCCACCGCATCTAGAGCGCTGCGACCAGCCCAGGGTGATCCCGCACCATGGGCTGTCTTGCCTGTGAACGTGAACATGGTAGAAACGAGACCAGACCCTGTGATTCCCCATCCCGTGTTCATGCTGCGACTAACGTGGGTAGAGAGCATAACATCCATTCCCTCGAACACCCCGTCGGTCACCATGTACGTCCTGCTCGCAACCAACTCCTCTGCCACGCCTGGGATGACTTTGAGCGTGCCTTCTAGTCCGTGTCGCTCCATCACACGCTTCACCGCTATTGCCGCAGTTAGGTCGACTGCAGGCGCGCTATTATGACCCTCCCCATGCCCTGGTCCCCCTGGGATCAGTGGATCGTGGTATGCGACGCCGGGGCGCTGCGAGGTCTCGGGCAGCCCGTCGATGTCGCCCATGAAGCCGATTACGGGGCGTCCGTTTCCCCATGTCGCGATGTATCCGGTTGGCATCCCGGCGACTCCCATCTGGATCTCGAACCCCTCTTCAGCAAGGATGCCAGTGAGATACTCGGCAGTCCATTTTTCCTGGAATCCCAGCTCACCAAAGCTGAACACCTTGTCCACGATCTCCTGCGTGAGTTTGGTCAGCGATTGGACTTCTGCTCGTACTTCTTCACGTAGCTCATCCAGTTGTGGATGTTGAGCGGTGACAGGCGGTGTCACCGCGGCGAGCAGGCTGAGGATCAACAGTGCTCGGATCGTCTTCATTTGATTGACTCCCAGCAGGTGGAGGATGATGTGAGTAACAACTGAATATGTGACAAGCCGTTGCCGAGCGCGACAGCCTCGCTCTTTCAATCCGCCAACAGCAGAAGTACCCAGGTGGCCACATTGGCCGTGACCAACGTCCACCCAACGGTCTTGAGCCTACGAGGATGGATGGGGATGACGCTGAAGCCGATTGCTGCTGCACCTCCGAGCACCAGCGCCAGGGCCACCGGCAGCGGCAATGCGCCGGTTCCTGCCGTCCAAAGACTCGCGAGAACGGTAGCTGTGCCCAACAGCGGCGTCACGACGATAGTCCACCCGCCGTCGGTGGTCTTCTTCGCCTTGGCCTTTATTACATGTACTCCCAGCGTGCCGAGCGAAAAGACTACAAACCACACACCTGCCGCAGTCCACGCCATTGGCCGCTCCACTCCATTGGAAACGGCCATGGGCAATACCATCGAAGACAGGGCTGCAATCACCAGAATCTCAGCGGCCAGGGTCTTAAGTCGTCCGCTCAAGAATGCCGGTAAGAGGATTGCCCCGCCCACCAACGGTGCCAGAGCTGCCAACCTCCCTTCGCGGCTGGCGAAGACCATCGCCGCGATGCCGCACGTCGTGCCTAGGCTCGCCAGTGAGACGATGCGACCACGGGCCTTCCCACCCCACGCTACCATCGCCCGGCCCCCGCGTCTGCCCATGATCACCGCTATTGGTTCGTGTGCGAGAAAGAACGCCACCGCAGCAATCGCAAAACAGATTGCGGCTGGGCTTGTGGAGCCAAGCGTGAGGCCCGTCAGAACGGGGAATACAACTTCAGCATAGGCGCCATGTTCGCGCGGCAGCAACAATTCGTGTTTTGCCAACGTTAGACTGATCGCTCCAACGTTCAGTGGATCCGATTCCCGAAATCGAGCATCGTTAGACTGATCGCTCCAACGTTCAGTGGATCCGATTCCCGAAATCGAGCATCAGCGGTAAGCTGATCGCGGAAGGCAAACAGTTTAGCCACTTGGTGTCGGGAGGTCTACGTCTTCCCATCGACAAGGTTGAGCCCACCACGTTCCGGCGCGACCTATTGACGGTGAAGAGCGAGCAACTAGCGCGAACCGGAGGAGCGGTCGAGTAGCTTGTCTACAAACGCATCTCAATGCGCCCCAGCGCCACCGCGTAACCGCACATGGCCAACGCGCCCAACAGTGAGAGCGTCCCAACCCAATCGCCAAGGTTCGTGTAGAGCGTCGCCACATCGCTGGTTACGAGCTCGCCAGTAACGAATGTCCTGGTGCCAAACTCTGTTGAGTGCCGTCTTCGTCCAAGCGGGTCTACAAACTCGGAGATGCCGTTGTTGGCCGCGCGCACGATTCCGACTCTGTTCTCGATAGCGCGAATCACAACATGAGCCTCGTGCTGAAAAGGAGCCGTCGTTCCTCCGAACCACGCATCATTACTCATGTTGACGATGAACTCAGCGCCCTGCTTCCGATATTTGCGTGCTAACTGTTCGTACGCAGACTCGTAACAGATCAGGACTCCATAGCGACCGATTGCGGAGTCGAACACGGGTGACGCATCACCTGGCTCGATCCCGGCGAAGCGCTCTACGAAGAGCACCGTGCGTTGCTTGTAGTACGGCAGTTGTCGGTCGCTCGATCCCAGGCGATCGAACTGGAAGGCCGCATTGTAGAACCGAGTCGTACTATCTCCCAGCACTTGCACGTCCAGAGCACCTACAATGAGTTGCGTTCCTGCTCTACGCACGTGACGCGAGACCATTGTTTCCCATCCGGGTCGGTACGCAAAATGACCGGGAATCGCTGACTCGGGCCAGATGATCAGGTCGGGCTGCACCTCTCCAGCCGCGCTGTCGGACAGGTGGACGAGCGCAGTCACGATGGAGTCTCCCTTATCGGGATCCCACTTCTCCATGTAGCCAACGTTAGGCTGGATGAGGGCTACCATGCCAGCGCTACGTAGCGGTACCGAGCGGGTACGCACCATCCCGTATCCG
>JBDGZZ010000071.1:0-15865 GCA_039588335.1 Gemmatimonadota bacterium | reverse complement strand
TCCGGAGATAGCGGAGCCCGTTGCGAAGCCCCGGTTTTCCAAGCCGTTCATGCAGCCTCGCACGGGGTCTCCAGCGGAATCGAGCGCGGCTGCTCCGGCGAGACCGAGTGCCCCCGTATTCAAGCCGACGCCGGGGATGCCGATTCAAACCCCGAAGGTTCCGGAGATCACGGAACCGGTACCGGCCATTCCAAAGGCGGCGCCAGCGGCAGCCGAGCCGCCGGAGGCAGCCACTCCCGAGCCGGCAGCACCGTCGAAGCGTCCCGTGAATCCGTTTCTGTCGAAGGATCCTGCACAAAAAGCGCGGCGCCTCGCCCGTGCACTGGTGTCGGATATGATCGTGTACCAACCCAAGAAGCGTCAGGATGCGCTGGAGGCAGGCAACCTGAAGGAAGCCTTTGACGAGGAGATCAAGAAGAGTTGGGAGGAATACGTTCAGCAGGTGGGTGAGGACCTGGCCGATTCCAACGACTACTTCAAGGAAGCCTTGAACGAGATCTTGGCAGGGGGCCGCAAGATTTTCTAGGGTGGTGTTAAGTCCCTACATGGTATATATTTGGCCGGTGACGAGCCGTTCTCCCCATGGCCCGGGCGGACGGCTCGAATAACATTGATCAGGGCCAGGAGTGGAGCAGTGATGCTAGAGGAAGTCCGAACCCAGCTCGCCGAAGTAGACCGGAGATTAACTGAGTTACGAGGTCATCTTTGACCTCGAGTCGAAGGAAGCCCGCCTAACTAAGCTCGAATCCTCCATGTCGGCACCCGGCTTTTGGGACGACTCAGAGAAAGCCAGGGAGGCGGTGGAGGAGATGCGACAGCTTAAGCGTTGGACCGAACCACACTCAGATCTCAGTTCTCGTACGAGCGAAGCAAGAGAATTGGCACAGCTCGTTGCCGAGGATCCCGATCCAGACTTGGAGAAGGGACTTGCCGAGGAAACCGCGAAACTCTTGACCGGACTCGAGCATCTCGAGTTGCAGAACATGCTGCAGGGTCCTGACGACAGCCGATCGGCGTTGTTCACTATCCACCCGGGTGCGGGTGGGACGGAGTCGCAAGATTGGGCAGAGATGCTGATGCGGATGTACACGAGGTGGGCCGAACGGCAGGGCTACGAAGTCAAAGTGCTCGACCTGCTGCCTGGTGAAGAGGCCGGCATCAAGTCCGTTTCGATAGAGATAACCGGCGATTACGCGTACGGGTATCTCAAGGCCGAGAAGGGTGTGCATCGACTAGTCCGGATATCGCCGTTCGACGCCCAGTCGCGACGCCACACTTCGTTCGCGTCGGTCTTTGTCTACCCGGTGGTAGACGACAACGTGGAGATCGACATCAGAGATGAAGATGTCGAGATGGAAGTATTCCGAGCTTCCGGTGCCGGTGGCCAGCACGTCAACAAGACATCATCGGCGGTGCGTTTGCGGCACCTACCAACCGGGATCGCGGTCTCGTGCCAACAGGAGCGCAGTCAGTTCAAGAATAGAGCGACGGCGATGAAGATGCTCAAGGCAGCTCTGTACCAACGCGCAATTGAGGAACAAGAAAAGGCGCGCGCCGAGGTTGAGGCAACGAAGACCGATATCAGTTGGGGCAACCAGATTCGCTCCTACATCTTCCAGCCCTATACGATGGTGAACGACCATCGGACGGAGATGAAAGTGACCGATGTCAGGTCAGTCATGGACGGTGACATCAGTGCTTTCATCGAGGCGTTTCTCAAGAAATTCGGGGGTAAGGCGGCGTGAGCGTGGCTGCGCGTACATACGTGGAGGAAGCGCGACGTGAGAAACTATCGTCGCTGCGCCAGCTGGGGATCGAACCGTTCGGCTATGGGTTCGTTCGGACACATACAGCTCAGGCTGCCATAGCTGAATACGACCCCGAAATCGAGAAAAGCGTTCGGGTGGCGGGCCGGATAGTAGCGCTCAGGCCTCACGGCAAGACCACGTTCGGGCACGTTGGGGATCACACCGGGAAGGTGCAGTTCTTCGTTCGCAAGGACGAAGTGGGTGACGACCAGTACCGTATTCTCAAGTTGCTCGATCTGGGCGATCACGTCGGCCTGGACGGTCACATGTTCACGACCAAGACCGGCGAGGTAACGCTCAGGGTCCAAACGGTGACACTGCTCGCCAAGGCGCTCCGACCACTGCCAATGGGCAAGGAGGACGCCGATGGAGTGCAGCACGCAGGATTGGTGGATACGGAGACCCGCTATCGCGAACGCTATGCCGATCTAGCGGTGAATCCGGATACGCGACAAACGTTTCACCTCAGAGCGCAGGCCGTTTCCTATATCCGGAGGTTTCTCGACTCGAAAGGGTACGTCGAGGTGGAGACTCCTGCATTGCAGCCTCTGTACGGAGGAGCGTTGGCGCGGCCGTTTGTAACTCACTACAACGCGTTGGATGCGATATTCTACCTGCGCATAGCCACCGAGCTCTATCTCAAGCGGTGCATCGTCGGCGGTCTCGACCGGGTCTATGAAATCGGCAAGGACTTCCGCAATGAAGGCATCGACCGGGAACACAATCCAGAATTCACGATGCTCGAGTTCTATCAGGCTTATGCGGACTACACGGACGTGATGGATGTAGTCGAGAACATGCTGTGCGGAATGGTCGAGGAACTGTTTGGGGAAGCGACGCTGGAACGTTTCGGGACCTCGTTCAACTTCGCTCCACCGTGGCCGCGACTCGGTTACACCGAGCTGGTGCGCGAGCATGCGGGCGTCGACCTGAAATCGGCAGAGGACGCCGTGTTACGGGCCACCCTGGCAAACCGAGACATAGCCGACCTCGACCAGATGCCGCGCACCAAGTTGATGGACGAGTTGTTCAAGCACTTCGTGGAGCACCATCTGGTTCAGCCGTGTTTCGTCGTCGATTATCCGATCGAGACATCGCCGCTGGCGAAGCCAAAACGGGGTGATGCCTCTCTGGCCGAACGATTCGAGTTATTCATCAACGGAAAGGAACTGGCCAACGCGTTTAGCGAGCTGAACGATCCGGACGATCAGCGATCCAGGTTCGAGGCTCAGACAGTGGCCAGATCTGCCGGAGATGAAGAGGCACATCAGGTGGACGATGACTATGTCCGCGCTTTGGAGTACGGCATGCCGCCGACAGGGGGATGCGGCATTGGAGTCGACCGATTGGTGATGCTGCTGGTGGGGGTGCCGTCCATCCGTGACGTCATACTGTTCCCGATGCTGAGGCCCGACACATGAGCCGGTTAGACACCAAGCTCGCAGGCAGATACATGCGCAGCCGGCGGTCCTCGCGTATGGTATCGATGATCACGCTCATCGCGACAGGTGGAGTCACGGTCGGCGTGATGGCTCTGATAGTCGTCATGGGTGTGATGAACGGATTGCAGACGGAGTTGCGGGAAAAAATACTGGTGGCTACGCCGCACCTTCGGATATCGACCTATGGGAAGGGTATCCGTTTGGATGACTGGGAAAGGGTGCAGGACTCGGTGGTAGGACGTCCCGGAATTGCCGCGGTAGCGCCGTTCGTGCTGACTCAGGGGCTCCTCACGGCCGGAGCAGACTACCACGAAGGTGCCTACGTTCTGGGAATCGAGTCGGACACCGGTGCAGTTGCTACGACTGGGCTGGCAAGCCGTTTCATGGATGGTGATCTGAACTTCGAAACAACGCTGGACGTTGACGGGGCGATCATTCTGGGACGGAGGTTGGGAGAGCGGCTGGTGGCGTATCCCGGTGACACGATCGTCGTCCTTTCGCCAATGGGCGCCAAGTTCAATCCCGCCATCGGAAGTCTGGCGGCGAAATTCTGGGTGTTCGAAGTCACGGGACACTTCGAAACGGGCATGTTCGAGTACGACAACGCGTATGCCGTCACCTCGCTGGAAACGGCGCAGCAGTTCGCCCAGTTGGGTAATGCCGTGTCGGGACTCGAGGTGCGACTGGATGATCTATGGCAGGCACGGAACATAGGGCAGGAGATTGCGGTGCAGTTGGGGTACCCTATCCGAGTAATGGACTGGCAAAGTCAGAATGCCGGCCTATTTCAGGCGCTCGAGCTGGAGAAGCTGGCAATGGGCACGGTGTTGCTGCTGATCGTGATCGTTGCGGCATTCAACATCGTGAGCACGTTGACGATGGTCGTGCGCGACAAGACGCGTGAAATCGGCATCCTCCGGGCGATGGGCCTGCCGGCGCGGATCATCCGGCGGGCTTTCATACTCCAGGGTGCTTTGATAGGTGTTCTGGGAACGTCGCTCGGGACGGTATTGGGACTACTGCTCGCGCGGTTCGTCGACTCGAGGCGGTTGATCGACCTGAACCCGTCAGTGTACTTCATCGATCACCTGCCGGTGCGCGTGGATCCGGCGGATCTGGCGATCATCGTGGTGGCGAGCGTATTGGTCGCCACACTTGCCACGATCTATCCTGCGCGCCAGGCCGCGATTCTCAATCCAGTGGACGCGATCAGGTACGAATGAGCACGGTGCTTGAGGCGCGCGGCGTCAAGAAGGTCTACACGGGCGAGGCGGAGCCGCTCGAGGTGCTGAGTTGCGTGGACCTCGTGGTGGGTCTGGGCGAGGTAGTGGCCGTCGTGGGTGCCAGCGGAAGTGGCAAGAGCACGCTGCTCCACCTACTTGGCGCGTTGGACGAGGTGACGGCGGGAGAGGTATTCGCAGACGGAGAGTCGTATGCCTCTCTGAGTGAGGGCGAACGGGATAAACTGCGCAACCGGAAGCTCGGTTTCGTGTTCCAGTTTCACCACCTCTTGCGGGAGTTCTCGGCGTTGGAAAACGTCATGATGCCGCTTCTGATAGACGGGTGGGAAGAAGACCGGGCTCGCAGCAGGGCGGAAGAGATGTTGGCTGAGGTTGGATTGGCCGGACGCATGACACACCGGCCTGCCGCGCTGTCTGGAGGGGAGCAACAGCGTTGCGCCGTGGCTCGGGCTCTCGTGCATGATCCCCGGGTCGTGCTGGCAGATGAGCCGAGCGGCAATCTGGACAACTTCAACAGTGAAAGGCTGCATGAGTTGTTATTCGGACTCGCCCGCAATCTGGAAACCGCACTAGTCGTGGTTACGCACAACCCGGCGCTAGCCCAGAGAGCGGACCGGGTGGTTCTCCTGGAAAACGGGCGGCTGCGGCAACTCGATTCCGCAGAGGTATTGCCCTGATGCAGTGTGACAACTGCAACGAACGTGAAGCGGCGATCCATCTCACGCAGATCGTCGACAACTCGGTTACTACGCTACACCTGTGTCCCCAGTGTGCTGCGGAAAAGGGTGTTCAGACTGGCGCCAACGTGGCGAAGTTCCCGCTTTCCGACTTCATCGCTTCCATGGGCCAGGGGGTCGGTGCGCAGATTCCCGCCGGTGAGTCCACCGACGCATGTGATTTCTGCGGTGCGAAGCTCCAGGATTTTCGCGAATCAGGCCGACTCGGCTGTCCACATTGTTACGAGACCTTCGATAGCCATCTCCGCGATCTCTTGCGGCGGCTGCACGGTTCCCGCCACCACGTGGGAGAGGTCTATCTGTCCCCCCTTCCCAAGGGAGCCGACGCCCGGGAACACCAGGTAGCGGAAATGAGGAAGCGACTCAAAGGCGCCGTGGAGGCCGAGAATTTCGAACTCGCCGCCGAGTTGCGTGACAAATTGAGGTCGCTGGAATGACGTTCGACCTGAGCCTGCTCCGTGATGGTGGTATCTCCTGGCTCGATGCCAGTGGGCCGGACTGCGGGATCGTGTTGTCTACCAGAGTGCGTCTGGCAAGGAACATCCAAGGCTTACCGTTTACGGGTCGCACCAAGGAGGAAGACCGGGCCGCGATTCTGGAGCGAGTGCTCGATGTGGGGGGACGGTCCAGCCACCTCGACCAGGCCACGTTGTTCAAACTCGACGATCTGGAGCGTACGGACCGGCAGCTGCTGCACGAACGGCACCTGGTGTCCAAGGAACTGGCAGGATTGGAGCGGGAAAGCGGAGTGCGGTCGAGTGCGGCGGCGCTCACTGACGGCGAGCTCGGAATCATGATCAACGAAGAGGATCACCTGCGTTTGCAGGCCCTGCGTTCCGGGTTCTCGTTGAACGGCGCCTACGGCGATCTGGAACGGCTCGATGCCGATCTCGGTGCCGGTCTTCCCTTCGCCTTTCACCCTGAGTTTGGTTACCTTACCGCGTGCCCCACGAACGCCGGTACAGGGTTGCGGGCATCTGTACTCATACATCTGCCAGGCCTCGTCCTCACCAAGGAAATTGCCAAGGTACTGCAGGGCCTCTCGCAGGTCGGCCTCACTTTCCGGGGGCTGTATGGTGAGGGGAGTGAAGTCGTGGGTAACTTCTTCCAGCTCTCCAACCAGACTACTTTGGGGAAATCTGAAGACGAATTGCTCGACCACCTGGGCAAGATTGTGCGGCAGGTGATCGAGTATGAGAGCAAGGCACGGGAGATCCTACAACGAGACGCGGCCACGGTCATATCGGACAAGGTATGGCGTGCGTATGGACTGTTGCGGTACGCTAGGAGCCTCTCATTTGAGGAAACGATGAATCTGTTGAGTGGGGTCCGGCTCGGGGTGGGCCTGAACCTCGTGACAGATCTAAGTGTATACACTTTGAACAAGTTGCTGGTCTTCACCCAGCCGGCGCACCTGGCACAGTTCGAGGGGAAGGCGCTTGCCGCGCAGGACCTCGCAATCAGTCGTGCCTCCTATGTGCGTCGAGAATTGGAGGCCGACGCGGCACGCGGAACGCCGTGACCGGCGGCCAAGGGAAGGACCAGCCGAGGCGAGTGGGAAAATGAACGGATACAATTTCACTGACCGAGTTCGCAAAGTACTGCAGATGGCGCGGGAAGAGGCAGCTCGCCTTCACCACGAGTACGTCGGCACCGAGCATATCTTGCTTGGGCTGATTCGAGAGGGTGAGGGTGTGGCCGCGGCTGTGCTGACCAATCTCAACGTCGATCTCGACGAAATTCAGCAGCGGATCGAGGAGACGGTCAAGAAAGGAAAGGCACCCGCCCCAGAGGGCCCGGACCTGCCGTATACGTCGCGGGCGAAGAAGGTGCTCGAACTCGCGATGAGCGAGGCGCGTGAGCTCAACCACTCCTACGTTGGCACCGAACACCTGCTCCTGGGGTTGCTGCGGGAAGAAAAGGGAATTGCGGCGCAGGTCTTGACCGACTCAGGTGTCACGTTGGAACAGGCTCGGGCCGAAACGCTGCGACTGCTGGGCAGCGACATGCCCCCCCCGTCGAAAGGAGGTGTGCAGGAAGCTGCTGCTCCTTCGCAGAGAACTGAGAAGAAGTCCAAGACGCCGGCTCTCGATCACTTCTGTCGCGACCTCACCCAACTTGCAGGCGAGGGCCAGCTCGACCCGACGATTGGCAGGCTGAAGGAGATCGAACGGGTCATAGAAGTCCTGTCACGCCGGAAAAAGAACAATCCCGTTCTGATCGGCGAGGCGGGCGTGGGGAAGACGGCGATCGTGGAGGGGCTGGCGCAACTCATTGCCGTTGGCAACGCACCCGAATCGCTCCGTACTCACCGCGTGCTCGCGCTCGACATGGCGGCAGTGATAGCAGGGACGAAGTACCGGGGGCAGTTCGAGGAACGTCTGAAAGCCGTGATGAACGAAATTGCCCAGAACAAGAACATCGTGCTGTTCATCGACGAGTTGCACACGCTGGTCGGAGCGGGTGCGGCGGAGGGAGCTATAGACGCTTCCAACATGCTGAAGCCCGCGCTGGCCAGAGGTGAGCTACAGTGCGTGGGTGCTTCGACGCTCAACGAATACAGGAAGTACATCGAAAAAGACGGAGCGCTCGAGCGACGTTTCCAGACGGTCATCGTAGAGCCACCGACGATCGACGAGACATTCGAGATCTTGAAGGGCCTGCGGCAGCGGTACGAAGACCACCACAAGGTCTCCATACCCGACTTCACGCTGGATGTCGCCGGCAAGCTGGCGGAACGGTACATCACCGACAGGTATCTGCCGGACAAGGCGATAGATGTCATCGATGAGGCGGCTGCGCGCGCCAGGCTGGCTGCGCAGGTGCCACCCCCGGAGGTGGCCGATCTGAAAGACAAGCTGGACGGGATCAACCACGATAAAGAAGAAGCGGTGCGCGATCAGAACTTCGAGCGTGCGGCATCTTTGCGCGACCAGGAACGGGAACTCCAGTCGGAGATCCGGCGCCGCCAAGAGGAGTGGGAGAAGGAACGTCAGACTCACCGGCCGACGATTGGCGAGGAGGAAGTGGCGTTCATTGTATCTCGTTGGACTGGCATACCGGTCACGCGGCTCCAGGAGGCGGAGACCAATCGATTGCTGCGCATGGAGGAAGAGCTACACAAGTTCGTCGTCGGCCAGGAACAGGCGATCGAGGCCATATCCAAGGCGATCCGCCGTTCGCGCGCCGGTCTGAAGGACCCGCATCGCCCGATAGGAACGTTCATATTCTGCGGTCCTACCGGTGTGGGTAAGACAGAACTGGCACGCGCGCTCGCCCGGTTCCTGTTCGCAGACGACCAGGCCTTGATTCGCGTCGACATGTCCGAGTACATGGAGAAGTTCAGTGTCAGCCGTTTGATAGGCGCTCCGCCGGGCTACGTCGGCTATGAGGACTCGGGAGCCCTCACCAAGGCGATTCGTCGTAAGCCCTACTCGGTCGTTTTGCTCGATGAGATCGAGAAAGCACACCCGGACGTGTTCAATATCCTGCTGCAGGTGCTGGATGAAGGACATCTGACCGACAACTACGGGCGGGTCATCGATTTCAAGAACACGGTAGTGATCATGACGTCCAACGTCGGTGCCCGCGACATCACGAAGGGTAAGGCGCTCGGCTTCGAGCAAGAAGATTCGAAGGTGAGCTTTGAGCGGATGTCAGAAAAAGTGAGGGACGAGATCAATCGGGTGTTCAATCCCGAGTTCCTCAACCGGTTGGACGACACGATTGTCTTCCATGCGCTGACCCGCGAGCACATTGCCGACATCGTGGGGATCTTGTTCAATGAACTGGGTGAGCGCATTTCGGACGAGGGGTTATCCCTGGTACGCACCAGTGCGGCGACCGCGTTCCTCGTGGAGCACGGGTACGACGAGCACTTTGGAGCGCGCCCGCTCAAGCGTGCCATTCAGCGGTACATCGAAGATCCGCTGTCCGACAAGATCCTGATGGGCGAGTTCTCGGCTGGAGACGACATCGAGGTGGATGTCGATCCTGACGGAGAGCACCTCACGTTCAGAGCGCTCTCACGCTCCAAGGCTTGAGATGAAGGCAGCACTCTTCGCCGGACTCCTCGCGATCGCTGCTGCGTCACCTGCTAATGCACAGCAGGGGTTGCAGGGGTGCATTCCGGGGTTCGACAGCATAGCTGTGAACGGCGTTGTGCGCATGACGCGTGATGGGGTCCTCGCCGCCGCCGGCATACCGGTCGGCGGGAGGGTGTGCGTCCAACACCTTCGTGAAGCGATCGAACTACTCTACGCCTCCGGACAGATCTCGGACGTGAGCTTCTACCAGACAGCTGTCGGTGGGCGCCAAGTTCTCATTATCGAGATAACCGAGAGACCTATGCTGGCCCGGTGGTCCGTTCGTGGTCCGGCACGGATCAGCGAGCGGAAGGTTCGGGGGCGTGTAGATCTACTGGAAGGTCGCCCGTACGATCCTCAGGCGGCGGCCAGCTCGCGGGCCAGCATTGACTCGCTGTATCGGGAGCAGGGTTTCTACGATTCTGAAGTGACTCTCCGCGAGATACGAGAAGGAGATGGTTCACTTGCCGTCGTGTTCGACGTTACGGAAGGCCGCCGCGTTGCCATCAGCCAGATCGTTATCGACGAGAACGTAGAGTTCGACGATAGCGAAGTCACGTCGCATATGGGTACGGGAACCGAGGGCTTCTGGTGGTGGAAGGACGGTGAGTACAACGAGGATAATATCGACAGGGACATTCGGGAGCGATTGCCGCAGTTCTACGGAACCTACGGGTTCATTGACTTCCAGGTCGTTGGCGACACGCTCGAAATCAACCCAACAACGGGAAAAGGAACACTGAGGCTGAGGGTGCAGGAGGGCGGGCAGTACGAGGTCGGGATTTTTGAGGTAGTGGGCAATCGTTATTTCAGTACTCCCACAGTGGAATCCCTGTATCCCTTCGGAGATCGTCCTACAGGTTTCCTGGGTTTGGGCGGAGCGCGTGAGGGGCCGGCGCTTTTCGACGAGAGCAAGTGGGAGGAGGCGATCGAGCAGTTGCAGCAGCTCTATGCAAACGAGGGCTACATCTACGCACGGATCACACCGACCGTGACGCGACACACTTCTCCCGATGGCCTGCGGACGGTCGATTTGCGTTGGCAGATCGTGGAGGGGTCACCTGCGATCGTGAACAAGGTGATCATCCGCGGTAACACGGTTACTCACGAAGACGTAATCCGCCGTCAAATAGTTGTGGTTCCGGGAGACGTCTTCCGCCAGAACGCACTGATACAATCCTATCAGAACATCTCCAACCTGGGTTTCTTCGAGCAACCACTGGCCGTTCCGAGCACTCAGCAAGCGAACCAACAAGGTGACATCGATCTGGTCTTCACCGTACAAGAGCGGCACACGGGCAATGTCAACTTCGGTGCCACTGTGGGACAGGGAGTGGGAGTGGGCGGGTTCATCGGTCTCGAAGAACCGAACCTGTTCGGCCGCGCGAAGCGCGTTCAGTTCCAGTGGCAGTTCGGACGCAACGTCAACGACATCAGGATCTCCTACACCGACCCATCGCTACGAGGCAGCCTGATTTCGGCAACGATATCGGTGCACAACTCGCGGTTGCGGTACACGGTCGCCGACCTCGGGCGTATCCAATCGCGCGGAGGTTCGTTGCAGTTCGGGTTCCCGGTACTCGGATCACGGTACACCCGTCTCTTGACGTCGTACACCGTGGAGCAGAGCGATTACGACTCGCCGACGTTGGCCTCACGGTTCACGTGCCGCAACTGTACTCTGTCGAGTTTGGGACTCACGCTGGTTCACGACCGGAGAATCGGCCTACCGTTTCCAACTGCAGGTACGCTACATCGCGTCTCGGTCAGCCAGACGGGTGGGCCGCTCGGCGGTAGCGGAGACTTCAAGCGTGCTACGTTCGAAGGCCGGTGGTACGTGCCAATTGGTGGCCTCGGAGGGGGGGCCGGTTTTGGCAGTCCCGGTATCCAGTTCGTGCTGGGCATCGGTGGCCAGGTCGGGTTCGTGTGGGGTGACGTGGGGCCCCATTTCCGCCAGCTGTTTTCGATGGGTGGGACCCAATTCGGTATCCCGTTGCGTGGTTACGAGGAGTTTTCCATCACCCCACTGGGGTATGATCCGTCGGCTTCGAGTCTCAGAGCCAACACCGTGGATGCGTTCGGCGCCTCCTATCACGCGCTAACCACCGAGGTTGGGATGCGGCTCAGTCAGGCGCTCTATTTCGCGTTATTCGTAGATGCAGGAAATGTCTGGGCGCATCCGCGAGAGTACAATCCGACCCGCGTGTTTCGCGGTGCCGGAATAAGCGTCAGCCTGCTGTCACCACTCGGTCCAATCGGGCTCGACTATGCCTACGGGTTCGACAGAGTGGACCAGTTTGGCAACCGGGATCCCGGCTGGAAGTTCCACTTTAGGCTCGGGAATATCTTCTAGAATAGGAACATAGGATCATCAACCATGCGACCGGAGAGCAAGATGGCCCGTTGGGCAATGGCTGCAGTAGTGCTACTGGCAGTGGTCGGGATTGCCGCAATCCCGACCGACGGAAACGATCGGACGGTTCAGGGCGGTGTGTCAGTCGCTTACGTGAATGCGGATATCATTCTGCGGCAGACTCCAGGGTTCGCCGCAGCGGATTCCACGCTGAGGTCGGACCTGCAGGTGTATGAGGGGGAGATCACTCAGCTCCGCCAGGAATTGGATTCCGCCGTGGCTGCGTACGATCAACAAGAGATTCTGCTGAGCCCGGCGGCGAAGGAAGAAAAGATTGCCGAGTTGCAGACAATGCAGCAACGGGGGCAAACGAGACAGCAGGAACTGCAGACGCGAGCCGTGCAGCGAGAGCAGGAGCTGCTAGCACCGCTGCAGCTGCGGATTCAGACAGTGATCGACGGTATTAGAGCGGAGCGTAACATCGCGATCATATTCGACGTCGCCAGTCCAGAAACGAACATAATCTCGGCCGATCCGACGTTGAATCTGACGCCGCTCGTCGTTGAGCGGGTCCAGAGCACCGGGGGTCCGTAACCGGCTCGTGCAGCCGGACGCGAGACTGACAGCCGGTGAGATTGCCGACCTTGTTGGTGGCAGGCTGGTGGGCGCCAAGGAGACTGTAATCGCGGGGACTACGTCGCTCGACAAGGCAGGTCCCTTCGATTTGTCTTTTCTTGCCTCGGGTAGATATCTCCCGTATTTTCGACGCAGCAACGCGGGTGCGGTTTTGGTCACGTCCGAATTCGAGAACGTGACCGCCGGACCCGCGACGCGTATCGTGGTGGAAGATGCCTACGGAGCGCTCGCGTTGGCGGTAGCTGCACTCTATCCACAACCTGAGGCCACATGGGGTGTTCACTGCCACTCCAGGATTGGACGTGGCGCACGTTGGCGGGGTAGGATCGCGCTGGCACAATACGCAGTCCTGGGAGACAACGTGAGCCTGGGAGAGGACTGCGAGATCGGGCCATATGTGGTCATAGAAGAGGAGGCGGTGTTGGGAGACCGCTGCCGGCTTGGCCCACACTCTGTGGTTTGTGCGGGAGCCCGGGTAGGAGACAGAGTAATCCTCAAGCCCGGCGCGCGCGTGGGTACACCCGGATATGCCTTCGACCCTGGCGCCGATGGTCCGATACACAGGAAACACGTGGGTGGTTGCTACATCGAAGACGATGTCGAAATCGGCGCCAACACGACTGTCGATCGAGGTAGCGTCGGAGACACGGTGGTGGGTGGGGGTTCGAAGATCGACAACCTGGTTCAAGTGGCCCACAACGTCCGAATAGGAAAACGCTGCCTGATAATGGCGCAGGTAGGTCTGGCCGGCAGCACCGTTGTCGAAGACGACGTGATGTTGGCGGGACAGGCCGGATTGGCAGGCCACCTCACAGTTGGCGAGGGTGCGCGGGTCGCGGCCCAGGCCGGCGTCATCGGTGACATCCCGGCTGGTGAAACCGTCTCGGGGTATCCTGCCCGGCGTCACCGGGACGTTCTGCGTCAGGCGGCGGCGTTGAAAAGGCTCACGGCCATTACGTCATCCCTCCAGCGCATTGCAGAGGAGAGCAATGACTGACAAGAGGCGGTCCGTGTCCAATAGCGCGACAGTTACAGGTATCGGACTTCACACGGGTGCCAAGAGCAGCGTCACGTTCAAGCCGGGTGAGAACGGGAGCGGCGTGGTGTTCAAACGCACCGATCTGTCCGGAGCGCCCGAGATTCTCGCATCCGTTGCGAACGTCATTGAGACAGATCGCCGAACGAGTCTGGGAGACGGGGAATCAGCGGTCCACACAGTGGAGCACATCCTCGCCGCAGTAGCAGCCCACGGGTTGGACGACGTAGTGATCGAGGTGGACGGACCGGAGGCTCCGATCGCCGACGGAAGTGCGGCTCCATACTTCGACGCTTTGAAGAAGGCCGGACCGGTTGAGTCCGGGGGCACACCCACAGAGTACCGGGTGAAGATGCCGTTCGTTGTGAACGAGGGAGATGCCAGCTATGTGGTGGCGCCCCGAGACGATCTTCGCCTGACGGTGACAATAGAGTGGGATCACGCGTTGATTGGACGGCAATCGGGGTGTTTCGACATCGACCCTGACAACTTCGAGCAGTCTCTGTCCCGGGCACGGACGTTCGGTTTCGAGAGCGAGGCGGAAGAACTGCGTGCGAAGGGGTTGGCTCAGGGAGCTTCCGCATCAAACGTGATAATACTATCGGATGACGGAGTCAAAGGAACCGATCTCATCTGGCCCGACGAATTCGTGAGACACAAAGCAGTGGACGTACTCGGGGATCTTGCTCTGCTAGGCGGCAGCTTCAAGGGACACGTGGTGGCCGATCGGCCTAACCACAAGGGCAACATCGCACTAGTACGTGCCATAAAGCGGACGAGTGGCTCGCGAGTGCCCCCGGTGATGGGAATCCAGGAAATCCTCGGCGCGATTCCTCACCGCTATCCGATGTTGTTGGTCGATCGGATCGTCGAGATGGAAGAAGGCAAACGCATAGTAGGAATCAAGAACGTTACGGTGAACGAACCGTTCTTCCAGGGGCACTTCCCGGACCACCCCATCATGCCCGGCGTGCTGATTATTGAGGCGATGGGTCAAGTCGGTGGCATGTTGTTGATGGGCGCGTTCGAAAAGCCGGAGGAGAAGGTCGTCTATTTCATGGCCATCGACAGCGTGAAATTCCGCAAGCCGGTTGTGCCCGGTGACCAGATCAGGTTCGAGTTGGAGATGTTACACTTCCGCGGCAGGAATTGTCGCATGCGCGGCGTCGGTTACGTAGACGGTCAGCCTGCGGCGGAAGCCGAAATGATGGCCCGCGTCGTTGACAAATGAGACCGGTAATACATCCCACCGCCATCGTCGATTCGCAAGCGGAACTCGATCGCGACGTGGCGATCGGACCCTACACCACAGTCGGGCCACAGGTCAGCATACTATCCGGCACTGCAATAGCGTCTCACGCCGTCATCGAGCGCAACACCCGCATCGGTCGTGATTGCTCGGTAGGTGTTGGATCGGTTCTCGGCGGTGAGCCACAGGATCGCAAGTTCCAGAACGAAGACACCTGGCTCGAGATCGGCAATCAGACGCTGATCCGCGACTACTGCACGCTCAATCGTGGTACGGCCGCCAGTGGCAAGACGTCGGTTGGCTGTGGCTGTTATATCATGTCGTACGTGCATGTAGCGCACGATTGCGTCATCGAAGACCGTGTGGTGCTTGCGAATGCGGTGCAGTTGGCGGGGCACGTTCACATCGAAGAGCACGCAAACGTTGGTGGATCGACTCCGGTACATCAGTTCGTGAGGATCGGAACATACGCGATGGTAGGGGGCGGCTCGCGTCTACCACAGGACGTGCCACCATACTGCAGGGCGGCGGGCAATCCGTTCAAACTCTATGGCATCAACACGATCGGGCTGATGCGCGCCGGATTCAGTTCGGAAGTGCGGCTTGCCCTGAAACATGCCTATCGTCTGCTCTTCAACTCCGACCTCACCACGACAGAGGCGATTGGCCGGATCCAGCGAGAGAGCCCCGATGTTTCTGAGGCGATGCGACTGGTCGATTTCGTAGCGCGTTCGGGGCGGGGGGTACTGGTCTGAGGCGGATCTTCGTTTCGGCGGGGGAAGCTTCGGGTGACGGGCACGCGGCTCCCGTGATTCGCGCACTCAGCGAACTTGGTATTGGCGTCACGGTTGAAGGCGTTGGCGGCCCGAACATGGAGGCGGCTGGCGCCAAACTGTTGGAGCCGATGGAACGGCTCTCGGTCATGGGGCTGAGCGAGGTAGCCAGGACAATACCGCGGCACGCGCTGTTGTTGCGGCGCATCCGCAAGCTGTTCTCCGAGCGGTCCTACGATCTGGCTATTCTGATCGATTACCCCGGTTTCAACCTACGTGTCGCAGCAGCAGCTACTCGGACTGACATCCCCGTTCTCTACTATGTCGCACCGCAGCTGTGGGCTTGGGGAGCTTGGAGAATCCGCTCGATTCGAAAGAACGTGAAATCCCTTGCCGTCGTGCTGCCCTTTGAAGAGCAGTTCTTCCGGAGCCATGGCATTCCAACCGAGTTCGTCGGGCATCCGTTGTTGGATAGAGAGCCTCTTCCCGATCGGAATGCGGCGCG
>JBDGZZ010000070.1:0-22479 GCA_039588335.1 Gemmatimonadota bacterium | reverse complement strand
TTCGCCCCGATTCCGATCGCCAGTGAGATGATGGCGACCGCTATGATGCCTTTGCTCTTTCGAAGCGCGCGAAACCCGTACTTCACATCTTGCCAAATGATGTCCATTGTGAATTCCGTTCTAAACAGGTACCAGGCATGTGCAAAAGCACCCACCGACCAGAGGACGATGCCGCGGGTCGATCGCCGAGAGGATGTCCTCGTGTGCAGCGTCTGTTGCCACCGATGTATGACCTCTGCCTGCCACTGTCGGCGCCATTCATCTCGGCGGGCCCGCGGCACCCCGAGGCCGGCGACGTGGACGAGTGCCAGGCTAAGGCGAAGGCGAAGAGGGTATTCGTTCATGTCAGGGAGTCCGCGGCCGCACGGCACCCTTCAAGTCAACCGGCGCCAGAGATCGGTATCGCTCCATGGCTTCGAGCAGAGCCCGTTCTCCGCGGATCGTGATCTGGTAATAGCGACGCGCCGGCCGTTTCTCCCGTTGAGCGATCCGGCCATCCTCCCACTTTGACCTGGCGAAACCGGCCTGCTCTAGCTTCTCCAGCGCCGGGTAGATCGTCCCGCTTGTGAGTCCGGTCTCTTCCATGATGTCGAACCCGTACTTGCACCCACGGGCTATGGCATGGAGGACCATAACGGTCCCCAGGCTGAGCTTGGTGTTGACTGACACTGTCGCTCCATGGCTATGTAGAAATTCTATATATATTAATTCTAGCGATATATCGCTTCCTTCCAGGGCACTACGGTGGGTTGGACGAGGGGGTTTCATCCGTCCGGCGGCTGGTGCTTGGCGGGATGCCCAAGGGCGCCTACTGGTTCTGCCGCATCGCCACGAGCGCCTCCTCTGACCGCAGCCCTTCCCTCACGGCCTGGAGCCTATCTCGAGTGTAGGATTCCAGGTGATTGGCAAGGAGCATCCGCTTCACCCCACCCACTCTCGAATCGAACAGCAACCGATCGACGCAGATCAGAAACGAACGGGGTCTGTCGCCGTTTGCATCCTCGACCGCGTGCGGCCGACGTTCTCGGCGTCACGAGCATGGTGGACAAATGTCTTCGTGGTGGCCGTGATGCTGGTCATTCCGAAAATGATGAACTCACGATCATCGTTCGAGCGCAGAATCCTAACGAGGGTTTCGCCGTCCTCTACTTTGCCAATGTCTCTTTCTGAAAGCTCATACTGTTGGGTCAGCAGCGTCTTGGGGGAGCCCTGTTGGGTATCGCGACCCTGATTAAGGCGATCGGTCCCAGAGGTCTGATCGGTCTTACTGCGCGGACCGAGAGGAGGAGTAACAGGAGAAACCCCGTTGCGGTGTGTCCGGTTTGCATTGCATCCTCCTCGTCTTCGATCGGTTCAACCACGATCTCCGGCCAGGCTAGCGGCCAAGACACGACTCCGCTTGGTCCGTTGGTGATGGACCAATACCAGTCCTCCCATGGCTGTTATCACGACCGCCCCTCCGGCGAGTGTCTGGCCTGCTGACAGTGGGATCGCAGCACCACCCGCGCTTATCAGAAAGAGCCTGAAGAAGCGACCTAAGGCTGTGGCGCACATGTATCGTGGAATGGAGTAACGCGCCAGCACAGCACAGCTTCTCGCGATCCAGAACGGAATCGGAGAAAAAGCCGCGATGGCCACTGTGGCGAATGGCTGAGACTCAAAGCAGGTGACCACCATATGTGTACTCTTTGCCTGGCGCACTTTCGCAAGCTTGTTGGACTGGAGAATCGCCTCGAACATCGAGTAGTTGAGGAACTCCACTATGACGACTGCCACTACTCCGATCGTCGCGAGGAGCAGCGGTGGATACAGCTGTGCGAAGAGAATGAGAACGGGCTCAGATGCGGCTGGCAAGAAAGCTGAAGTCGGGCCGCAGGCTATCAGCATCATGGTAAAAAAGGCCGCAAGGTCGCTCACTGATGGCACTAGGATCGAAACGAGAAGCGCAACCAGGGCGGACGCAGAGCAGGTCCGGAGTAGTAGATCCCAGCTGTGAGGCGCGATTGGGAGTCGTGCAGTCCGGGCCAACTGTATCGCAAATCCGTTTATGTGGTTGGCGCTCATGCCGCCCGCCTCCTATCAGAGGTCGAGCGAAACATGGGCCGGGGATGTCAAGAGAGAGTCAAGTGGCTTCTTAACGACTAGGCGCTTCCGAGCACACCAATCTGAAATAGCCTGTAGACGAAAAAGACCGTCGCAACGATTGCGCTGATCGTGACCGCAAACCAAGTCGTGTGGGTGACGGTACAGTGGAACTTGGGCCCCACAAGTCCGGATCGTTCGACGAGAGAATCAGCGTTGGGTAGGAAGTGCATCCCGAGACAGATGAGGGCAGTGTGGGGGCTCCAGTCGAACGTTGCGATCGAAAGAGCCAGTTCGACATGACCCAGCTGCATGATACGATCCTCCTTCACCAGCATTCTTGCTAGCAAGAGTCAAACAGCTGTCAAGAATTGAATGGACCAAAGACAACTGGCTTGAAACCGTTGTGTTACGGGAGCGCATCTCCCGTGTGCTGCCGGACGGGCGGCTCACGGCGGGCGAGGTATGTGGTGCCGATTACCACGACGGCGGCTCCCGTCCATGTCCAGATATCGGGAAACTCGGCAAAGACCGCCAGGCCGATCAAGGCTGCCCATACCATGCGCATGAACATGACCGGTTCAACGAGACTCACGTCAGCGAGCTTGTATGCCTTGATGAAGAGTAGGTGCCCAGTTGTGCCCAGCACGCCAATCAGTGCGAACAAGCCCAACTGCCCGGGCGTTGGCCACACCCACACGAACAAGGCGGGAATCAGCGTGATGGGCATCATGAGGAAGGTCAAGTAGGCCACGATCGCTGCAGTGCCCTCAGTGCGTGACAGGCTCTTCGCGATCAACTTCGAAATTGAGACGCACATTGTTGCGAAAAGCACCAGCCAAGTTGCCACCCCCATGCTGGAAACCCCTGGCCTTATGATCACCAAAGCACCGACCATCCCAACTCCAATTCCGATCCAACGTCCACGGGTGATACTCTCTCCGAACAACCAGACGGCGCCGAGTGCGACGAATATCGGCCCCACCAGGGCGAGCGATGTAGCCTCTGCGACCGGTATGAGACTTAGTGCCGTGAACCACGCTACCATCGATGCCGCGTTGACTAAGGCGCGGACCAGATGCTTCCCGACTCTAGGTGCTTGAAGCGAACCAATGCCGACTGCCAGGAACCACGGGACAAGAAAGAGAACGCCGAACAGATTGCGGAAGAACGCGACTTGAAATGGGTGAACATCGCTGGTGACATATCTGATGGCATTGTGCATCGATGCGAAAGATGCGCTCGCCAATACAGCGAGAAGGACGCCGCTCAAGTGAGGCGGCAGCCGTCCCAACGCTCAGCCCCCCGGTGTCCGGTGGTCGATACTGTCCGCGAGTTGCTCGAAGAATTCCCGTGTCTGGGCTAGATCCGAAGCGTTGTTGATATCAAAGAACCAGTACCTTTCGATGTCACCCTGATTCATCAAGAGTTGCATTGTACCCTGCGACTTGTGCTCGGCAATGAGCCAATTGACGATGATCCTATATGTGAGCCTACCGTCGGGGCTGAGTGGTTGGCCACGGTCAAAGACAAAGGGGTCGAGATTGGACCTCACGCGAGTCACGGGGAATCCACCAAGTTCTACAAAGTCGGTCACACCGAATTGAGACGTGTCAGATGTACTTCCTACGAAGCTACCGAGGACGACTGGTCTGAGTTCAGCAGGGAGGTCTCGCGCGGTTTCAAGTGCCAGGATGGTAGCGGCCTTGTGGTGCGCGTGGAAGTTCTGAATAGGGAGGTGGACAAAGACATAGTCGTACTCGACACGCGTCATGATTTGCCTCAAGCGCGTACGCACCGCCTCGGTATCCCACACGTGGCTCAAGACTGTATCGGTGTTTTCCGTGTACTGGTGATCGAGTTGATCCAGGAAGAAGTAGTTGCGTATTCCTACAATCTTGCCTCCTGCCATGAGTTCCCGTTTCCGAATCGCGGGTAGATACTGCCGGGCGATCGTCTCGTCTGTGAGTTTGATGCCGTAGATAGGCTCGGCGAGCTGAGAGTAACGGAACCCTCCGCTGCCGTCGGTTACAAGAGCTAGATCCACAGATCCTGCAAGAGAGTGTGTGATCTTGTAGACGGCGGCGGCGAACATCGCATCGTCATCGGGATGGGCTACCACTATGAGCACATTCGGACTAGCAATGTCTTGCGCCACTGCTTGCTGTGTCGTAAGCGCTGTCACAGAGAAGGTGATCAGCGCGAGAAGAAGTGAGCACGGAATCGAACTCAAACGCTTGCTCAGGAGGATTGTCATGGGCACATCCGTTTCTTGAGATCCGGAATCTTAGCGCGGTGGCGAGCGGTGGGGGAGGTCCCAACATCTCGTGGCCTTCCGGTTCTACGGATCGCGCTGCAACTTATGGAGGTCGGCCCGCATTAGTTGGAGCCTGCCACCCATCACATCTGTGTGTTGCGTGAACCCTTCAATGGAGGCGGAGAAGTGGGCAATAGTAGCGTCAGAGGATGGGCTCGCTTATGGTCGAGCGTCCGGCCGCCTCACTCCAGGAATATCAGAGCGGGAGCGTGGTATCCGGTGGTGAGCGACGACCGCAACGATAGGGTGTCCATAAACGTAGCGGAGGCGACCGTTGATGTTCCTCGCCGGGTGGTGGAGGTGCGCCGCCGGAGGCCCGACCGGTTCACTGTTGTACACCGTATCGGTTATGAGACCAGGGCCGCAAGGCGGTCGGTGCATAAGCTGGGTAGGCGATACGCTGTGTGCCCGGCCTGTCAGTGTAGGTTTGGACTAATCGGCGAGCCCGAACGGAAACGCTGCCCCAGTTGTGGGCATTGGGGAGAAGTGGCATGGTGGGAAACCGTCTGACCGCGTCTCAGGATGATTGACGCTGATTTGACGGCAGGTGGCGAGAATTTGCCATAGCCGGGGCATGGAGTGACCTCGGCACTACTGGCACTGGAGGCTCGCCGATGTCGTTGACTCCAACAGCAGCCCTACCAGCGTGGTGGCTCGGAGGTGGCCCTTCAGTCTCTTTGCGTCGGAGAGCGCGAGAAGATCCTGTTCGGTCGCTCGTCGTCGATGACTCCCGCAGTTTCGGGCCGTCTCTAGGTGACCGTTATGCAGTACGGCGTCCTCTCGGACGCGGCGGGATGGCCACGGTCTATCTGGGCGATGACCTGAAACACGAACGGCAGGTTGCCATCAAGGTCCTCCATCCGGAGCTCTCCGTGACGCTCGCAGCCAGCCGTTTCCTGCGAGAGATCAGAATAACGGCCAAGCTGCAGCATCCACATATCCTTACCCTGATTGACTCCGGCGAAATCAACGGTCTTCTGTACTACGTCATGCCCTATGTTGAAGGTGCCTCCCTGCGCGAACGGTTGAGTGAATTCGTCTTTCTGCCGGTAGAGGAGGCAGTGCGAATAACGGTTCTGCTTGCCTCAGCGCTCGATCATGCCCATCGATGGGGTGTTATACATCGCGATATAAAGCCGGAGAACATTCTGTTTCACGACGGGCATCCAATCCTCGCTGACTTTGGCATTGCTCTGGCCGTGGGTTCGGCATCGGAAGAACACCTGACGAAGTCCGGTGTCTCGGTCGGCACTCCATCGTATATGAGTCCCGAGCAAGCTGCCGGTCTGCGGCAGCTGGACGGGCGCAGCGACGTCTATTCGTTGGCGTGTGTCCTGTATGAGATGCTGACGGGAGAGCCGCCATTCAAGGGAGCAACACCTCGGGCCGTCTTGGCCCGCCAGCTGGCCGAACCAGTGGTGTCAGTGAGGATTGTGAGATCCGAGGTACCAGGCTTTCTCGAAACCGCCCTCAACCGGGCTCTGGCGAGGCACCCGTCTGATCGGTTCGATACGGCGTCCGCTCTGGGTCAGGCCATCGAGTCCGGGCGACCATACTCGTCGTGGCTAGGAAGACTGATGGGCGTGCGTCGGTAGTCGAAATCCCACCCAGCGGCGCATCTGGTCAGATGACGAGAATCGATCATCTTTGTGTCGGAGGATGAAAGAACATGATCGACTCCAGCCGGGATGTAAGCCGCCGAACCTTCCTTGGTGCTGTTACGACCTGCAGTGCCCACCTGATGTTTCTCGCCACCGGAGCAAATCCATGGGCAGGACTGAGGCTGCCCAGAGGCAGACCTGGACACCTCTCTACGGAGGAGCCATGGGGTCGACTCGAACAGGTTGGCGATGGCCTGTGGGCGTTGATTTCGACACCTCTCGAAGACCGCACGACACTGTGCAACGGTGGGATCATAGCCGGTGCCAGCGGGACAATCGTAGTCGAAAGCTTCGCGAGCCCCAAGGGCGCGACGTGGATGGCTGAGCGGGCGCGCGAGTTGACCGGGAGTTGGCCGTCTCACGTTGTCTTGACTCACTTCCACGGAGACCATGCTAACGGAATCGAGGGATTCGGAGTGCGCGGACCGCCTGATGTTTTCGCAACAGCGGCTACGAGGGACCTCATTGTGGAGACCGATGCTCGGCGTGATGCCCAGGCTGGGGCGTTGCGGAGTCGGATGCTGGCGGATGTCACCATTTTGAATCCCACGTCCGCCAGCAGCATTGACGTGGGCGGACGGACGGTACGCATTGTACCTCGGGAGGGTCACACGCCCAGTGACGTTTCAGTCGAGTTGGACGAACCGAGCATCGTGTGGTGTGGTGACTTGGTGTGGAATCGCATGTTTCCAAACTATAGAGACGCCATTCCTTCGCGGCTTTCGCAATCCGTACGTGCCCTCAGCCGGTCGAGCGATACCGTATATGTGCCGGGGCATGGGCCACTCGCTGACGCGGCGGATCTGGATAGATACACCCAGGTGATCGACCGGGTTGAGGTGGCCGCGCGCCGTGCTTTTGAACAGGGGGTCCCGGCGGCGGCGACGGCTCAGGAATTCAATCTGCCGTCATCCCTGGGCGAATGGATGATGTTCTCACCGCGATATTACGAAGTCGCATTGAGTGCGTGGGAACGGGAGCTCAAGGGACAGTGACAAGGAACGGGGTACGGTCGAGTTGGTGAAGCGTGAGAAAGAAGTTGAGATACGGACTGGGAAGATGTGATCATCCACCCCTGAGATCCAAACCGATGCCCGTCCGGGCTGCGAAATCTCCAATGACGTCACCCTTGGCCTCAGGAGTCCTTGTCCCGTGACACGGGAGTTTTAGTTTAGAGACCGCGGGCGGTCTGGGACCCTCAAAATGCCGCGAGCGGAGGTGGAAGCAGTGGACGTAGCCACTCTGAAGGACAAGGCACGCGGGCTGGAACAACAGGGCAAGGCCGCCGAAGCCCTGGCCATCTATCGCAAGATCCTCGCTCATCTCGAAGGCAGCTCAGGCATCCTGCGGGAACTACCCCTCTACGTGAAGGCCGGAGATCTCAACCTGAAACTAGGAGATGGGAAGACCGCCATCTCCATGTACGAGCGCGCAGCGAAACGCTATGCAACGCATGGCTCCGGCAAGAGCGTGATAACCCTTTGCACGAGGATTCTACGCGTCGACGCAACGAGAACCTACGAATATCTGGGACTGGCCCGGCTGATGGTTGAGCACGGTTACCTGACTGAAGCCGGCAAGGTCCTCTCCAGCTACGCGGATCGCGTGAAACTCGGCAAAGCCAAAGAAGTACTGGAACAGATGGCCGATCGCCCTGAAGGTGAAATAAGGCCCGTTCTGGAGCTGATGCTGGAGGTGGCTGGGCGCAGCGAGAAGGAGCGGATGAAACCGGCCGAGCCGCAGAGCCAGGCCGGCCTAGAGGAAGGCGATGCGGAATCCACGAAACCCGATGAACAGCTCGAGGAAGAGCCTGCCGCGCGGACGGCCGAGCCCGCAGAGAGCCAGGGACAGCTAGATGATGAAGAGCGATCGGCCGCAGATGACGCCAGTGCCTCGCTCGATGTCAGCGACTCGAGGCTGGCGATACAACCAGACGGTTCACCAGAGCGGGCCAGCCGTGGCCAGCTGGCAGTGGACCATTCCAGTGCCTCACTCGATGACAGCGGTTCGCGGCCGGCGATAGAACCGGATAGCGTACTGACCGGAGCCGAAGGCGACCAGCTAGCAGTAGACCATCAGAGTGCGTCCCTCGACGACAGTGGACCAAGCCTGGCCATCGAGCACGGCGCGCCGCCTGCGACGGATATTCCGCCGGGTCCGGTTGTGGAGCCATCGCAAGAGGATTCAGATGACGTCAAGGCCCACACTCTACCATGGCGCATCGAGCGGCAGGCGGAAGATGAGGCCCCGGAAGAGACGCCATCAGTTGAGCCAGCTCCGCCTGCCGGGGTTGCTCCTCCACGGCAGCAGCCAATGGTCCCATCGCGCCCACGCCGGCCACTAGCCTTTACAGCTCAGCGACCGCGAAAGGCGAAGGGAGCCAGAACCGGCCTGATCGCCTTTGTAGTGATCGTCGGCGGAGGAGCTGCATTATGGTTCGCCGACCTGTTGCCGTTTGGGCGCGGCGGTGGTGGCGACGGCAGCTCTGGAACAACGGCCCCAGTTGCCGGAGATACGGGCTCGATGACCGCCGCAGCGCCCGATTCTGTCGCCGACTTGGAGCAACTTGCAAATTTGGACTCACTCGCGAGAATCGCGCTCGATTCAGTGGCACCGCCGGCCATTGAGGTCACGTTCGACAGCCTGAGTGACGCGACTGATCCGGCGGTATCCCTGCCTGCTGCGATCGACACGGTCGAGAGCGTTCCAGGAGATACCGGCGGTCAGCAGACAACTGTGACCGAGGCGGATTCGGTGGTAGCCGTGGATGGACTCGCAGTTCAACGCGTCACACCGATTCAAACAGGGGGATATGTGGTGGCGCAGTTGTTGGACTCGGGTGAGCAACTGACGTTGACCGTGGTACCACTCGGCAGTGACTCAGCCGATCCAACTGCAACCGGGCAGGTGCAGGTTCAGGTCGTGGGGGACTCTACCGTCGGAACGGTCCTATTCGGCGGGTACACTGTCAGGGCTAGCGGACTGATCACCGCTGAAGCAATGGAGCGCTTGTTGCGAAGGCTTGTCGAGGGCCCGCCTTCCGTTCCGTAAAGGACGTGGAGCCGCCGAACGAAATACTGCTGACCGAGGAGACCATCGGTCGCTCTGCACCGATTCGGATTCGGCAACCTGAGGGTACTTACCATCTCACACCGGCTAGCAGGATATCGCTGCTAACGATAGGAGAACATGAGGGGCTCCTGAGCGGTGTCGGGATCGACTGGGGATGTGGCACCGGCTGCCTCGGGATAGCGGCCGCCAAAATCCCGACTGTGCAGCAAGTGGTCGGTTTGGACAGCTCGGGCCCTGACATCCAGGCCGCCAGGGCAAACGCCGAACTCAACGGCGTAGCTGGCTGTGTCACCTTTCTTCACTCGGATTCGTTCCGACCATATGCGGAGGCGGACAGGCACATACTCGCCGGGTTGGAGGGGCGAGTCGATTTCATTGTTGCCAATCCGTCTGCTAGCCGCGGTGATGATGGTTTCTCGCTGAGGAGGAGAGTCATAGCCGAGGCTGGGAGTTTTCTGAGGGATCGCGGTCTAGTTTGCCTCCAGATATCCATACAGTACTCCACTGCGAGGATCGACGAGCTCGCGCGAGACAACGCTGGTTATGTCCATGAGGGCGTCTTAGGCAGCACGGTGTGGGTGCCTTTCGATCTCAATCGGAGTGACTTGCGGCGCCAACTGGATGAGTACGCCGCCGAAGAACAGAGAGGGGGCCTAGACTATGCGTTTGGTGACCCACGAGACGGTGGGGCTTCAATCCTCGATGCCAAGGCGGCCATAGAGTTGTTTCGCGAGTCGGGAACAAGTCCCCTGACCCAATGGCAGGTGCACGCCTTTCGATATTGCGCTCATGCAACAAGCTGAGTGGCTGTCCCGACTGTGTTGACCAAGCCCTAGCCGACGCCAACTTCAAACCATACCTTAGTGCTGAGGGTCGGCGTCGTGCCCGATCAAGGGCCCGCCGGCTCCGTTTCAGGTCGCCCTCACCGGCTCGGAGTGTTGGGACCCGCTCACAGCTGGACAGCCACACCGTAAATCTGGTTTCGACCAGCCACCACAATCCATTGGTGCCGCTGCCGTACTCCCCGTGGAGTTGGCAGCGGGACCAGATACAACTGTTTGGGACAGCCAAATGAATCAAGCACGTTCTTCTCTTGCTATCGCCCTACAGGACTACAAGGGCATCAGACCGGGTATTGCCCTCACTATCGCTGCATTTGCGTTGGTAGCGGCGGTGGCTGTGGGGTTGGTGCACATCTACACGCTTGGATTGTCAGGCGCAGCCATTGAGGATGGGCGCCGCACCATAAGAGCCCTGCATTCCTACAACGCAGCACTCGAGGTTTGGCGGAAGATGGCGACCACGCCAGTTCAGTTCCCGGAACAGGTTCGGCTGCGGGACAGCATAGCCGGTGCTCTGCAATTCGAGCTAACCTCATTCCAGGAAGAAGTGGCGGACACGATTGATCAGAAGCTAGTGGGACAGGTACTTGAGGATGTTACCCAGCCCGCGGACGCCGACGGGTGGGGCCCCGAACTGGGTCTGAGGGGCCGTGCCGCCATGGTGGTTCTGACTGCCCGTCAAGATTCAGCTCTATTCCTGGCGGCCGCGCGTTACAACAGATCGCAGTACTTTGCTGCCGTCTTCATTGGCCTTGCAGTGGTGGCAGCGGGAGTCCTCATAATCCCGATGTCATGGATTTATGTCCGGTTCAAGCGGGATCAGTTGAAGCCGATCGAAGTCACGATGGGAGATAGGTCGATCGGCTAGTTCCGTAGTCTGACACATCGGCACATAGTCGGGTGGCACCGCAACCGAGTTGTTGTGCGAGTATCAGCGTGCCGGTAACTCAGGTGAATCGGCCGTCTTCGTCCATGTGTCCCCGTATCACATCGAGAGATAGTCGCGACTCTCGCAGAAGCTGTGCACTGCCGTATAGCAGGAAGAGAATGCTGACTCCGGTCAGCGAAAGAGTGACCCAGTATGAGCCCCTCATCCAAATTGAGGTAGCCGCACCGGCTAGGGCCGCAAACGCGAGGACCGACACCGCGATGTAGAGACATACGAGAGCGTCTCGGAACAGGGTGGCGCGTCTGATTAGGTGCCCAGCTAGCCCTTTGGCATGGGCGTAGTCCTCGCCCAAGAGCCGGTGCACTTCTTCGTGGATCTGTCCGTAACGAATTGAGGTGGAAAGCACCAGCAGCGCGACTCCCGGTAACAGTAGTAGCGGTGTGACCCAGATTCCGATTTCCTGCAAGTGACCTCCCGTATTCTGACTGGAACAGCGGCACAGCCGCTCCAGCCGCTGTAGTTTCCATCGGGACCCGGAGATGTGCCGGGGTCGACTTCAGCCAGCCAAAGGGTCGCTAACGCCATGAACCCGATCGCACGATATCTCCTACTCAATGCCGCCGTAGGGACCTCACTGGTGGCCTGTGCTTCGCCGCCGCAGGTCTCGTTCACCGACATAACCGAACAATCAGGGCTACGGTTCCGCTACACGTTTGGCGATACCACCTACGAGAATATCCTGGAGAGCAGTGGCTCAGGTGTCACCATCCTCGACTACGATGGTGATGGCGACATGGATCTCTACATGCTCAATGGAACCTATCTCGAGGGCATCAGCGACTCCGAGGGCCGGCGGTTTGCAGACACCCCCAATGAACTCTACCGCAACAATGGAGACGGGACGTTCACGGAAGTGGCGCGGCAAGCCGGGGTGGATGATCGTCATTGGAGCATGGCGGCTGGAGCGCTCGATTACGATGGTGACGGAGACACCGACATATACCTGCTGAACTACGGACCCAACGCGTTCTTCTCGAACGGGGGTGATGGCACGTTCACAGACGTGTCGGATTCGTTGGGGCTCACAGGGCCGGAGACGGTGAACGGATTCACCAAGTGGTCTGTCGGCGTGGCATTCTGGGATTACGATGTCGATGGTGCGGTGGATATGATGGTGGGCAACTTCCTGGCCTTCGATCCCGAGTACGTGTCACCGACGACGCCAGAAATGATGCCTCATCCCTCTGAGTATGATGGCCAAGCTTCGATGCTCTACAGACAGGAGTCTGACGGCCGCTTCAAAGAAGTCACGGCGGATGTAGGGTTGCTCTATCCGGACTCGAAATGCATGGGTCTAACCGTGTTCGACTACGATGACGACGGTGACCTGGATCTCTTTCAAGGGAACGATCACCAGTTGAATTTTCTGTTTCGCAATGACGGAGCTGGCGGATTTCTCGAGGTGGGGGAGGGCAGTGGGGTGGCCGCTAACGATCAGGGTCAGTCGACTGGCTCCATGCATGGCTCGATCGGCGATGTGGATGGTGACGGCCTCATAGACCTGCTCGTGACGGACCTCCGCCATGGGGCTCTCTATCGCAACCGTGGTGACGGAACCTTTGAGGACATCACCGAGCGGAGCGGGGTTGCAGCTGCGTTCCGCGGCAAGGGTGCGTGGGGAGCGGCACTGTTCGATTACGACAACGATGGTGACCTGGACATGTTTTCGGCCAACGGCACGGCTGAAGAGTTGATCCTCCAGCTACCTCTGTTGCTCGAGAACGATGGGACCGGCCGGTTCCGGGACGCCGGACGTGAACTGAGCGACTATTTCACGAAGGAGCGCTCCGGGCGAGCTGCGGCGGTATGGGACTATGATGATGATGGCGATCTGGACATCATCGTATCCCACTTGGATCTCGAGGCCACTGCCGCGCTGCTACAAAACGAGGGGGGGAATCGCAATCACTGGCTCGGTCTGACGCTAGTGGGGGCCGGCGGACCTGCTTCGGCGATAGGCGCAAAGGTAACGCTGACGACCGCAACTCGGACCCAGGTCAAAGTCAACCAGTGGGCGACCAGCTACCTGTCGTACAACGACCCACGGATGCACCTGGGATTAGGCCGCGATAGTCTGGTGGAGCGAATGGAGATTCGTTGGCCGAATGGAGATGTCCAAGTCGTGTCGGACCTTCCTGTGGATCAGTACTCGACGGTGTTGCAGGGCGAAGGGATCCAGTAGGGAGTTCGACTAGGGTATCGATGGCGGGCCCCGGCTCCGATGATCTAGCAGCCAGGGCCCGCTGTTGTCTCTGCATAACTCTACTTGCGGTTGGCCTCGACTGCGACTTCGATCTCTACGTTAGCGCCTACGACCATTGTCTCTGCCCAGCTGCCGACGCCCACGCCATAATCTCGCCTGTCCAACTCCGTAGCGGCCTGGAAACTAGCAACTTGGACGACTCCACCGAGCATTCCCCGCATCTGTTCCGGAATGTCTTTAACGCCCAGCAAACTGATCTTGAGTGCAACATCCCGGCTTACGCCCTTGATAGTCAGGGTACCCTGCGCCAGGAGCTGGTCGCTCTCCACCTTTTGGACAGAAGTACTCTGAAAGGTGATGTGCGGATATTTCTCGACCTCAAACCAGTCGGCCGAACGCAGATGGTCGTCCCTCTTCGTGTTACCGGTGTTGACGCTTGCCACGTCGATGCGCACATCAACTTGCCCTTTTTCGGGGTAGCGAGGGTCGAAATTTAGGTTGACCTCGTAGCTGTCGAAGCTGCCCGTTACCGGTGTGAAGAAATGGCGCACACTGAAGTTCACCTCTGTGTGGGCCCCATCCACGTTCCACGCGGAGGGGTTTGTGGCCACTGGTATCGAATCACCACCGTACGCGGCCATCGTCAGCGTCCCAGCCGCCAGAATGCTGGGAATGATCAGTTTCTTCTTCACAAGACCTCCGATATGTGACGGACCGTGGTCTGCTTCTGCGGACCTTGGCCTGGTTGTCAAGAGTCGTTTCCCACCTAACGACTGGTGCGCTAGCGAAGTTCCCGGGGCAGGAGATGCCGGCTTCATCATCTTCACCTTCAGGTAGTCTTCATTGCTCTTTTGGCTGTACGTCACTACGATCTTGGTCATGGCAAGTCTCAAGGCCTTCAGCGGCGTGGCCCGCGTTCCGTTCTTGTTGTTACCGGTCACGTTGATTGCGTCGGGTGCTGCGGCGGCAGCGTACGGTGGGCACTTCTATTGGACTAACACTGTGGTGGCCTTGGTCGGGCTTGTCTCTCTGCACGCTGCAGTGAACGTGTTGAACGAGTGGAGTGACATGCGGACAGGCATTGACCTCCACACCAAGAGAACTCCGTTTTCCGGTGGAAGTGGTACGTTGCCCTCAGGAGCGATTTCTACCAAACAGACATTCACGTTCGGTGTAACCTGTGCCGCGATAGGGCTAGCCATCGGTATCTACTTCTTTACTAGAGTCGGGTTGGTACTGCTGCCGATCGTCGTCTTCGGTGCGATCTGCGTGATCGGTTACACTGACTTTCTCGCACGCGTCGGATTGGGTGAGATTGCGGCAGGACTGGGTCTGGGTGGGCTCCCGGTGATGGGGGCTGCGTTAGTGCAAGACGGCACCCTCGGGGCGGCCGCGGTGTGGGCTGCTTTCCCCGCTACTTACATGACGTTCAACCTCCTGCTGTTGAACGAGTTCCCCGATGAGGCTGCGGATCGAGCCGGAGGCCGTCGTAACTTGGTCACCCTACTTGGACGACGGGCGGCGGCGACTATCTACGTGGTTGCCGGCTTGCTCACGCCAGCAACCATCGTTGCCACCGTTCTGCTCGACGTATTCCCGGTGGTCGTCTTGCTGGCGACCATACCGTCGCTGTTGTTGGTGAAACCTGTGGCGTGGGCGGTATCCGATCCATCACAGGATGTGCCGATCCCCGCGCTAGGCGCCAATGTTGCATGGAACCTCGCGACCAACTCGGCCTTGGCAGCGACGCTCGTGCTGTCCGCAGTTCTCTAATCACTGCTCTTCTCTTGCCAACCGCCTCTAAGAAGGCGAGACTTTGCAGCTTACCCGTCGCTCTTGGAGGTCATTCATGCTACGTGGCACCCTGTTGTTGGCTGGGACACTGGGTCTAGTGGGCCTCGTTCCGTGGGACGCGGAACGGGAACCCACTGCGATTCAAGGAGCGCCCCTTCAGGTGCAGGTGGATGTGCGGTGTGTGGGATCACGAGTGGATTTTTCCGTCGATCCTTGGCGAGCCGTTCTCGATCAGGATCAAGAGATCGAATGGGTCCTGAACGAAGACGCGTCAGCAAACGAAGTGGAGATTGGCCCCAAGACCGGCCGCTGGCCGTTTGCCGGCCCGCCACCGTACGGCGGGACCAAACAGAATCCTGCTAGGCCGGGGTCCATGCGTCCCAACCAAGGTGGCGGCCCACCGTTTTCGTACAACATCACGTTGGTGTGCGAGCAGGAGGGTGAAGAACCTTACACGGTGGTGATTGATCCCGACATCATCATCAGGTAGCCGTTCTCAGGGGCGGTCTCGAGTGGACCGCCCTGCCCAGGCCGACCAATCTGAAGGGACGTAGCGAGGTGATCGCACAAGATCCTGACGACCGCACAGTCAATACCGACCAAGATCGTTTGTCCACTCAAGATGTCCTGAGTCATCCGGAGCGAGTTGGCCCGTATCGGATCCTGCAGGTGTTGGGAGAAGGCGGCATGGGCGTCGTCTACGAAGCCGAGCAGACAGAGCCCGTCAAGCGCCGTGTGGCGTTGAAGCTCATGAAGGTCGGGATGGACACCAAAGACGTTGTGGCGCGCTTCGAGGCGGAGCGACAGGCTCTGGCGGTCATGGAGAACCCAAATATCGCACAAGTGTTCGATGCCGGTGCCTCGGAGACGGGGCGTCCCTATTTCGTGATGGAGGCGGCGCGTGCCCAAGATCATCGACTTCGGTATTGCCAAAGCCACCGGTCAGCGCCTCACAGAGAAGACGTTGGTTACGGAGTACGGACAGGCGATTGGCACGCCTGCCTACATGAGCCCAGAACAGGCCGAGATGACCGGACTGGACGTGGACACCAGGACAGACATCTACAGCTTGGGAGTGGTGCTCTACGAAATCTTGGTCGGACACCTGCCAGTGGATCCGACGGAAGTAGGCGTGCCGGCGTTCATAGCGCGACTCGTTGCCCGGCAGACGCAACCTCAGACGCCGAGCGCGAGAGTGTATAGTCTGGGCAATGCGCGAGATACGGTTGCGGAGTCTCGCCAGACCGACCCGGGGTCGCTGCGCAAGGAACTCAAGGGCGATCTGGACTGGATCGTCATGAAGGCGATGGAGTCGGACCGGAACCGACGTTACCAGACTGCCAACGCGTTGGCGTTTGAGATCAAGCGCCACCTGAACGAAGAGCCGGTCCTGGCCTGTCCCCCAAGTGTCCAGTACCGGTTTAGCAAGTTCGTTCGCCGGCACAAGGCGGCCGTGACGGCCAGTGCGCTCGTCGTGGTGGCTCTCATGATCGGCGCCGCTCTGGCCACGATCGGGATGGTCCGGGCTACGAGGGCAGAGAGAACGGCGGCCAGCGAAGCAGAAGCCGCCCGGCAGGTGTCGGACTTTCTGGTTGGGCTGTTCGAGGTGTCAGATCCCGGAGAGGCGCGTGGCAACAGCATCACCGCGCGAGAGATTCTGGATCGAGGAGCGGCGGACATTTCAGCTGACCTGGCCGGCCAACCGGTGGTGCAGGCGCGGCTAATGGCGACGATGGGCAACGTCTATAGGGCTCTGGGACTCTACGACGAAGCCGCCCCTCTTCTCGAACAGTCACTAACAGTCCGCGAGCGCGAACTAGGTCCGGACGATCCGGACGTTGCCGAGAGCCTTCATTTTCTCGGTATCGTCTATGGTGACCAAGGCAGGTTCTCTGAAGCAGAGCCTTTGCTGCAACGGGCGTTGGATATTCGTGAACGCACGCTGGGGCCGAACGATATCACCGTGGCAAACAGCGTGGGAACGCTAGGTGGTGACTACGCGGAGCAGGGGAGATATGAGGAGGCTGAGGTCCTATTGCGTCGTGCACTGGAAATAAGGGAAGAGCAGTTGGGACCCCAGCATCCGGAAGTCGCCCTCGCGCTCAACAATCTGGGAGCACTCTATTGGTTTCAGAGAAAGCTCGCCGATGCTGAACCTCTATTCGAGCGTTCGCTAGCGATCAGAGAAAAGGTGCTGGGATCAAATCACCCGGAATTGGGTGAAGGTCTGAACAATCTGGGTAGCCTGTACTACATGCAGGGCAAGTACGACGAGGCGGTTGCGGCGTATGATAGTGCCAGAATGATCTTCGAACAGTCGTTGGGATCTGAGCACCCGAACACAGCGATGATCATCAACAACATTGCCGAGACGTATTGGGTCCAGGGCAAGTATGATGAGGCAGAAGCCTACTTCAAGGCATCCCTTGCGATAAAGGACAAGCTGTTCGAGCCCAGTCACCGTTCCTTTGCCGTGTCACTGCATGGTCTGGCGAACGTGTACCGGGATCAGGCTCGGTACGGCGAGGCCGAACCGCTCTATCGACGGGCTTTGACCATTCGTGAAACTGCTCTGGAAGCTGGTGACCCTTCGATTGTTGAGACTCTTATTGACTTTGCCGCGATGCTGGAGAGCGCTGGTCGAGTGGCGGAGGCCGAACGGATAGCGGCACGAGCGGAGGTACTCAGCGACTCGATTGGACGTTAGGAGCTGTGCCGGCTACGCTCGTGTCAGCCACAGCACCATTTACGGCCACGTCCTTGATTCGGCGCCTGCAAGCCGAGCACTCCATTTCCACTATAAGCACGGTCCAGGCTGATTTCCGAGGCCGACCCACGAAGTCGCGATAGATGGGTTCTCCATTCTCCATCTTCATTGCGACGCCGTTGACCACCACCATCACAGCGCCGTCTAGCGGGCAACGCACCTCGTCGTGACCGCGAGCTGCCTGCTCTTGGAGCTTATCCCTGCCCCTTTGGCTGTATTCGTGCATTGCCTGGATCGCAGACCCTTGACGGCGCGTCCCGCCGCGACTACGGGTATCGGTTACGCTGCTTCTTCTTCGGGGACTCGGAGGGCGAATGCAACGTACATGCTGCACGATATTGGGCAAGCGCCGACTTTTGTTCGGCTCGCTCAACGGCTGTGAACTTACTGTGGAATTTGCGAGCGACGTACGTGGGGGTTCATAAGCGGTTTTCCACAGAATGTGGAGTTGTAGAAATGTTGCCGTGGGGTATTCCACAGGGACTCTTCATAAACTCTCCCGGCGCCTACCCCGTATAAGACAAATCGCAACGTTCCTTCTTGTGTTCTCCTGACTCGATCGGGTGAAATGCGTGACACCACAGCATCTCTCCTGCGTACACGTGGACGGTAATTGCCTTCGTGTCACTCACGTTTCGGATGCGGTGGTACTCGTTCGGGGGAAATAGTATACCGACCTCTCCGGGACTGGCAATCTCGGTTTCCACTTCCTCGAACCGCACCGTCTCAGCGGACGTGTCACTCGTGGGATTGTACTTGGTGATCTCGATCTGGCCCTCGATCACGCACTCCACGCACCACTTTCCCGCGTGATCGTGGATAGGTGTGCCTTGTCCCGGAGCCCACACCATCACCATCACCGAGTAGCTGCCGTCGGGACATCGGTGTAACAGCCTGCGGGCGTACCTTTCGGGCGCTGGTTTCAGAAAATCGGCAGGGATGGAGACCGCCAATTGGATCAGGGAGGCCTTTACCTCCTCACAGATTGTCTCCGGCTGCACTAAGGACACGGCGCGGTCCAGTCTCTTAATCAGGGTCCTGACGTCAGCTGACAGTTCCGCAGAGTGCGGCACGGTTTTCTCCGGGTCCGGGTCGTGTGGTCTTGAGGGCCTTACTATTTGTATGTTTTCGGAGCCGACAGCAGCCAAAGCACTGCCGAGTCGGGCCACCGTGACAGTGTCTGTTGCGGGACGCAGCCGCGGGCGACTCGCAGATCTTGCGCCTCTTAGTCTGGTCCCTGAGGAGACGTACAAGTCAACTATAGGTGATGCGGAGGAGTTCAACAATAGTAGGTGGGGTCGGAGAGGCTACATGAGTGATGTCAGCTACTGGAGCACTTCATCATTATTTCATAGTCGGTTGGCTCAGGCGTCGTAGTTTTAGTGACATTACAGACGTCCGTAGCCTGCAACGAGAGAAACGGGAGAGATGAGGCACGTGACTGCCAAACGCGCGGCCGTTTTGAGTACGGTGGCACTGGTGTTGATCATCGTAGTGCCACTTGCAATCCGCAAGCTGTCACCGGATGACTCGTCACGATTGGCCGGATACACCGGCTCTCGGAGTTGCCGTGAGTGTCACGAGCGGTTCTACGAGCTGTGGGCACCTTCGCACCATGGGACGGCGATGCAGCCGTTCACCGAGGAGTTTGCTGCGAGCCACGTTGTTCCTCTGGCGGATGAATTGGTGGTTGGCCGTTTCTCCTACCTCGTCGAAATAGATGGCGGCAGAGGTCGCGTTGTGGAACGAGGCCCGGACGGGGAGACCGGGTACCGTATACTGCACGCGCTCGGCGGCAAGAATGTCTACTACTTTCTGACGGAATTGGAACGCGGACGCCTGCAGGTGCTTCCCGTTGCATTCGACGTACGACGGCAGATCTGGTTTGACGCGCCCTCCAGTATGATGCGGCACTTTGAGGGCGCTGCGGATGAGCAGGTGTACTGGAGGGAACGGGCGTTGACGTTCAACACGTCGTGCTGGAGTTGTCATGTCAGTCAGCTCTCGACCAATTATGACCGCGCTACGGATTCCTACAGCACGGTGTGGGCCGAACCTGGCATCAACTGTGAAACCTGTCACGGAGGGGCCGCGCGACACGTAGAAGCTGCCCGGAATGTGCCGGAGGGCGAAGATCTCGAAGACCTTGAGATCATCAGCGTCAAGCAGTTCGACGTCGCACAGGTGAATTCCCTGTGTTCTTCGTGTCACTCCAAAGCTCATGTGATAACGACCGATTTTACCCCAGGGGACCGGTACTTCGATCATTTCGGCCTGACTACGCTCGAGAGCGCCGACTTCTATCCGGACGGTCGGGACCTGGGTGAGAACTACACGCACACTTCGTGGCTCATGAGCCCATGCGTGGCATCTGGAAACCTGAGTTGCCTCCAGTGCCACACGTCGAGTGGACGGTATCGCCATGCAGGCGAGGATGCGAACAACGCCTGCGTACCATGTCATGAAGAGCGTGTCGCGGATGCGCCCGCTCACACGCGTCATCCGGCCGGTAGTCCGGGGAACCAGTGCATCGCCTGCCACATGCCGATGACCGAGTTCGCGCGCATGCGCCGCAGCGACCACTCGATGTTGCCGCCGACTCCGGCCACGACTATTGAGTACGGGTCGCCCAACGCATGCAACCTGTGCCACTCGGACCGGGATGCGAAGTGGGCCGACCAGCTCGTGCGCGAATGGCGCAAACGCGACTATCAGGCGCCCGCACTATACCGTGCTGGATTGACCAGTGCTGCTCGGAGAGGTGATTGGAACCGGCTACCCGAGATGCTGTCCTACATCGAAAGTGACGAACGCGATCCGGTCTTTGCCACTGCACTCATACGTCTCATGGAGCAGTCTGCGTTAGACGGCGCCTGGACTTCGTTGAGGAAAGCGATCGATGACCCGTCACCCTTGGTGAGGGCCGCCGCTGCACATGCGTTGGCACGAGACCCGACTCCTCAAACCCTGGAAGTCCTGTTACAGGCTAGTGAAGACAACTACCGGATAGTGCGTGTGAGTGTGGGGTATGCGTTGGCTGCCTTTCCTCCTCAGGCACTGGCCCTGGCCCTGGCACAGACTCAGGCGGGTGGAGATGCTGTGGAGGAGTTTGAACGGTCACTGGAAGTGAGACCTGATGACTGGTCTTCGCATTACAACAAGGGCAACTACATGATGACCAGAGGGCTGCTGAGAGAAGCCGTCGCCTCGTTCGACACCGCAGCACTGTTGGAGCCCACGGTTGTTCCGCCTTTGGTCAATGCGGCGATGGCCTACAACATGTTGGGGGACAACGTGGGTGCCGAGCGAAGCCTCAGGCGAGCGCTCGAGGTGGCTCCGAACGAATCGGTGATCCACTTCAACCTCGGACTATTGCTCGCTGAGCTAGGGCGGGCGGGAGAAGCAGAGGCGGCATTCCGACGAACCCTGGACGCGGATTCGCTGCAAGCGGCGGCAGCTTATAACCTCGGGGTGCTGGTCGCGGACAAGAACCTGCCGGAGGCTGTAGAGTGGTGTGGCCGAGCCGCCGCACTCGAGCCGGACGAATCCAGATACGCCTACACTCATGCCTTTTTCCTGAACAGGTTTGGAGACCAATCCCGGGCAACTACGGTGCTCCAGCAGTTGCAGCAGTCGGATCCTCAGTATGGAGACACTTACCTTCTGCTAGGCTCCATATATGAATCGCAAGGAAAGACCGCTGACGCCGTGTCGTTGTACGAACAAGCTATGGGTACTCGGGGTATCAGTTCCGAGTACATACGTGGTATACAGGAACGGTTGAGAGTGCTCAGGTCGCGCTGAGTGGGGTGCCTGTACGCAGAGGAACGTTGATGACTAAGACTGGCAAAGTTGAAGCTTCGAACAGAACACACCGGGGGCTAGTGGACGTCTATTCGTTCTCGAGGTCCAGCGGCGACACACACTACATCACGGCACGTGCTGATGGGCCGAGAGACCCTCTTGCCACCTTCCGCGAGGTGGCCGAAGCGGTGCGAGAGCGTGAGGCTACAGTGGTGTCGCAGACCGTATTCGGAAGCCGATCAGATTATGTGGCGGGGGTAGCTGCAATCGAGTCGGCATTCGGAAAGATCGATTGGCCGATCACTTGGCTCGATGGTGGCCCGGCCAAGCTGGGAACGCAAGTTAGCGCACTGAGTGGTGTGACCGTAGAGCGGGTCCGAGTCGGCCAACAGGTGGTGGGAACCGCGTTCGAGGATGAATATGCCAGGTACTGTTTTCTCGGTAATCTGATGACCCAAGACGTTACGCGAGGCAGGCCGGACCAGGTGCGTGACACGTTCGAGAAAATGGAGAGGACTCTCGAAACAGTCGGCATGGGCTTCGATCACGTTGTACGAACCTGGCTCTACGTAGACGAGATTCTCGCTTGGTACGACGAATTGAACGAGGCGCGCACTGCGTTCTTTGCGGAACGGGATGTCTTCGATCACATGATGCCCGCCAGCACCGGCATCGGGGTTCCCAATCCTCTTGGTAGCGCGATAGTCGCCGAGTGCGTCGGCATGGTAGCCAAGAACGGAACTGTCAACGTGCACGAAGTGTCCTCACCGCTACAGTGTGCGGCCAGCGATTACAGAAGTTCATTCAGCAGGGCTGCGGAGGTTGCTCTGCCGGATCACAGGAGACTGTATGTTTCGGGAACCGCCAGCATTGGAGCGGACGGCGACACGGTGTACCTGGGAGACGTGGAAGCGCAGGTAAGACAGACAATGCAGGTTGTGCAAGCCATTCTGGAATCAAACGGAATGAGTTGGGAGAACATATCGCG
>JBDGZZ010000069.1:0-16031 GCA_039588335.1 Gemmatimonadota bacterium | reverse complement strand
CCTTACGTCGCAGTATCGCCAGTGCCATGCCAGGATCATTGGCACTCGCGATTGAGAGCAGGATCCCACGCCGGTCCAGTTCGTCGAGCACCCGCCGCACACCGGGGCGCAGCCTGCAGCGGTCCGTCTCCAGGATGGTCCCGCTCCAGAGCGTGTTGTCCAGATCCCAGACTAGACACCGGATCCCGTCGTTCGAGTCAGTCTTGCCTCGCACTGCCTTGCCCCCAGTTACAGCGCTGGGCCCAGTTGAGTCTCAAGGACAACAGCCCCATGCCCCAACCGAGCTGCAGGCTCGCCCGAACGGCGTTCCTCACAACGTGAGCGAGCGAGTAGAATTGCTGTTGAGCCCATCGAGTGCCATCAGAGAGCTCCTCGACCGTCATCTGCTTCGGCTCGAAGCACACGCTTGGGCTTATGTATTTCGCCCAGTCCCACTCCGTGATCCGACCTTCCCGTTTCAGGCGGTGGAAGACCGGAGTGCCGGGGTACGGAACTAGGACGCTGAAGTTGACCAGATTAGCCCCGCCCCTCCGCACAACTTGGAAGGACCGCTCGAACACGCTCGGGTCGTCGCTGTCGAGTCCGAACACGAAGGCCGCAACGACCGCTATGCGTTTGTCGAGAATCCTCTGTATTGCCTCCACATACGTCTCCTCGACACTTCCGGAACGCGGGACCTTGCGGATGTTTGGCTGGAGGTTGATCGAGTCGAACCCTACGAACAGTCCGGCGCATCCGCTGTCCCTAGCGCGAGTCAGAGCCTCATCGTCGAACGCGATGTGCCAGGTCGACTCCGCTATCCACCGTTTCTCCACAGTCTCAAGGGCCCGGAAGAGATCCCACGCGTATTGTTTGCGGGCGTAGATGTTGTCGTCGGCGAACAGGATGGCGTCGCCCGGTATCCCGCGAATCTCCTCGATCACCCGACTGATACGCCGGAACCGAGGTGTGTGCCCTACGTACGCGTATAGCGAGCAGAACTCACAGCCGAATGGGCACCCCTTGCTCGCCTGGACGACGCTTGGGATCTGATAGTCTCCTTGGCGCAGCAAATCGCGCCGTGGAATCGGTGAGGCATCCACGTCAGCCAGGCCCTTGGCACGGTACTCGGCTCTGAGAGCACCATGACGGAAGTCTTCGAGCAGCTTCTGCCAGGTGAGCTCCGCCTCTCCGGTCACGATGGCATCCGCGTGACCGTGTGCCTCTTCGGGATTGAGTGACACGTGAATCCCACCGAGCACGACTGGGACGCCACGGCGTCGGAAACCAGCAGCTAGTTCGTAGGCGTAAGGGGCGGTCGGGGCCTGCACAGAGATGCCCACGAGGTCGGGGTCGAAGTCTTCCGGGATGGACTCCACCGACTCGTCGATCACGCGAACTTCGTGTTCACGCGGTGTCAGTGCGGCAACCGTCAGCAGCCCGAGCCCAGGGTACCCGATACCTTGTCGGAGCTTGCGCCGCTCGCCCACCGGCACCGTCTTGGCCGTGGTCACCGGATCAATCAGCAGGATACGCATGGCAGACTCCTTCATTTCAACCCAGCGTCTTTCGAGCGATGAAGTCCACAATGTTGTCAATCGTGGCCAAGTTCTCGACAAACAGATCCTCGTCTCGAACTTGGATATCGAATCGATCCTCCAGGTACCCCACCAGCGTGACTACACTCCCCGAATCGATCACCCCACCCTCGAGTAGGAGATCGTCGTCACGCAGATTCTCCTCGGACTCGCCTGGGAGAAAGTTCGTCACGATGATGGACCGTACTTCACTCGCGATCGCCTGTCGTCCGTCAACCCGCATCACCATCTAGGCCTCCGTGCCTGCTCCAGCGTTCTCAGACGTCATCAGAAGCCCATTCCTTAGATAGGACTCAATGACCTCACCCGCAGCTTCGTCCAGGGAGCGCTGCGCCGCGAATCCCAATTCGCGCGCTGCCCGGCGCGTGTCGCAGCCCCAGTGTTCACCGTCGATTTCGTTAGCCTTCTCACTAGTCACAGCTCGTACGCGCTCCAACAGATGCCGCGCCAGTTCCGCCTCAGACGATTCGCAGCTCGCCGCCAACTCACTCAGGGCGCGCTCAAGTATTTCGTCCACGTCGCTCCACTCGTAGGACTTCGGCTCCGCAACCAGATACATCTGCCCGCCCGGGCTCTCGGATTCGAGCGCACGGAGACAGGCACGGACCACGTCGGATACATGACAGAAGCTGATCGTTCTGATCGTGAGACGACTCGGGCTCCACCTGGTACCCAACAGCTCGCGCAGGAAGACCGCACCGCGCACATCTCCTGGCCCGTAGATGAACGATGGGCGCAGGATCACCGCCGGGAACTCCGAGGCATTCTCGCGGACGATGTGCTCGGCTGCGAGCTTGCTGGCCCCATATTGGGTGCGGGGCCGACAGGGAGTAGACTCGGTGAGAAGGCAACCGTCGTCGGTCGGCCCCATGGCAGCGATGCTACTCATGTACACGAACCGACGGATGTGTTGACCAGCACGGTAGCACGTGTCGAAGAGAGCCCGCGTTCCTTCAACGTTCACACTGACGTACTCTGATCTCCGTCGGGCCGTGAGCAAGCTCGCAAGGTGGAAAATGCAATCGGCCCTGGCGATCGCGTCGGCGTAGGCGCGCCCGTTCCCGAGATCCGACTGGATCCATTCGAGGCTCTCGGACAGCGAGTCCACAATCGGCCTTGAGCGGCTTACACACCAGACCTGGTGTCCCTGACCGAGCAGCGCTTCGATGAGGGAACGGCCGACGAAACCCGAGCCACCGGTTACCAGGACACGCGCCATGCGCCCTCTCTCCAGACGGGCTCGCGCCAGTCCGATGAGGTTACGATTCTCCAGCGGATCTCTCGAGTGGAGTACGCGGGACGGGCCAATGCCAGCGCGAACCCGGCGAAAGTGCCGGTCCAGACTGACCACCGGCTCATGGCCCACCCGGGATGCACGAGCGTCACTTCCCAGGAGTCCTGTTGCGGCCTGCCCAGCCTTGCTCGCACGACGGGGACGCGCAGTCCCAGCCCAACGGCTTTGAGCACCGCTTCCTTGATGGCCCACAGTGTGCCACCGATCGCGGTCGGACGCACTCCGGCCTCCCTGAGACGCTCGACTTCCTCTCCGGTCGCCACCAGCTCGCAGGTTCGGGTGCCGTGTCGCCCGAGCGGCTCGATGTCCACGCCGACCGGCTCGGTGGACGTAGCACCGGCACCCCACCCGTGACTGTGGGTTATCGAACAGAGTAAGTCGGGCGCACGCGGGATTTGGGGAGACCCGGAAGGACCGTTCCAGACTTCGACGTGGTTGGGGGGCTTTGCGTCCAGCTGTCCCGTGAGAGATAGGTAGGCGTGCTTCAATGCCATACGCCCTGACAGCCAGTCACGCCTCTTTCTTTCAGGCAAGGCATTCAGCCTGCTCAGCTCGTACGGGGAGAGGAACGCCCAGAGGGACTCAGGTCTCGACGGCTTAGCTGCACCGCCGTAGAAGATGGATACTGAAGCAGATTGCTCCACGTACATCCGTTCCTGTTCCTGGGGACATACCTCGTTATCCCGGCGGCGTCAAGAGAACGTCAACGCGCACGGAGGCCTGCGTTATATGTGTGGTTTGGTGGCTGTTGGACGGAGGTACGGCTCTTGGGATGGCTGGTGTGCTGCGTCTCCGAGGGGGCCTATCGTGGGGCCAACTCTATGGCGCCCGGCCCACCTCGCGATCAACAGTGGCGTGAGTGTCAGATCTGCAGCCAGGGCCGTGGCGAGCCCCACCGCGAGCAGGCCACCGAGCTGACTGGTCGGTGGGAACGGCGACGCTGTCAGTGTCACGGCACCCACGATCATGGCAATCGATCCAAGCAGCACCGGGGCCGCCGTCCGGCGCACCGCGCGGCTTGCATGGTACTCGCGACCATCTGCGGTCCCGCGTCCGGCCCAAGTAAGCTGCAGGGTATCATCGACTGCCACTCCCAGGACAAGCGATGTGACACTGACCGTCGTGAAGTCGATAGGGATGCCGACATATCCCATGACTCCTACTACTGCCAACACCGCGATCAGATTGGGCGCCAAGAGGGTGAGTCCCCCTCGGAGCGACCGCGAGGCAAGGACAAAGGCGACCAACACGAATGCCCCGAGGAGGCCCAGGGACTTGATCATCAGGCCGACCAGCATCTGTTGCATAGGGATCGAGGCCGGTAGCAAGCCAGTGACACTCAAGCTCACTGCTTCGTTGGAATGCTCCCGGGCCAGACTGTCCAGACTGTTGATGGTCCGAACGGCATCGGGCGTAGACATGATCGGTATCGTGAAGATGGCGCGGGTGTAACGCTCGTCCTGACCCTGAAACCAGCTAGCCATCAGGGTTTCCGTATGCTCGTCGCCCCCGAGAGCCCTCGGCGCAGGCGGCTGCAGCACGGGTCCGACCTCAAGTTGTTCGTCTGCACCGCGGAGGAACTCACCGATCCGGCTTCGTGCGCGTTCCTGTTCGAACGCGGACCCCGAATCCACGCGCGCCAGGACATGAAGCGGCACACTGCCACCAAACGCTGCATCGATGGCGCGGTATGCGCGCGCTATAGCATGATCTTCGGGAAAGAGACCAAGGTAGCTGTTGGACTCCAGTCGAAGGCGCAGAACGCCCACCGAGATGACGATCATCACGCCGAGCCAGATCCCGACCGTGACCCGTTGGTGCCTCGCGGCGGCACCGTAGATCCCAACCCCCAACCGAGTCAGGCGACGGCGAGCACGCCGTGCGCCGCTCCGGGATCCACGCAAGCGAACAAGGGGGGTCAGGCTCAGAGATGACAGGAAGGCAACGGAGAGACCAGCGGTGGAGGCTGCGGCGAAGTAACGGAGTGCCCGAATCGGCGAGAGCACAAAACTTCCCAACGCGACCACCGTTGTCAGATACGACCATGTGAGCGGTGTCCGGATCTCCCTCACCGCAGCCCTGTCACCGTCCGCCCGCGCGACGGCAAGGCCAACGTGGGCAGCATAGGAGATTCCGACCACTACCGTCAGAGGAAGGGCCACCGCCGTCGCGCTGGACACCGGGACATGCGTCAGCGCCAGCCCCGCGAGGAGCACAACGAGCCCAGCAGCCATGGCGAGCACCGCACCCACACCTTCTCGCCCGATCATCAGCACGAGAACCAGTCCCAAGACAGCCAAGGCAAGCGGTACGGTCCTGGCGAAGTCGTCACGCAGCAGCCGGTTCAGCGAAACGTCGATCGCCGGCTGACCCGCCACGTACAGCTCGTACTCTGTCGGGAGCAGCCCGGGCGCTTCGCCGCGGAGCCGGTCAACAAAGGACGCCTTTACATCCAGACTTCCCGCGGTTGTGGGTGGGCGCAGGACCACATACGTCATTGCCGTGGTCCCATCCCGACCGATCACCGCTTCCCGAAACCCCGAGAGCAGCCGTCCCCCGAACGGCCCCAACCGGCGCTCCAGAGCCTGGACCTGCTCGATCCCGAGAACTTGAGCTACTTCCGGCTGGTCCCGAATCCACTGTTGCAGGTCGACGGCAATCGTCTCAAGAGCCGATGCGGCATCAGCCGGTACCTCAACACCCAGCAGGAGAACGTCGCGATCTCCGAACTGCTGCTGCGCGAAGCTCCAGTATTGGTGTGCCGGTGGGTCCGGTGAAACGGACCACAGGCCGCGTGGGTTCTGCACCTGGAGTCGTGTCGCCGTGACAACTGCAGCCAAGCAGAGGACCACGATCCAGACTGCCAGCGCGGCGACCCGAGTCGAGAGCACTACTCTACACGCTCCGTGCCCAGGATGCGATCAGCGCAGATTAGCACCATCTTGGTAATCTGCGGCCATGCCTAACGCTTGTCAGGACTTCTTGCGCCCAGTGCACAGTTGCGTGAGATCTGGCGCCGAGCAGCCGAAGCTACACCGGCTGGTTCATCCCGGTGCGGGATCGTTGGTTTTCCGGAGATACGCGTTCGGGTCGTGGTACAGCGCACCCGGGGGGAGGAGTTCCCACAGCGGTCCGAGATCCTGACGGATGCGCTCCACATAGAACGAGGGTAGCTCGCGGGTCTCTCCAGCGAAGAACCGCTGCATCGACCGATCCGCATCCAGCAACCGCCGCACCGTCTCGTAATACCTGATACGGCCGTACCCGTCTGACGAGAGAGCCCGCAGGACGTTCACGCACGTCGCGAACCCTCGGCCGTTGGCCCGCGCGCGGCGCACGATGTTCTTCCAGGAGAAGGAGTATTTCGTCAGATCGATCAGGTGATCGTAGAACTTTACCCAGCCGTAGTTTTTCGGCTTTACGTTCATCGCCTGATTGGCGTTCAGGAAATGAAACGGGAACGGCAGCACCCGACCGTCGCGCTGCAACTCCAGGTTGAGCGGTGCGGCCTCCCCGAAGGCCGACAGCAGGGAATAGCCAGGCAAGGCCCCCGGCGTACAGTCCATGAACCGCTTCGTGAACTCGAACGGCTCCGCTCCTTCGTCAACGTCCAGGCCCAGCACGAAGTTGGTCTGCACGTATGGGATGTAACGCAAGATGAGGTTCACGTGATCGGACACCTGGTGGACCTTCTCCATCCCGGTCTTGCCACCCGTCTTCGACTTGCTGCCCAGCCCGTACCACGACTCGATGCCTGGAAGCATCACCTTGAATCCCGCGGCGCTCAGGCGCTTGAGGTTGGCTTCGCCAAGCAGCGAGAGGCTGCTCTCGGCGCAGTGTGAGAGCGTACCCGGCGGGATCGCGCCCTCGATGGCCGTCAAGCAGTCGTCGAACCGGACACCGAAATTCGGATCGTGCCATGTGACCCACACGTTGGCCATCTTCTTGATCAGAAACCGCAAGTCCTCACGTATCTGATCGCCGTCGAGCGGTTGATAGGAAACCGTCGAGTCGATACAGAAGTCGCACGTATAGGGGCACCCCAGGCTCGCGATCATAGGGATCCCCTTTATGTACCAGGGGGCTTTGGCAATGGTGGGCTCGATGAACTTCCACCGCTCTCTGACGCCGGGTATGTAAGAGGGTTGTCCCTTGGCGCTCACGTGGACGCCGAGCGGCCGGTGCAGACTGCAATCGTGCAGGATCTCATCAATGACGGCCTTGTCGGTGAAGCCCACAACGTAGTCGAAGTACTTGCGCGCATCGTCGGGATAGCAGCGGGCGTGTGGGCCACCCAAGACGGTGACGGCGCCGCGCTGGCGGAACAGGTTACTGACAGCATACGCGAGCTGTGCCGCCTGCGAGAACGCACCCACGAAGAGGAGATCCGTATCTGACGGAAGTTCTCCGAGCAGATCGTCCGAGCCCGTGAAGCATGCAAAGGTCACCTCATGTCCGGCCTCCTCACACCAGACTCCCACCGCCTGCGGCATGATGCTCGCCAGATTCGGGTTCATCAACCGGCTGTAGAGCGCTTTGTTGGGAGCCTTTGTGACGAGGTCGAGAATGCCGATCCGGAGCCGTCGCACGCGTACCGCCTTACAAAAGGAAGAGGATCGGCGCCTAGACTCCGCGGTTTCCGGCCTGCCCGTGGTGGTCAATCCGGACAACGCTACACTGCGCTGGGCTAGGACAGCTTCTCTGCCACGTTCATGGGGTCGCGGCGGAGCCTTGCGCGACGCCAGGCATCGAAAACGCTCACCGGACACGACGTAACACCGTGGCCATCGCAGCCGATCTCACGATCATCCAAGTATCGGTCAGCAACGACGCCCCCGAAAGCGAGCTCGACCATCACAAGTAACGTCGTGCGACCTTACGGCCCCAGCCTCAAACTAAGTTCCGTGTTTCTACCAAGCCAGGTATCGATCCTGAGTCGTGCCAGAACACCGACATGCGATGGAAACACCGTCTCCAGAATCCGGCACACTGTTGGCACACAGCCAGCAGGAATGAGCGGTCCACTTGCTGACCACTCATTTCGTAACTGCCATGACCTCAACAGTCCACCTGTGGTAGGCTCAGGAGGTCACCGGCAAATGCCAGATTAGCACGACAGGCCGGCGTGTATGCGGCGGCTATGTTCGACTGACGTCGGTGCGGGGTCGAACCACTGGCTGCATTGATGAGCGTCAGCCAGCACGAGTGCAAAGGCAACTCCCGATAATCCTGATGCAACATCAAAGCATACTCCGGTAACCAACTGACTGAAGAATCAGCAGGCCGTCGGGCTGGTCCAACACCTCCGTTTCGCGGTACCATATTTGTGATGTGGAGAGTCTAACTTATTGAGTTGGTAGGGCCTTAAGGAACCGGTTGACCGACGCCACGACCTCCTTACCATGGAAGCGGCGTTGGGAGCCATGACAGAGACGCCCAACAAGCGACTCTCGTCCCGGCGCTCTTGCCGGAAGCTCCGGTGAGTTCATGGATGGCAGGCTTTTGTATGAGAGCCCGGATGCGTATCCCGGGCTCTTCGCGTTTACGGTCGCGTATAGAAGATTGTCAAAGACGGTCGGTTCTCGACTACGTCATTCTCTCGCGAGTCGAACCGCTTTGCGGTAACGGGTGTGGTTTCGTCGCCGATGACTATCCAACCGAAGTTGCTCGCCGGATTGTCGAGCCAGTCTTGGATGTCAGAAACCATATCTGCTGATGATGCCCACGTGTAGAATCCGGTGCCCTGAACCACAGTACTGGCAGTTGCGGCAGTGACGAAGTCGCCCCCGGCGTTGCTCCATTGTCCCGTGTCGAAGAACGTATGGATCCAGGTGGCGTCACCCGATTCCGGCACGGTGCCGGTACCCTCGGCACCAGGAGAGTTGGAGCCCGCCTCACCCCACGCAGTAGTGAACCTGTGAAGGCTCACGGTCGCAGCTCCCCCAGCGGTTCTACTCATGTGAAGGGTCAGCGTAACGCTGTCGATAGTGGATCCGGCTGGTATCTGACTGCCCGCAACGTCAAAGTGGAGCGCGGCTCGCCTTGCCTGGGGCTGGTTCGTTAAGCCGGCGAAGACGAACTGACCGGCGCCGTTGCTCAGTTGACCGGCCGAGTCCTCGTACAGCGTGTTGTCCCGGTCAGGCTGTAAGTCCACGCTACCCAGCGTGTCGTCATCGCCATCGGGAGGGGGTTCCGTTGCGTCCTCGCTACACGCCAGGAACGGCGCGAGAAGGGCGATCACGAGCACATTTCTTGTGAGCATCTTCGCTAGGCTCTCCGTTGCTGGACCCACAGTGCTGGTACTTCGGAAGGCACAACGATGTCTCCGCGAGTGCGACCCCGGTGTGATCTAGATCACTGACAAGGCGATGTCACACTGATACTGTGCCCGGTCAACGTAGTAGGTTTCATCCCTCACGACCCGGCCCAAGCACAGGGACCACGGCCTGCAGCGATTCTCGCGCTGGCCGGCTTGGCGTTTCGAGGTGGTGCGTTGTGCGCCTCCGAATACCCCCGTCCCGACGACTGAGCCTAGGAGGTTAGCGATGACACCATCACTCAAAGGCGTTCGTGCATGGGTCGCCCCGCTCGTGCTCGCTCCGGCACTTCTCTCGACGGGGTGTGACGCAATCTCACCGAACTCGAATAATGAGGAGATCGGATTGAGCGCGGCGTACGACATCTGGAGACCGGGACCGGACGACACCTGCACGCCTGAGATTCACAACCAATATTCAGTGGTGGCGTCAGACGGATTGCGCTACCCCACCTGGCATCCGGCCACCGATCCGGCCACGGGCTGCACATTCGGCCACGAGCACGGTCGCGATCCGAGTGGCTCGGACCTGTTCGGCGACGTCGGACCGATTCCGTTCGGGTTCGCCAACGAGCAGCTGTCGATCTACGACCCTAACGGTGTTCGCAATGAAGACCACTACGGACACAAGATCGAGTGGGAGAACGACTTTGAGATGAGGTTGGGTGGGGACTTGGCAGGGGAGTTGTTCCGGATCGAGTGCGATGTTCTCACCAAACTGCACCAGGGAACGCACTCCAAGGACGCATTCACCAACAATCTGCACGAACTGGCCTATCACGTCAGATGCAGCGACGGAGCGGCCTTCAGCATCACCTTGATGTCGGCGATCGGGACACCTGGCGAGTTCGTCAGCTCGTGCGACGGGGATAACCACATCTTCGTGGGACCACCGGTTCCCGCGAACTCTCCTTCCGGCGGCGGCCGGCGGATCATTCCCGACCGGAGTTGCATCGACCAACTGTTCGAGTCCGGCGATGACCGTTCGAACTTCGGGTTGATACGAGAGAGTTGGCAAGTATCGCAGACAATCAGAACCGAGGATGGCCGGTCACTCGCCCACATGAACGCATACTATCAGGTGATCGAGCCCAGTCGTTTCTACGATGCGACTCTCCCTGAATTCACCGGGCGGCCGATCGACGACTGCTACGTGGTGGGACCAACCGGAGAGCGGATCAATGGAGGCCCCTGCGCCGAATCCACCGCTGAAGGTACGATTCTGGACATCCTGTACTCTGACACTCGTTCGGCCTTTGACGGTGCCGACCGGTTCGTGGACATCAACAGCAACGACGTCGACAATGCTCAGGGACCCGAGATCTGGTACACCGATCCGTTTGGCAAGAACGCCCGCACCGAACCGTTCCCCGGATCGATTCGCCAGTACATTGCGGCCATGAGTAACGACCGCGGACTCGGCACATCAGGCCCGAACATCGGTCGCGACAGGGACTACGGCGGTAGCGGAGTACACTCGCCGAACTAGGCTACACAGCGACAGGAACTACTGCGCGAAATACAACAGCCCGCGGGGCCGTCAAGGCGCTCGGGGCTGTACTCCTATCAGTTCCCCGGATGGTATTCCCGCTCGATATGTCCCTCTAGGTCTTGGCGGTAGAAGAGCACCTCTCTCAAATCGCCTGTGCTATACCTCAGCGCCTGATCGTTGAAGTGAGGCGACTCAGGATCGCCACTTTGGCCACCGGCGGTGATTGCTCTGGCTCTGACCGTATCGCCGAACTCGACGACGGCTACGAAGCTGTTCCCCGAAGTGCCGTAGATCTTCTTGCTACCGTTGAACGAGCGCGCTCCGAATGATGCGAGTGAGCCCCAACGGCCGGATGCAAAACCAACGGGTATGCTCGGCCCATCGTCGTCAAACGGATGAACGATGTCCGCGGTGAGACGCTGGAACCGGTTTATCTCACCCCACGGGGTTCGCCAACTACCGAAGTCACCCTCCAGCTTGTCGGACGCGGCAGACAAGGCCTCGAGCTGCTGGGCTGCCGCGGCTCGATCCGCCATGTAGTCGTAGACAGAGACGCCCGCCGCTCGTGCATCAGCGCCTACCTGTCGCATCAGTTCCTGGGCCCAGAAGATCGCGAGCGCCGTTGGAACGGATTCGACCGAAAACCGTAAGTCCCACGCCCGCAGCAACTCCATCTGCTCGGCCAACTCTACCTTGAGTGGATTCGAGTTTGACGTTCTGTCGTAAGCTCTGACCAAAGACGGGATGATGGCTTCAAAGGCCGGCAGATAGCTGTCGTACGCAGCCTCCATCAAGGTCGCCAAGGTAAAATCAGTCTTGTTCTCCAGTACCCTGATCGCATGGATTCCCCTGAAATTTTCGCCGTACCTCGCCATGTAACCGGGGTAATCGCTTTGCCGCGGGCTGTGCTCCCCCGCCGCCGAATACGGCCAGTTGTTCGTGTTTTGGATCCAGCCGTTCGGCGGGTTCAACAAGTGGGGTATCTCGTCCACGGCGTGCAGGCCCTGCCATTCCGTTGCCGGATCACTGCCGTCCACCGGCTGGCTCCAATTGAATCGCGTGTCGCGCCGGGGAATGAAGTTGCCGTGGAAATACGCGATGTTGCCGTCTGCGTCCGCATACACCGTGTTGTTGGAAGAGTTGGTGTTCAACTCCATCGTTTTGTAGAAGGCCTGATAATCCCTTGCCTTTGTACGCATATAGGATTGGGTCAGGGCCTTGATTGGCTCTTGCATCAACTTGACAGCCACCCAATTGCCGTCCACTTCACGGACTATGGGGCCGTGATGACTGTAGTAGACCGTTAGCTCCCTCTCGGCCATTCCGGAATCGGTCCTGTAGGGCAACGTGATTTGCTTTGCCGTCAACTGCCTCTCTTCATCTCCGTACCTGTAGTAGAAGCCATCTTCCTTTTCGACGATCGTTTCCAGGTATTCGTCGAGGAAGTCCGAACCGGTGGACGTGTGCATCCAGCCAAGCCGGTCGTTGAACCCTTGGTACACGAAGATCTGGCCCCATGTTACGGCACCGTATGCATTCAGGCCTTCTTCGCTGACCACGTGCACTTCGGCTCGGAAGAAGAAGGATGTGTGCGGATTGATCAGGAAGAGAGAATTGCCGGCGGCAGTGTTTGATGGCGCAACGGCAATACCGTTCGACCCTCGAGGTTCCTCGAGGAGGTCACTTGCCTCGAACGCAAGCTGGCTTTGGGAACGATCCCCGTAGAAACTCTCCAATCGACCGAGCGAGACTCTCTCGATGTCTCCGCCGATGCTCCCTTCGGTGAATGTCAGAGCCATCCACGGCTCAAAATGCGTGATTACCCGCGGCGTAACTTGTGGATTATTGTGGAGGTAGTAGTTCAACCCGTCAGCAAACGCATCCATCAACTGCTTCATCCATTCCGGGCTCTCGTCGTAGAGGTCCTTCATCTCCTCCGGATCGATGAAGAGCTTCATGCGCAAGTCACGATAGAGCTGTGATTCTCCCTCGGCTTCCGCCAAGCGTCCCATGGCGTTGATGTAGTTCATCTCTACCCGATTGAAGTCGTCCTCGGCCTGAGCGTACACCAGCCCAAAGACGGCATCGGCATCGGTCTTTCCATATATGTGTGGAATACCCCAGTCGTCTCGAATGATCGTGACATTCTCGGCTTGCTGTTCCCAGCGTATTACTTCACTGCTCTTAGGGGCACATGAAACGCATGTCAATACGAGGAGGAGAAAGAGGTTCTTCATTGGTGAAGGCTCCCAATGAGTGGTGACACTCTCAGTCAAGTCATGTGGCGTTCTGGTACCAGGAACTAAGGTAGGGTCTTCTCGGGGAGTCGGCCAGGTTTCTGGTGGAACCTTTAGGGTTATCCGCCTCCGATCAATGTTCCGAGCAGGGCGACCGTGGTCAAACTGAGGCACAGCACGACAAAGGCCGCCACTATCAGAACGGCTGTACGGTTGCCCCAGTTGAGTGCATAGCCGATACCGAAGCGCTTCTCCACCATGATCGACGGATCGTCCCTATCGACGTAGAAGAGTCCCCAGACCCAATGGGTGTTGTCGGCGAGACCGTTGGTCAAGGGTGCTTCTACGGTGCCCCTTTCCAACAGTGCACCTCCCTGTCCGTACCGCTTCACGATCCTAATCAGATTGCCGAATAGAAATAGGATCACGACACCCGCCAGCAACAAGGTTACCGCTCCCAACGATCTGACGTCAGAGACTCCGATGCGAACCACCTGCACTGACAGAAGCGTCAAGAACGCACAGACAAGGAGAGCTGCCCAACTCAGTAAGTTGGTCATGGTGGCGCGGAAAGCGTTCTGTGCTTCAACCGATCCACCCCCGGATCCACCGCGAACCGAACGTTTCGCGTTCGCGGTGAGCAGCGCCATCAGAGCCAGGATGGGGCTGAGCATCAAGTTCAAGCTCGGTACGAAAATGATCGTGAAAAAGGGCATGTCAGACCGAGGACTGTCGAGACTCGACACAGAGCCGGTCATGCCCTTATAGCTGACAACTGCGTAAGCGTAGGCTGCGAGAGAGGCAAGGATGCAAAATCCCAGCGCTACTTTGGCAAAGCTCGTTCGCGTCGGCTCGCCGCCAACGAGCGGGGCGCTGGCCTTCGCGGCCTGTTGGGCGGCGACCGGCGGCGCCAGTGCTCGGGCCCTGGAGTAAACTCGGAGATAGAGCACCAGCGCACCCAGTAGCAGCACTCCGGTGCCGGTCAGGTTCCCGGTAACAGGATGGCCCGCCACGCTGATCCCCAGTCCGACCAGGAGCGCCGACGCCATCACCAGTAAACAGCCGCGGTTCCAGTTACCCAATAAGTCCTGCGCCGCATCCTCATCGGCCATCGCCTCGCCGACGTACGCCCCGAACAGCAAACCCTTGCGCATGAAACGCGGGAGAATGAGGAGGATCCCACCTACCAACAGCACCCGGCCTACTAGGAACAGGTTGATAACCGTCGCTTCACTCATCGTCATTCTCCTTACTGCCGCCGTCCATGGCCAGCACTTCGCGCCGCATGATCGCCAACAATTCCTCGGTATCCATGCCCGCCTGCCGCAGGCGTGCGAGCGTGGCCCGCATCTGATCGAGCAACCTGGCTCGTACGGAGTGCTCGATGTCCTGGGCCGGCGCTGCAACCGTGACGCCGGCCCGATCGCGGATGACGAGGAAACCCTCGGTTTCCAACAGCCGGTACGCCCGCGCGATTGTGTTCAGGTTCACGCCGAGATCCCGCGCGAGCTCACGCACCGACGGGAGAGTCGTCACCGGGCCGAGAGCCCCAGAGGCGACCAGTTGCCGCAGCTGGCTAGCGACCTGTTCGTAGACCGGCTCTGCGAGATTGCGGTCGATCGTGAGAGTCAGCATCACGACGAATTGTATACAAGATGGTATACAGACGTCAAGGACGATTATGGAGTTGACAGCTTTTGTCAACACAATTATACTGTTGACACAACAATTGTCTACATAATTACACATGAACAAGACAAGCTTTCTCGGTGAGTTCGAACACATGGTACTCCTCGCGATCCTCCGCCTGGGCGACGGAGCCTACGGCATGTCGATCCGGGCCGAGTTGGAGGATCGAACCGGCCGCAGAGTATCACGCAGCGCGGCCTACATCACTCTCGAACGGTTGATTCGCAAGCGGTACCTAATGGCTCGCATGGGCGATCCCAATCCCCAACGCGGCGGTAGGGCCAAGCGGTATTTCGTTCTGACTGACGCGGGCCGTGAGGCGCTCAAGGCATCCGGCCGTGCTTTCAGGAATCTCTGGGTCGGGCACGAGTCGCTGCTGGATGAGAGCTGAGCAGCGGAACCGCAATGCGTGAACCATCCGGCCTCCGTTCCACGGTCTCGCGGTTTCTCCTGCGCCTCGCTATTCGGGATCGGGACGTCCGAGAGGGATTGCTCGGCGACCTCGAAGAGGAATACGCGTCTCCTTCGAGCCGCGTTGATCGTCCCAGCCGGATGCAAACACCCTATTGGCTCGCGGTGCTAAAGCTGTCCACCGGATTCGCTATCGAGCGCTTTTTCGCAAGAAACAAACAACCCCCAGTGGCCAATTCCGCCGGACACGGAGCAGGAAGGAATGCGATGATCGCGTCGGCGATACAAGACGTCAAGTTCGCATTCAGACGTCTACGAAAGAGCCCGGCATTCGCCGCATTGACCATCCTGACGCTTGCCCTTGGAATCGGGGCAACAACAGCGGTCTTCAGCGTGGTGAACGGTGTCTTGCTGCGGCCCCTGCAGTTTGAGGAACCCGAGAAGTTGGTCGGCGTATGGCACAGCGCGCCCGGCTGGGGAGTCGGCGGCTGGCTACCCCAATCAGCGGCCACCTACTTCACATATCGGGAAGAATCCCGGGTATTCGAAGACATCGGGATATGGAACAACACCCAGGTATCGGTGACCGGGTTGAACCGACCGGAACGGGTTACGGCCTTGCTCGTCACCGACGGAACGCTGCCTCTGCTGAGGGTCGCCCCGATTCTTGGCAGGTTCTTCACTCCACAAGACGATACACCGGAGGCGGCGCCGACAATCATGCTGAGCCATGGGTACTGGCGGCTCCGCTTCGGCGGGGATAGTGACATCATTGGGCGAGCGCTGATGGTCGACGGGCGATCGCGAGAGATCATTGGGGTGACGCCGCCCGGGTTCGACTTTTTCCAGATCGACCCGGCGGTATACCTGCCCTACCAATTCGACCGATCGCGGGTCGCCGTATTTGGGGACCTCAGCTACCCGGCCATCGCCCGACTTCGCCCCGGCGTGACGGTCGAACAAGCAAATGCCGACGTGGTTCGTATGATCCCTCTGGCGTTGGAGAAGTTTCCCG